>CAYNXM010000060.1:0-4078 GCA_964401105.1 uncultured Lyngbya sp. | reverse complement strand
ATTTACTAAGTGTCAAATCAAGCAGTAAACCCGATTTCATCACAGCAGAAATAGCAATTGTGTTTAGATCGCAATAGTTTTTCCGGGGCAGTCTGAGTTATTCAGAATTTCAGCAATTGGCTGAGTATGAAATCAAGCAGCAAAACTAATTTTCCTTTTGCGATCGCCACAAATTACAGAAAGGACAGATAATAAGTAGTATTGTGTGATTAAAGAAAAGTATTGTGAATTATGAGTTGATCAATCAGTTGTCGTATAGCTTTCTTTTTGCTCATCAATAACAGAAATTTAATCTTGAAATCAAGTTGGAAGCAGATTAATTCTAATTACTCTAATCAGAGGAGGGTGAACTTCTGAGGCGCTTTCGTCTCATCGCTTCTCCAACAGTGACATTAAGTTGAGCGCCAATTAACATGACTAAGCAACAAATATAAAGCCATAATAGCAAGATAATAAATGCACCAATCGTTCCGTAGGTTAAGTTATAGTTACCAAAATGGTAGACATATAATCGAAATAAGTTAGATAAAAAAGCCCATAAAATAGCGGATAAGATTGCACCCGGCATAATCGGTGTTTCTGGCTGTCGATAACTGGGGCCATACCGATAAATCAGGGCAAAGTTAATTGAAACAACTCCCAAAGTAATCGGCCAACGCAACTTAAGCCAATTACTAGACAGAGTTTCTTCGAGTAAACAGCTTTGTACCGGAGGCTGCTCTAAACAAAGATTAATTTGGTCGATCGGACAACTGCCAACGGTTTCTAAGATACAACTTTTGCGGGCGAGGGTTTCTACGGCTAAATCACTCACAAATACCAATCCCGAAGCAACCACTAATAACAGCAAACTACCGACTGCAAGTCCAATTGCAATTAATTTTGCTCGCCAAAAAGGACGGTGGCGATCGCGCGGCACTTGATGAATGTGATTAAGTGCAGACATGGCTGAAACAATCACACTAGAAAACAGCCAAATTGCCAGAATAAAGCTAAAAGAAAATAGTTGTGGACTGCGGTTAATAATTAATTGTCGGGCAATGAGTTGACGAACCTGTTCGGGAGCAATCTCGGCTAGTAGACTGGCAATTTCATATAAAATAGACTGTAAGGATTCAGATAAGCTAATCGCCGCTAGAATCGCCAGTAAAGCCGGAAATAAGGCAAGCATAGACTGAAAAGCCATTTCTGCCGAAAAGCCGCTCAAGCGATGTTCTACAGTGCGAACCGCAACAGTTTTAACAGTGTTCCAATTGAGATAAAGTAAAAATTGAAAATAACGCGCCAGTCGTCTGGGAATACTTTTAAGTCCATCCCAGAAAATATAGCCAACTTGAATTAAACGATCGGCCACTCCCTCTGCCGCAGAGTCAATGGGCTGTTTAAAAACATCCGAGTCTTCCGATGGGGGGGTGGGGGCTGAGTCCGGTGGAGGAGAGGATCGGCGTTTTGACTCCGTTGACCCCCCTTGAGACGGTTGTCTAATTTTCTGAAACAGGAATACTATCGATTGAGCAACCTGTTCTGCTAGATCTTCAATCAGTCGATGAACACTCAACAGCATAAAAGTTCAACCCAATGTCAATTCATTTAAGCTATAACAGAGCAAAGATCACCCTTGTCGTTAGTTTCATTGTAGATTGAATTGTTTTGGGTCTATCCTATAAATTTAATCTGTAGCACCTAGGGCCAAGAATTGTCTCTCTCGCGCTGATCGGGGCGATACGGGTAAACCCACGCGTGCGCGCGATCGCACAATTGTTACTATTTATAATATGCCGTTGAACGGTAGTCTAAAGGTTAGCTTACCCGATCGGTTCTCAATTGATTACTATATCGTCTTTCTCAGCATAATGACTCAGGATGTCCGACAGTGGTTAGATGAAATTAAGCGGTTGCAACAGCAACTGGCAACTGTACAGCGCGATCGCGATACTGCCCTGGAAAGCGCTCAGCAGTGGCGACAGCTTTATAATACTGAAGCGCAACAGCGACGGGAGGAAACCCAACGTTATCAAGCCACTTTAGCCGATCTCGAGGCAGAAATTCAACAACTGCAACAGAAGTTATCGATTCCACAAAATGAGATTTTAACAAAAGTTGCGATTCAGCGAGAACTGGATCAACTGCAAGATGTTGAGGTACTCAAGGCTAAATTAAAAACCGCTATGTTAGAACGCGATCGGGCTCGGGAAACCATTCGTCAACTGAATGAGTCTTTGGAGCAAGAAAAAGCAACTCATCAAGAAACTCGCAATAGTTTAACAACAGCTTTGGGAGATACGGTTGACTTACTGACGAAAGCTCAGGGACGATCTCCATTTCAGGGGGACTCAGCTAACAATCGCAGTGACTCACAACAGCTCCTAACGACTCAACAAGCCCTGCCTCAATTACCCTCCATTGAACAGCAGGACACGGAAAATTAGAGAAAGTCCGGCAAAATGGGGAGCAAAAACAGTTGTTCTGGAGTCTATTAATTAGGATTCTACAAATTTAATGGAGTATATCCGGCGCTGTCAGTCTTTTGAGATTGGCAGCTTTTCTCTGAATAATATAGACTTCATCCATACGAAAACTGATGGAAGCTTGATAGCCCTGCTCTTTTAAGGCAGGGTGGAAAAGCGACTCAAGCAACTTTAGTTGCTAGTTATATACTGAGTATGCTAGCATATAACTATGATTGTATTTGAGTTTAAAGCTAAAGGAAAAGAGAGCCAATACCAGGCTATTAACGAAGCAATACGCACATCTCAATTTATCCGCAATAAATGCATCAGGCAGTGGATGGATAAAAAAGGGGTGAGCAAACACGAATTGAGCAAATATACCAAGGTATTGGCTCAACAATTTTCTTTTGCAAAAAACTTAAATGCAATGTCACGTCAAGCTGCTGCTGAGAGAGCTTGGTCATCAATTTCTCGGTTTTACGACAACTGCAAGAAGGGTGTTAAACCTGTAGGGTATCCAAAATTTAAGAAGCATTCCCGCTCGGTTGAGTACAAAACTCAATGCTGGAAATTGCTAAGTCCTAAACGAATTAAATTTAAAGAGTTTGGGACGCTTAAACTGATTGGAAGCTATGATCTTGCATTTTATCCAACCGAGTTAATTAAACGAGTACGGATAGTCAAGAGAGTAGACGGATATTATGTCCAGTTCTGCATCAAAATCGACGTGAGCGAATCAGTTGAACCGTCAAGACGTGCTATTGGCTTAGATGTTGGTTTAGAGTATTTCTACACCGATAGTGACGGTAACCATGTAGAAAATCCTAGATTTTACAGAAAGGCTCACAAACGTAGAGCCAAACTTAATCGAAGGTTTTCTCGCACTCAAAAAGGTTCAAAAAATAGAGCAAAAGCAAGAAAACGATTAGCCAAACTCGACCTCAAGATAAGTAGGCAACGTATAGAACACGCCAAGAGACTGGCGCGTTGCGTAATCCACTCTAACGACGTGGTAGCTTATGTTGGCGCAGCCTGCGCCCTTGGCGCATAGACTTGAAGGTTAGAAATCTCGTAAAAAACCATAAACTAGCCAAGTCCATCCATGATGCTGGATGGTATCAGTTCAGAAGTTGGCTAGAGTATTTTGGTAGAAAGTTTGGCAAAATCACAATTGCTGTTGCACCACATTTTACATCACAAGAATGTTCAAGCTGCGGCAGAACTGTTAAAAAAGCGTTATCGACCCGAACTCACAAATGTGTTTGTGGCTGTGAATTACAACGTGACCATAATGCAGCATTGAACATATTGAAGAAAGGATTAGGTACGGTGGGGCACACCGGAACCTCACTCTCTGAGTGGAACGCTTCTGGAGAGATAACCTCTTTTTTGATTGATTCCGGTCAATCAGAGAAAGTTAACTCATAGAACGAAGAATCCCTCGTGTTTTAACCGAGGGAGTGTCAAAACTCTAGTTCAATTATTAGTTGACACTCTCAGGTCTAAAGACACTGAGATTCTGCGGACAGAGTAAACTTAGGTAGGCTCCAAAGTCTAACTCTCGCTACGGATGTCAATGTCCGTCTACCCAGTAAGCCTAAGTCTAAGCTTAGATTGCTGGCTACTTT
>CAYNXM010000059.1:0-19755 GCA_964401105.1 uncultured Lyngbya sp. | reverse complement strand
AGTATTACCGATGAAGATAATACAAATATTGCATCAGTTACCCTGACTTTAACCAATATTCTCGATGGAGAAGCCGAAGGAATATTAGTCACAGGAACTCTGCCAGATAGTATTACATTGGGAGAAACTGATCCAACATCCGGGGTGATTGTTCTCAGTGGTTCTGCACCTGTTGCTGATTATGAAACTGCAATTGGACAGATTATTTACAACAATACTTCAACTGAACTCACTGCCACAACGCGGCAAGTTGAAGTGGTTGCAAATGATGGAATTAGTAATAGTGAAATTGCCACTACTATTATTAATATTACTCCCAATTCTCCCCCAATTTTGGAAAATGATAATCTGTTGATTCAGCCGACGGTTGATCATACGATTACAGCCGATGAACTGCTGGCAAATGATGTCGATCCAGATGGTGATGTTCTGACTATTATTGAGGTAGGAAATGCAGTTAATGGTACAGTTAGCCTGAGTGATAATAATGAATCTGTTGTATTTACACCGGATGAAACTCTGGTTTCAGGTGATACGGCAAGTTTTGTTTATACAGCCAATGATGGTCGTGGTGGCAGCGGCACAGCAACCGCATTGTTAACCATTAATACACCGCCCGAATTGGATCTGAATAATACTACTGCCGAAACCGATTTTCTCACTTTATTTACGGAAGGAGACGATCCAGTTTCTATTAGTAATGGAGTGATGTTAACCGATCTCGACAATAGTAATTTAGCCTCGGCAACCTTAACTGTAACCAACCCGATTAATGGTGTAGATGAACAATTATTACTCAGCGAAATGGGAACTTTACCCACTGGAATTACAGCCAGTGAATATAATCCCACCACAGGCGTTTTACAGTTAACTGGAGATGCCTCATTAGCCGATTATCAAACTGCAATTGACCAGGTGAATTATCAAAACACCTCATCCACGATTGATGTCACAAATCGTACTATTGAAGTGATCGTAAATGACGGTTTAGATGATAGCAATATTGCCACCAGTACGATTGAAATTAACGGGATTCCAATAGCAGTCGATGACGGCCCGATTTTAATTAATACGGCTGACCCCGTTATTATTAGTCCTCTGACGAATGATACTGACCCCAATCAAACAGAATTGACCCTAACTGGGATTGATTCGCCGCAATTGGGTACAGCAACCCAACAGAATAATACGGTTGAATATGTTCGTTTGGGAACAACTTCTGAGGTAGTTACAGATACGTTTAATTACACCGTCAGTGATGTATTAGGATTAACCACAACGGCAACTGTTACGATTCAGTTATTACCCGATGCCACAGATGCTGCCGATAATATTATTGGTCAAGGGTCTGACGATAACCTGCAAGGACTTCCAGGCAATGACAGCTTGCAGGGGTTGGCGGGTAACGATACCCTGCGAGGGAATGCAGATGACGATATCCTCGAAGGCGGCGAGGGTAACGATAGTTTAGAAGGTGGAAAAGGTGCCGATACCTTAGACAGTGGGTTAGGAAGCGATACCCTGCGAGGCGGACTGGGTTCAGATAGTATGATTGGCGGCGATAACAGTATCGATATTTTCCGCTATCAGGATGCAGACGATAGTGAAGGGAATAACTTTAATGCCAATTCTACTGCGGCTATTCAAGTCCAAATTGATACCGGATTATTTGATACTGTGGTGGGTTTTGAAGGGTTAGGTCAATCTGGAGGAGATATTCTTAATGTTTCTGACTTTATCGGAAGTTTGGAGAATATCTCAACGACAATATCAACAGAAATTCCTGCCGATGATTTGATTCCCGGAAGTAGTCGTGGGTTATTTTTCTATGATGATGGCGGTGATACTTACCTGATTTATGATTCCGGTGGTAGCAATCTCACAGGAAATAACTCTCGGATTTTGACTCAGTTTGAAGGTATCACAGGGGTAACTGAAATATTCCCAGATGATTTTATTTTCATCTAAGTTTTATCCTCGTGTAGAGATGTTCGATGCAACGTCTCTACCGGGATATCTGTTTAAGATTTGATTGCCAATAACTGATTGGAAATATCTAATAATAGGTCATAGCGGAACTCATGAATCAGTTCTTTCAGTAGACTGACCTGGTTTCCTAACTCAGTTGGAATTTGATCGATTAAAGGATACAGTAAACGTTCATTACATTGAGATGTACCTTCATGAAGTTGTTGAACCCATGACAATGGCATCACAGCTAATTCTTCAACGTTAAAATCCGAGAACGCAGACGGTTCTGATTCATCTGATTCAGGATTTTGAGTATCGTCTGATTCTGAATAGAGATAACGGACTCCTAAATGTTGACTCGTTTTCTGTAATATATTTTCAATTGAAAAAGGATAGTCTAAAATATCATTAAATCCAGCCAATGACACAGTATCTTGATGTGAGCGATCCTTTTTTTGAGTAACAGCAATTAGAATAGACTGAAAGCCAGAAGAAAAACGGATGGCATTAATGATTTGATCTTGAATCGATTCAGCATGAACAAAAATTAAATGCGGTTGCCAAGTCTGCCATAATTGACTCACTTCAACTTCTTCAAAAGCCACTTTAACTTCAAATCCTATGTCTTGTAATTTTTGAATAATTTCTGAAGAATGGATTAAAGACTCTTGAATTAAAATGCGATATTGAGGTTGATGAGATTGTAAGCTCATTACAGTATCCCAAGATTGAGAGACAGAAGATTCATTCAGAGGCAAACTCACTTCTACAGGGATTGCAAACTCAAAAGTTGAGCCTTTTCCAAGTTCTGTTTTAACTGAAATTTCTCCTCCCATTAACTGTACTAATTCATTACTGATTGGCAAACCTAAACCGGTTCCTTCTGAGGTTTCACCTTTCCGGGTTTGTACAAAAGGATCGAATAAAGTGTTTAATAGCCTATTGTCAATTCCAGTTCCTGTATCTGTCACTTGAAAATAAAGTAAAATATCTTGCTGATTTTTCCAATTTTTTCTACAAGAGTTAGGCTGATTTTTGGGTAATATAAATATTTTTACAGTAACCGCTCCTAATGATGTAAATTTAATTCCATTTCCAATTAAATGAATTAGAACTTGCCGAAGCTTAGTATCATCTGCAATCACATACTGAGGTAGCTCATCATCCGGTTCTAAAATGAATTTTATCTTTTTTTGACTGGCTTTGTCATGCATCATCTCTTGAATTGTATTCATAAAATGATGTAAATCAAACTGCCGATTTTGCACAGAAATTCGACCCTTTTCAATTTTCGACATTGATAAAATATCATTAATCAAAATCAATAAATGCTCACCATTTTGATGAATTGTTTCTACATTTTTGATTTGTTCTTGATTCAAAGATTGATCGACCATAAAAATTTGACTAAATCCAATAATTGCACTCAATGGTGTGCGTAACTCATGACTAATCATACTCAGAAAATTACTTTTAACCTGATTAGCTAATTCTGCTTCTCGTCTAGCTGCTTCTAATTCTGCTGTTCGTTCACTCACTTTTTGTTCTAAAGAAATATTTAACTGTTGTAAACTCTGATTCGTTTCGGTTAGTTTTTTCTCTTGAAAGTAACTGTTCATTGCTTCTTTTACAGTTAAAACTAAATCATTTTCTTCCCAAGGCTTACTAATATATCGATAAAGATTTGCAGAATTAACAGCTTTTCCCACATCCTGAGCATTGGCTTGCCCTGTTAACATTATTTTTAATATTTTTGGATATTCTTGATGCACTTTAATGAGTAAATCAACACCTTTCATATCTGGCATTGCTTGATCTGATATGATTACAGGAACATCAATATTTTCCTGATGAAGTTCTTCTAAAATCTCTAGGGCTTCTTGAGCTGTGGTCGCACCTTCAATCAGATATTCTTTACCAAAGTTTCTTTTGAGTGTTTCTTCTAAACTATTTAGCAAAAATAGCTCATCATCCACACATAAGATAACAGATCTTTCCATAATAATAAAAATTATAAACTTCAGTTAAATCAAGTTTTATTGCTCTACATTCTATTTGCTTTGACTGAATACCATACTGTTTTATAACTCAGCCTTTCAGTTGGTCGATCTTTCTATAGTCTAACCGATTTCTAGTCTATTGTAACTTGTAGGGCTACCCATAAAGATTATGACATTTTTACTATTGTCTATTACTGTTGAAGAGCATTATCATATCCTCAATCAATATTGCGACACTATATAATAAATCATATATTGTTAATAAAAGAATTTTATAATCGTGATTTGTTATTGTCATAATATCCTATACCCTTGAGCAACTAAAAGCCAGTCAAAATGAACTGATGCTGTACAAATGATTCAAATGGGTGATGATATTACTCATTTCAATAGCAATAGTTAAAATATTAGCAACGCCGTTGAACAAGCTTCTAAGATTGTATTTGCTCTCAAGAGCGATGCCCGTTATAATCACAGTGATACAAAACAATCTGCTCAGATTACCAACGGCATTGAAATTGTACTGGAACTGTATCATAATTATCTCAAGAAGGGTGTAGAAATAAATCATTCGCGACTCTCAACTCGTCCTAGGGATTCTTTGCTATCCGGATGAATGGGTGCAAGTCTGGACAAAGGTCATTCATAATGCCATTCAAGGGATGGATGGAAAAGGCACAATCAAGATATTGTAGTGAATCTTACAGACTCAGGGGCGGGGATTCCTATCGAAATTTAACAGAAAATCTGGCAATCGCTTTTATCGCTAAATCTGCTGGAGAAAGCAGCGGTTTAGGGTTACAGATTGTCAAAAAGATTATTGAGAACTATCAGGAGCATATCAGTGTGTGAAAGTTAATCCGGATGGATAATATTTCGAGTGAAATAACCAATTAATATGTCAGTTTCGGACTTAACTCAACCCAGTTTATAGAAACATAAAATGCGAATCAATTAGCCAAATATTGATGATCTCACAGTCAAACCCTTAAACTCTCAATCAAATTTTTATATGACTACCCTGAGCAACTACCATCTCAACCAAATCCTCTATCAAGGCACACGTACTCTGGTTTATCGTGGCACACACAATAGGGAACGCCAGCCGGTAATTATCAAAGTTTTACGCAACCCTCACCCTAATTTTAATGAGTTAGTTCAGTTTCGGAATCAATATATTATCACCCGTCATTTAGAACACCCCAATATTGTTCAACCCTTAGCTTTAGAACGTTATAGTAACGGATATGCCTTGGTGATGCCGGATAACGGTTTAATAGCTCTGTCTGACTATTGGCAGCAGTTTCCGGGTGATTTAGTTCAATTTATTTCTATTGCAATTCAACTGGCTGAAACCCTCAGTTATCTAAGCCAACAGGGGGTTATTCATAAAGATATCAAACCTGCCAATATCTTAATTGACCCAGAAACTGGCAAAATTAAACTGATTGATTTTAGTATTTCTAGTTTACTGCCAAAAGAACAGCAAAAACTAATCAATCCTAATATTTTAGAAGGAACCTTAGCCTATATTTCTCCTGAACAAACGGGACGAATGAATCGAGGAATTGACTATCGTACAGACTTTTATTCCTTGGGTGTAACGTTGTTTGAACTATTAACAGGACAGTTACCTTTTGAAAGTAATGATCCAATAGAATTGGTGCATTGTCATCTTGCTCAGCTTCCTACTTTTCCCGATACCCCAAATCCTATACCCGATATCCTTGCAGAGATTGTGATGAAATTGATGGCGAAAAATGCTGAAGATCGCTATCAAAGTGCTTTCGGGTTAAAATTAGATTTAGAACACTGTTTATCTCAATGGCAAGAAACTGAAAAAATTGAGCCGTTTGAATTAGCTCAGGCAGATATTTGCAATCGCTTTATTATTCCTGAAAAACTCTATGGACGAGAATTTCAGGTTCAAGTTTTACTGGATTCCTTTAATCGCGTTGCGGAAGGAAAAACAGAACTGATGTTAGTCGCTGGATTTTCTGGAATTGGCAAAACGGCTGTTATTAATGAAGTTCATAAACCCATTGTGCGGCAACGAGGCTATTTTATTAAAGGGAAATTCGATCAATTTAATCGTAATATTCCTTTGAGTGCATTTGTACAAGCCTTCCGTCACTTAATGGGGCAATTACTGAGTGAATCCGATACCGAATTAGCCAGTTGGAAAGCCAAAATTTTAGAAGCAATTGGAGTTCAGGGACAAGTCATTATTGATGTGATTCCAGAATTAGAAAATATTATTGGTCAACAGCCCCCTGTAACCGAACTCTCGGGCAGTGCCGCACAGAATCGCTTTAATTTATTATTAGGTCAGTTTGTACGGGTTTTCACAACTGCCTCTCATCCTTTAGTCATCTTTTTGGATGATTTACAGTGGGCAGATTCGGCTTCATTACATCTACTCAAGTTGTTAATGGATGAGGTAGAAACAGGGTATTTATTAATATTAGGAGCTTATCGGGATAATGAAGTAAATCCGGCTCATCCCTTGATTTTAACTTTAACAGAATTAGAGAAAAATAAAGCGGCTATTTCTACAATTACCTTAGAACCCTTATCGACTTATCATATTAATCAATTAGTGGCTGAAACTCTAAGTTGTAGTGAAGAAAAAGCTGATCCTCTGACAGAACTAGTGTATCAAAAAACTCAAGGAAATCCGTTTTTTACCACTCAGTTTTTGAAAGGGTTATATGAAGATCAGTTAATTAAATTTAACCCTCCTACATCCTCCCTTAGCAATGGGGGAGTTTTAGGGTATTGGGAATGTGATCTGGTTCAAGTCAGGGATGCCGCCCTGACAGATGATGTAGTGGACTTTATGGCTCGGCGTTTGCAGAAATTACCCCAGGCGACTCAAGAAGTATTAAAGTTAGCCGCTTGTATTGGTAATCAATTTGATTTACAGACATTAACTGTAGTGTGTCAGAAGTCTCAGGAGAAAGTAGCCCATCAGCTTTGGAAAGCATTACAATTCGGATTAATTTTACCGATTAATGATGCATATAAATTCTTTCAAGGCGATCTCAAAGAAACAGCCGCAAACACAGTTACTGTAGGCTATCGGTTTTTACATGACCGCGTTCAACAGGCGGCTTATGGGTTAATTCCTGATAATTGGAAACAAGAAACTCATCTAAAAATAGGGCAGCTCTTATTCACTCATATTCCGACAGAGGAAAGGGAAAATAGAATTTTTGATATTGTTAATCATTTCAACTTAGGTCGAAAGTTAATATCTGCTTCGGCTCAACTAGAACAATTAGCTCGTTTGAACCGAATAGCTGCTGAAAAAGCAAAGCTGTCTACTGCGTATGACGCGGCTGAAACATATCTTTCAATGGCTCTTAATTTACTAGAAAAAACGAGCTGGAACACTCAATATAATCTGACTTTAAGTCTTTATCTAGAATTAGCAGAAGTTCAATATATTAATACTGATTTTGAGAGTTCCAGAGCGCTGATTGCGATCATTATTGAACAAGCTCAAAACCTTCTAGATCGCTTAAAAGCTTACGAGCTTCAAGTACAAATGCAAACCGCAGAAAATCAGCTCGAACAAGCGGTAGAGACAGGATTAAATATTCTACAGATGTTAGAAATTCCGTTGTCAGAATCATTCGATAAAGATTTTAACATCGAAGAACTTTACAACTTGCCTGAAATAACAGATGCAAAAATGCTAGCGGCCCTTAGAACTTTAATTAAAATTGCTGCTCCTGCTTATAATGCTAAACCTGAACTGATTCCATCCATTGCACTCACAATGGTCAAGCTTTGTATTGGTAATGGTAATTCTTCCCTGGCGGCATATAGCTATGCTTTTTATGGAATGATTTTGTGTTCTGTTCTTGATAATATTCCCTTAGGTTATCAATTTGGCTGCCTTGCTTTAAAAGTGCTAGATCGGTTTCCAGAGCGAACCATAACAGGGGAAGTACATCACCTATTTAATGTAGGAATTCGTCACTGGCAAGAACCCGCCCTCTCAACTTTAGAAGCTTGGAAACAAACCATTCAATTGAATCGAGATTCAGGAAATATCGGATATGTTTGTTATGCGGCAATGGGCTATTGTATTAATCTGTTTTTAACGGGTCAATATCTAGATAAAGTCAATCAAGAATCTCAAATATATCTCGATTTAATTAAAAAAGAAAAACAAGATTTTCCATTTTACGGTACGGTGGTTTGGCTTCAGTTTGTACAAATCCTGAAAGCAGCAAAACCTCAAACAATGGAGTTGAAAGGAGAATTATTTGATGAGGTTCAACAAATCCCTGCTTTGAAAGAAAGCCAAAATCTCCAAACGCTTTTTTCAACTTATTTAATTAAAGGAACCCTCTGTTATTTATTTGAAGATTATCAAACGGCTGTTAACCATTTTATTTCAGCTCAAGAGTATCAACAGACAATGGCTGGATTGTTAGCCAGTACTCAATATCCTTTCTATTATTCTTTGGCTCTTCTGGCTCTCTATCCACAGCAGGACTGTCGGCAACAGAAACAGTTGATCCTGACAGTAGAAAAAAATCAAAATCAACTGGCAAAATGGGCGAAAAATGCGGAGATTAATTTTCAGCATAAATGGGATTTAGTCGCCGCAGAAACAGCAAAAGTATTACAGCAGAATGCGGTAGCCATTGAGTTATATGATGCAGCAATTTCACGGGCTAAAGAAAACAAATATATCCAAGAAGAAGCCCTTGCTAACGAACTGGCGGCTAAATTCTACCTCGACTGGGGCAAAGAAAAAATCGCTGGGGCTTATCTAACTGATGCTTACTATTGTTATGCCCGCTGGGGAGCCAAAGCCAAAACGAATCAACTGGAAGAAAAATATCCCCAACTTCTGGCTCCCATTCTCCAGCAAACAGGGGAAATAAAGACTGAAAAAGCCACGGAAACCCTCATTAATACCTCAACTGGAACCTCCAATACTCTTGACCTGGCAACTGTGATTAAAGCCTCTCAAACCCTCTCTGAGGAAATCGAACTCAATACCTTGCTCTCTAAGTTAATGCATATTGTCCTAGAAAATGCTGGGGCTGACCAAGGGAGTTTAGTGTTAAATAACTCCGGCACTTGGGAAATTGTTGCCCAATGTGATGCCAATCAGTGTGATTTATCGACCCTTCCCTTGAGTCAAACCAACACCTTACCCAAAAGCATCCTCAATACTGTAATACGGACGCAAGAGTCCTTAATTCTGAATAATCCGGAAAAAAACAATAGCTTTGCAGCAGATTCTTACCTGCTTCAACAGCCTCCCAAAAGTTTATTTTGTACCCCCATTCTCAACCAAGGTCAACTCATCGGCATTCTTTACTTGGAAAATAATTTTACCACTGAAGCCTTTACCCAAGAACGAATCAAAATCCTTAATCTCTTAATTTCTCAGGGAGCGATTTCTATTGAAAATGCCCGTCTTTATCGTCGCCTAGAAGATTATAGTCATAATTTGGAAAATACAGTTGAACAAAGAACTCAACAACTTCAGGATAAAAATCAACATATACAACAAACCTTAGAAGAATTGCAACAAACTCAAACTCAATTAATTCAATCGGAAAAAATGGCAGCTTTAGGGCAATTAGTGGCGGGGATAGCCCATGAAATTAATACCCCTCTTGGGGCTATTCGTGCTGCTATTGGAAATATAGATAAAGCTCTAGAAGCCGCTTTGTCTCAACTGCTTCAGATTTTGCCTCAACTGAATTCTCAACAGCAGGCGGATTTTTTGAACTTCTTAATATTTGCCACAAAGAGTAAACAAAACCTCAGTACTCGAGAAAAACGTAAAATTAAAAAGACTCTAACACAACAACTTCAATCCTATGAAATTAACAATGCCCGACAATTGGCTCATTTGTTAACAGAAGCAGGATTATATCACAATATTGAGACTGATTTACCGCTGCTACAAGCCCCTCAAGCCGAACAAATGATTCAAATTGGTTATGATATTGCCCGTCTCAATAGTAATAGCCAAAATATTAGCAATGCCGTTGAACGGGCTTCTAAAATTGTGTTTGCTCTTAAGAGTTATGCCCGTTATGATCAGAGTGAAATGAAACAATCCGCTCTGGTCAGCAATGGGATTGAAACCGTCTTAGAACTCTATCAGAATTATCTCAAGAAGGGTGTAGAAATTATTCGCAACTATCAAAGCGTTCCGGAGATTCTTTGCTATCCGGATGAATTGGTGCAAGTCTGGACAAATTTAATTCATAATGCCATTCAGGCGATGGATGGCAAAGGCACAATTGAAATCGGGGTGCATCAGCAAGGAGGAGATATTGTTGTAGAAATTACAGATTCTGGGGCGGGGATTCCTGTCGAAATTCAAGAGAAAATATTGCAACCATTTTTCACGACTAAATCCGCTGGAGAAGGAAGTGGTTTAGGGTTAGATATTGTCAATAAGATTATTGAGAAACATCAGGGTCAGATTAGTTTTGAAAGTCAACCGGGACGCACAACCTTTCGAGTGAAACTACCTATTATCGGGAAACGATAAGATGGCTGATTGGCTGTAATGACTGTTTCAGAAAACATTTATTTTTTAACGAGAAATGCTGAATATTTCTGGGTAGTCATGCATAGTAATGATTTCAGTTGACCAACTAGCATTATAGTGATGAACGTGCATACCAAATTGCACCAATATGATTGTCGAGAGATGCGTGAGAATAATAAAGTTTTGCGTACTAAGCGGGAAATTCTTTGACGTAATGTGTTATTGAATCTTTCAATATAACTTGTTAAACCCGTTTCTTCTTGAAACAATCGCTCATGGGGGAAACCCCTAAGACCGCGTTGTTTCGCTTTGCCAACTGCACGTTGACGCTTACTAGGTAATACTTGTTCATAAGCTTCCCAAAAATCCGTGTAACAAACAGCACATTAACGGTAAACAGGGGAAGCGATACGGCTGACGCGCCCGCTACGCGAACGCCACAATTGCTTTGCTGATTGGCTACAGTGAGTACCAATATATACTCTAATAATTTCTCGTGTAATCGCGTCAATTTGCTTGCCCAATTCATTGTTTTTTGGCTCTTGAGCCTACATCTCTACCACATTTCATCCATCTGAACAATTAACCGACCCGGTTTTTTTAGTAACTTCAACAGCCCTGGGAATACACTATTACCCAAAATTTTAGCTATTTTTCACTTTATTTAAGCCTATGGGGGGAGGTAATATTTGATTGAAGTCGTTAACCTTGAAACAGCGATAAAGATTTCAAAGCTATCCTAGAATATCAAAATTTAAAATTATTGCATATTCTAATCTTTATTTAAGGAGAAACGACAAATGATGAAATATAGAAACACAATTGGGTGGTCACTGATTAGTTCAGGACTAACAACTCTTTTACTTAAGATTTTGCCAGGTGATTCGCTTTTGTGGGGAATTGGATTACTGATTGTGGGGATTACAATCTTTTTCCTGCGACGAACTGAAGCGGCGAATTAAAAGCCAGAAGTAGTATTCCCCGTATAGAAAACCGGGGAATAATCTCCAGTTAAAATAACTCCTTTCAAAATAGAGTTATTGATTGGCTTGCGCTTCTCGAATTGCCGCAAAAAATAGAAAGATTCCGAGGGGAATACTTAATCCTAAAATCACTGTTGTGATTAATCCCCCTAACTGAGGATCTCCTGAAGATAACTCAAATACCGAACCCACTGCCGCAATTCCCGCAATACACGAACCGCCTAAAAATAAGCCGCTTTTCGGAGTACCGATCATTGTTTTTATTTCCTTTAATATTAAGACTATCTATTTAATATGTCGTACCGCTTTGGGGGAAAACTTATATTTAACCAGTTCTTCATTTAATGCCAATTGATTGTCAACCCGATCTACAAAAAGAACTCCACTCAGGTGATCCATTTCATGTTGAATAGCGCGGGATAATAATTCATTCGCTTTAATAGTGCGAGGACGACCATTTTCATCTTTAAAGGAAACTTCGATCGTTTGTGGACGAATCACATCCATATAAACCCCAGGAATACTTAGACAGCCTTCTTGAAACGGGGAAACTTCTGGACTATATTTTTTGATCGCAGGATTAATTAATACCAACGGCGGAGTTGTTGCATTATCCGGTTCACAGTCAATCACAATCACTTGTTTATGGACCCCAACTTGAGGCGCGGCTAAACCAATCCCATCTGCACTATACATGGTTTGCAGCATTTCCCGCACTAACTTACGAGTTTCATCATCCACACGAGACACCCGTTTAGCAGATTGCCGCAGAACGCGATCGCCGAGGTAATGAATCTCAAAGGGAGGTTTTTCTAACTTTTGTTTTTCAACGATAATCTGACTTGTCATGAAATTATTACTCGCTTTTATCTATTTTTTTAGTGACTCAATTGATATTGACTGATCTTTATGTTAATAGATCTTAATCACAATCAGCTACTGATGCATGAGTTAATAGGGTTTGTAACTGAGGCGGAAGACGACGCATAATTTTACCTGTTTTTTGGTTAACGGGAACTAAGGTAACTGTAGCCGTGGCATACTGCTGCCCAGCATCGACTGACTCTATTTTATATTCCCACTGAATTTTTACCTTGGGGGGAGAAGCCAGACGACAGCGAATCATGATGTCCATCCCCATGGTGACGGATTGATGATAGCGGATGGATAATTCAACCACCGGTAAATCACAGCCGACTGCCACTAAATCCCGGTAATGGAGTCCAGCCAGACGTAGCCATTCTACTCGCGCTTCTTCCATCCAGTTAATATAGGTGCCATGCCACACCACCCCAGCGTAGTCAGTATGGTGAGGAAAAGCATGAACGGGATAATTTAGCCATCCATCGGCGGTGATGGTGGTTGCAGCCACGGGAGAGGGTTGAGACGGGTTCATCGGGGACACGTTACAGATTGTTTTAAAACGCTACATTTCTACAAATTATCTGTCAGATATCCAGCTTATTCTGAATAGAAGAGACATTTTCATAATTTTGTCAGATTTTAACTGACACCCGATCAAACGTCTATTTTAATCGGATTGAATTTTAGGACCAACAGATGATCAATAAAATTTTAGTTGCAGTAGCAGGTCGCGGTTTGTGTGAAGAAATGTTGAATATGCTGATTGACTTACCTCCTTTTCAACAAGCCTCGGTCACTGTCCTTCATGTCGTTCCCCCTCAAGCCTCCGCAGACGGAATGTCTGAGAAATTGGAAGAAGGAGGAAAAATTTTAGCCAAAGCCGTTCAATCTTTAAAAATTGATCCCAGTAAAGTTAATCCTCGACTCAAACAAGGGGAAGCCAAAGATATTGTTTGTCAAGTCGCCGATGAAGAAAAATCTGACTTGATTATTATGGGATCACGGGGATTTCAGGGGCTGCGGGCAATTCTTGAAAACTCAGTTAGTCAGTATGTGTTTCAGTTAACCTCCCATCCGATGCTGTTGGTCAAAGATGGCACTTACATTAAAAAACTCAAACGGATCATGGTAGCAATCGATCCATCTGAGGATTCTCAACAATGCCTTGAAATGGCGATTTCAATGGTTCAAAATTTGTCGGGAGGGGAACTGATTCTAGCCCATGTCAACAAAGATTTGCGAGGTGGCGGCACAGAAGATTATTCTAGCAATGCTGAATCCGATCCGATTCTCGCCCCGGCAGCCGCAGAAGCTAAACGTATGGGGATTAAATATCGCTGTGTCAGTGGTGTGGGTAAACCGGGGCCAGAAATTTGTAAAATTGCCGAAGATTTAAACGCAGACTTACTGATTTTAGGATCTCCAGATCGTCGCCCCACAGTGGCTAAAAGCTTAGTTGATTTAGATAAACTGATCGGCGGATCGTTATCTGATTATGTCCGAGTCCATGCAGAATGCCCTGTCTTATTGGCTCGTACCAGTCAGTCATAAAACTGAATAAATTGAAAAAAGTGCCGGAAATTACTGAAATTGCTGGCACTTTTTTATAGGATTTAAACCGTAAAAGAATGACTTTTAATTTTATTCGGTTCCTTGCCGGGTTTGAATATAAAGGATTAAAAGAAAAACCGCAGGCACTAAAACAAATAACAGTGTTGCCACAAATCCTAGATCATTAACTTGCATGATTATTTGCCTTCTAATGAAATTATCAAATTTTCACAACCTAGCATATCATTAATCGGTCAATCTCGTCGATCGCGACTGACTTCACCGACTTAACCTTGAATGCGATCGCGGACTTTTCCTTTCGTTGCATTCTTCTCTAAAAACTCAATAATTTTCCCTGGTACATCAATTTGAGTTGCTTTCTCAATCCCCTCGAGTCCCGGTGAGGAATTCACCTCCATCACCACAGGGCCATGATTAGAACGAAGTAAATCCACCCCTGCCACTTTCAAGCCCATTGCTTTAGCCGCACGCGTAGCCGTAGAGCGCTCCTCTGGGGTGAGCTTCACCACCTCTGCACTGCCGCCTCGATGCAAATTAGACCGAAATTCTCCTTCTGCGCCCTGCCGTTTCATTGCAGCAATGACTCGATCTCCGACGACAAAACAGCGTAAATCAGATCCGCCAGCTTCCTTAATGTATTCCTGAACTAAAATATTAGCATCTAAGCCTCGAAACGCTTCAATCACAGACTTTGCCGCTTGATAGGTTTCCGTTAACACCACCCCAATTCCTTGGGTGCCTTCGAGTAATTTAATCACTAATGGTGCTCCCCCCACCACATTAATTAAGCCATCAATATCTTTGGTAGAATGGGCAAAACCGGTTACAGGTAAACCAATCCCTTCTCGGGCTAATAGTTGTAAACAGCGCAATTTATCCCGTGAGCGAGAAATGGCTTGAGACTCATTGGCTGGAAACACTCCCATCATCTCAAACTGTCGGACAACAGCCGTTCCATAGAAGGTTCGAGATGCACCAATGCGAGGAATAATGGCATCAATTCCCTCCAACGGTTTGCCGCCATAGATCACTTGGGGTTTGCGGGAGGTAATATTCATAAAACAACGGAGATAATTAATCACCTGTATTTCATGGCCCCGTTCTTCTCCGGCTTCCCGCAGTCGTCGAGTGGAATAAAGATTTGGATCTTGAGATAGGATAGCAATTTTCATGGCGTGTAAATAATCGTAATATTGTTATGTTAAGTTGGGGTTTTCTCAGACAACCTGAGTTCCTGATTAATATTAGCCTCAATTCTTCTGTTGGTTTTAACCCCCCGCTGTCGCCGTCCCCCTTGGCAAGGGGGACTACAGGGGGTGATTGATGAGAGTGCAATATTACAGAGAAATGGTATAAATTTTAGAGGTGAATTCAGGTTAACATAGGATAGACTTTCAACACTGATAATGATACCTATCTCTATCAGTGGTCTTAAATTTACCCCAGGATTGATCCTATCTGATTTTTGGTTAAATTGGCGAGTTTTCTACTTATAAATATTTAAATCGTTTGTAACTGTTCTCATTTCCCTGATTCAAGCGTTGGCTGCGCCTTGCGTGCTTCAGTATCGCCAAACTTCCTGCATCAGTTGATCGAGTCCAATTTTAGCCACAGCAGAAATCAGAAAGACAGAGTCTGAAGTAATTTGATCCAATTCTGTAATAATTTGTTGAATCTCTTCACTATTGGTATCAACTGCATCAACTTTATTAAAAGCGACAATTTGGGGACGTTCAGCCAGTCCATGTCCATAAGCTTCTAACTCATTTTGGATTGTCAAATAATTTTCAATAGGGTGAGGATCGGTAATATCAATTAAATGTAATAAAACTCTTGTTCGTTCAATATGACGGAGAAAATCATAACCTAAACCGACTCCTTCGTGTGCCCCTTCTATTAAGCCGGGAATATCAGCAAAAACAGTACCATCTCCAGTGGGTTTTCGCACCACTCCTAAATTGGGAATTAAGGTGGTAAACGGATAATCTGCTACTTTCGGTTTAGCGGCGGATAAAGCAGAAATTAACGTAGATTTTCCGGCATTGGGTAAACCAATAATTCCCACTTCCGCAATTAACTTTAACTCCAGCCTTAAGCGTCGTTGTTCTCCTTCTAATCCCGGTAAAGCATACTCTGGGGCGCGATTTTTATTACTCAGAAAATGACGATTTCCGAGGCCACCTTTGCCCCCTTTTGCGGCATAAAATTGATCGCCCGGTAAGACTAAATCCGCTAACAATTCTGCTGTTTCTGTATCATAAACAGCCGTGCCACAGGGAACTTCTAACACCCAATCCTTTCCCATTGCCCCCGTCATATTTTTAGGGCCGCCCCGTTGACCATTTTCTGCTTTGAATAAATGCTGATATTTGAAGTCAAGCAGGGTTTGAAGGTGATCGACAGCGACTAAGATTACCGATCCGCCATTGCCGCCATTGCCTCCAGCCGGCCCTCCAGCGGGGACATACTTTTCTCGCCGAAAAGCCACCATGCCATCGCCGCCTTTGCCGCCTTCGACTTCAATTTCAACTTGATCAATAAATTGCATTTAGGTATGGGTTTTATCGATTAAAAATGCACTGCACTTTTAATTGTTAATCAATCTGACAACTTTTTCTAAGACCGTTGGAAATAGAAATAAGTTGCCATGGGTGCGACTGTTGCAATCACCAAGATCACAACTACAACAATTGTAGAGGTTTGATCGTCGGTTTCTTCGGCTGTCTTAAATGTACCCTCAACGCGAATATTTTCTTTAACTTCCGGTGCGCCAGGATCTGTTTGTCCTGATAATACCGCCACTAAACGGTCTGTGGCATCGACGAAGGCTTCATTATAACGATTTCCATCGCGAATGGGGACTTGTAGGGTTTCGTTTGCAACACTTTCAGCAATTTCGTTGGATAATAAAGTATTGGCTGTTTCCCCTGTATGAATGGCGCTATTATTGGTAAGGATATCTAGCAGTAATACCGTTTGATTGGCCCCCGCTTCAGGAGTTGGAAACCATTTTTCAAATAATTGATCCACAAAGCTTTGAACCGTTTCGCCATAGTCTAGGCGGCGAATAGTAACAAACCGAATGCCATTACCCGTGTCGTCGGCGAGTTTAGAAATGGCGTTGTTGATCCGTCCTTTTGTGACTCGACTGAGAATATCACCATCATCTATAATCCAAGTGCGATCGCCGGGAGATAAATCTGGCATTTGATAAACCCCTGTGGCGATCGCTGGAGTCGCCCAGAGTTGGGTTGCCAGAATTACAGAGAAAATGGGTAAAATAAGCTGTAGCAGAAAGGTTCTGCTGTGTTTGAATAACTGCATCATTTAGATTTATTAATACATATAACCGTTCCTAGAATTTTACTATACAACGAAGCGACAGCAAAAAGGAGAATCTATGGGTAGAGACGTTACATGTAACGTCCCTACATGGGATACTCGGCTTGATCGCAAAACCCTTTGTTACCTCTATAGCTGTCACTTTGGGAAAATTTAACGAGATTGCGTCATTTCAGCCGACGAAACATCAAGCTTTCAACCCAGTTTGACAGCTATAGGGTTATCTGCCAAAACCTTTGCCTCGGCTTTCTGAGGGGAAACAGAGACAATGTTCTAGTTGCGATCGCAATTGATCGCGATCTAAATCTTGACCAATTAATACCAATTGATTTTTCTTTTCTCCTTTCCATTCATCATCATCAATGGAAAATCGCTTGCCGCTTAAGTGGAAAATATGACGTTTCGGACTTTCCTCAAACCACATAATTCCTTTAGCCCGGAAAATATTACTTGAAAGTTGATTATCTAGAAAATATTGAAATTTTCTCAGTGAAAAAGGTTGACTACTTTCAAAGGATAAGGAAGTAAATCCATCATTTTCTAAATGGTTGGAATGATGATGTTCATGTTCATGGTCATGGTCGTGGTCGTGGTGATGATGTTCATGGTCGTGGTCGTGGTTATGGTCGTGGTCGTGGTGATGATGTTCATGTTCATCATGATCTTCAGCCTGAAAATATTTATCAGATTCAAATAATCCCACGCTTAAAATTAAGGGTAATGAAGCTTTAGATTGTGTTGTGCGGAGAATCCGGGCATCAGCTTTCATATCTCGAATGCGGACTTCTAAACTATCAACATCCGCCTGATCTACCAAATCGGTTTTATTGAGAATAATAATATCGCCATATTGAATCTGACTTAATGCCGCTTCGGAGTTAAATAAATCCAAACTAAAGTTAGCACAATCGACCAAAGTAACAATAGAATCTAAGCGGGTCATATCCCGTAATTCTGTGCCTAAAAAGCTTAACGCCACAGGCAGCGGATCGGCTAAACCTGTGGTTTCAACCACCATATAATCAATCTTTTCGGGGCGTTCTAATACTTTATAAACCGCATTAATTAAATCTTCATTAATCGTGCAACAGACACAACCATTACTGAGTTCCACCATGGTATTATCTTCATCGGTGGCGACAATTAATTCATTATCAATACCAATTTCACCAAATTCATTCACCAAAACAGCAGTTTTTACCCCTTCTTGGTTCGATAAAATATGATTCAATAAGGTCGTTTTACCACTACCGAGAAAACCAGTAATAATTGTCACTGGTAAACCCCGTTTGGGGTCAGCCATTGGAGAGTCTGGGTTAGAAGTAGCAACAGATGTCATAAGTCAACGCTTAAAAATATGATGGACTTCAAAGGGTTTGTCCTTTAGTGTATCGCAAGAAACCAGTAGTCTATTAATTGCGATGATTGTTCACATAGCGAATTCTTGCCCCTGCCCATTGTAATTTTTCTCGCAGGGTTTGGTAATAAGAATAATTTTCCCGCAAAATAATAAATCGGGCTTGACAGTTGGCTTGCCGGACATCCACCCGTTGCCCTGGCCAAACAGAGGTTGCTAATACCCCATCCATCCAAAGCTTGGTTTCATGTTCCGCATCCGCTAATGGCCACACACTGACGACTGAACCCGAAGGTAACACAATCGGGCGACTCGACAAACTTAAGGGACAGATTGGGGCAACAATTAAAGCTTCCATCCCTGGATGCATAATTGGCCCGCTGGCAGAAGCATTATAACAAGTTGAACCTGTTGGGGTACTGACAATTAAACCATCCCCTTGATATTGATCCACCACTTCCCCATCCACTTCCATTTCTAAAATTGAAGTCGGCATCCGATAAGCCGAAGCGGGTTTGACACAAAATTCATTCAACGCTAAAAAGGTATCACTTTCCGGGGTTAAATTTCTGCGGTTGCCTTCAAAAGTTGCCGCCTGGACCATCATCCGCTGTTGGACGGCATAGCGATCTTCAAATAGGCGGTTAACCACTGCTTTTGTATCCTCGACATCTTCAAAAGACTCCGTCAGAAAGCCTAAATGTCCCCCCACATTTGCCGCTAACATCGGAATGCCTTCCGGGGCTAAATGACGGGCAGCAGCAAGGGCGGTACCATCTCCCCCTAAAACAATGGCTAAATCAATCGGAACATTGCTAGAAGCCAAAAAAACGGGATAGGGATTATCTTTTGGTCCGCTTGGCCCCATTAATACCCTACAACCCCGGCTTTCAAATTCTTGGGCATATTCTTCAGCCCAGCGTTTGCTTCGGGGATCTCGGGCTTTATGGGCAATAATCACCTGTTTAATATCCACATCTTTATTCCTTGACACTCTCAGGTCTAAAGACACTGAGATTCTGCGGACAGAGTAAACTTAGGTAGGCTCCAAAGTCTAACTCTCGCTACGGATGTCAATGTCCGTCTACCCAGTAAGCCTAAGTCTAAGCTTAGATTGCTGGCTACTTT
>CAYNXM010000058.1:0-28708 GCA_964401105.1 uncultured Lyngbya sp. | reverse complement strand
TCGTTCAATAAACTCAAAGAAGAAAGTCGGTTGGTCAAAAATAGGCTGAGTAAAAATTTGGAGTAATATTGCTTCTGGAGTTTGCTCTTTCCAGTCTATTAAAATCTGGGATTTTTTAAGTTTTTCCCAGTTGGGTATCAGACTTTGACTTATTCCTCGTTTTTGTAATTGAGTATAATAAGTTTCTGGAACTGATAAAAAAGGTAATTTTTGTTGAATCAGTTGAGTCACAGTGTGAATAATATTATTAGTTTTCAAGGCAATATGTTGAATTCCCGATCCTCGATTATGATCTAAAAATTCCTGCACTTGAGAAGTTATGGAAGTCGGTTCATTGATAGGAAATTTAACAGAACCATCCGGATTACTTAAGACTTGACTCTGTAAACTCGACCGCTTTGTTTGAATATTAAAGCTTTGCTGAGGTTCAAATCTAAAATAATTTTGATATGCTTGAATCGCAGAACTTAATTCTCCACTTTCCACATTTAAGACAACATGATCGATACCATCTAAAGCCGTTAAAGAAGGAGAATATTCTATTAGAAATGGAATATTTGGAATTCCTTTTCCTTTCATCGGTTTTTGTAATTCTACTAATGTATGACGTAGTCCACCCCAACCCAGAATAGTCGCCCATTTTAATAACCCGGATTTCATACGATGATATTGTATCGATTGTATGATTTTTCCTCCCTCTGCTTTAATGTGATTTACCATTGCATCTAGGTTATCGACTTGAAATGCAACATCAACCACCCCAGAAGGGTGATAACGGAGATACTCAGCGACTTCAGACTTGCGTGATAAAGGAGAAGAAAGTAGAAAATAAACTCCTCCATTTCTTACCACTTCTGTCTGAGTCTGGGGATTAATTACCTGTCCGGCTGCTTCAAATTTCAGTTTTTCTATAAACCAGTTACGTGAGGTTTCTGCATTTTCGACGTAAAAGTGAATATGGTTAAACTCCATGATTAATTCCCCCACTTCTCATACGCTTCCTTGATTGGTTATAAAAGATTTTCACTAATAATTCAAGGATGAGAGGAAAAGTATCATCTCTCAACAGTCAAAAGATAGAGATCATACATTTCACTGATTTTTTAATACATTCACCAACACTCTTATTGATAAAATGGATATTTAAATATCAGATAAATTAATTTTGATTATAAATCCTGTACTTGTCAGATGTGGACCAACTAGAACTCGATATAATCCTGATTCTAATAAAGAACCAGACCATTGATTCTGCCCGTCTGGGTGAATTATTAAATGAGATAAAAGCTCACCTGCGGGGGAGAATAGTTTTGTTATAATTGTTCCATGTTCACCCCTTATATTTAGTGTTTGACCTGCTTTAGCTTCAAACAGATAAAATGTCGGTTGTTCAATTTGGTCTTCAATCCGAAACCGATGAGGAGTAATGGGTATAACTTTTTTGATGGGTTCTATGGGAGAAATCTTAGAATGAGTACGATGTGAATTGGGTAAACGGGTTTGAGTCATATTTAATTTAATCTGATTAAGCGACGAGAATATTCTAGACTATAAATTAGTTTTATTGTTAATGTAATTTCAAAAAATCTTTTAGGGTTGTGATGGATAACACTGATTGATATATATTGTTACAATTTCTTGATAATTTGATCGCGGGGTAAAATTTAGCGAAAATATTATTCCAACTCCTTAGGATTTTGAGGTAAGATAAACTGAACCTCTCCATCTTCTGTGATTTCTTGTTTTGCGCCTAAAGTTAACAATTCCTGAGTAGCCCGTTGCCTGACTAATTCATCAGTCGTTTGATAATATACTGATAACCAAGCATTCAATCGCACCAACAAATTATCAGGATTTTGTTGCAAGACTTCCGCCCCTTGACGAAACTGAGTTGCCAACTCTGGATAATCGCCGATCTGCGCCCACTCAGCCGCCTGATAAAGGGACTCAATCGCGCCGTCGGTATCCCCCAACAGTAGAAGCTGATCAATCGCCTTCAACCGCCATACAATCCAAGCTGTGGGGCTGATTTCAGGAGAGAGTGCTGCTGTTCCTCGATCCATTAATGCCACTGCAATTTGCGGTTGGGCTTGATAGAATGAGACTGAAGTTGAAAGAAACAAATACATCTCTACCCAGCGTGGATCGAGTTGAGAAATGACATCAAAATAGTCATCATTGAGTTGATAACCCGTCAGTTCTCGGGCCGGTTCATCCCCAAAATATTGTAAAAAATTGAGGAATGTCCAGTCTGCAATCAAGTTATCATAACCCAAAGTTGGTAGAATCTTGAGCAGTTGCAGTTGTAAAGCTTGTTGTTTTTCATGAGTTTTTGTAGCACGAAGAAATGCATCCGAGTCCGTCTCCGATAAACGATCGGCCCCCAGTTTTGGCGAACCTGGCCCCAATAGCTGAATCAGGATAACCCCGGCTAAGGCGGCCAGGGGAAAGAGTAAGGATGCCAAAATTTGTAATTTTTGTCGGGGGGAAACAGGGCTTGTAGAGTTTACGCTCAAGGGAATAGAAGTGACGAGTGGATTTCGTTTTTCAATAATCTTAGCAGTTGTTCTCGTCATTTTGACTACATCTCTCGCTAAACTGGTAGTAAGTTGCAAAAATCCCTCAAATGATAGAAAGCAGTAATCCTTGCTTAAGATTTAGGTGGGTGAGGGGTTGTTCTAATGGCCTGGTTTATGGGTTTGCTATAAAGTCTAGAAACTTACAATTTAGAATAACCACCCAGGATAACCAATCTCTAATTCTCAAAATTTTAGTCCTTCAGCGTGACAAACTTGTGATGCTGTTCAGAAAGAGCAGAATTTTGTTTCAATTGCTGAGGGAATAAAATAGAGGATGAATTGCATTAATATTACAAATAAAAATACCGGGTCTTTAGCCGGGTCGATCCAGAAATGGATCGCTGTGGTGTGAAGCTAACAATTGTCACTTGCACGAAGAAACTAGCCCGAATTGTTCAAGTGGGAAACCGATGAAGTCGGGCAACTTGTAAACCCAACTAAGGATGAGAACGGCTGATCATCTCCGACTTGAACTCAGGTGAGGGAGACAGCCAGAGGATGACTCGATGAACCAAAAAGCAAAATCTTTATCTCCATTTCGTACAGCCCTCGTCAGTGGGGCGATCGCAGCCCTTTCGACAATGGCGATACCAGGGTTGAATTTCTCCGTGAATGCAACACTGCAAACCAGTCCGAAAGCTATTGTTGACGAAGCTTGGCAAATTGTCAATCGAGAATATGTTGATGGTACATTTAATCAACAGGATTGGCAGGCGATTCGCCAGGATTTACTCAGCCAGGAATATACCTCCCCAGAACAAGCTTACACTGCCCTACGAGACGCTCTAGAATCTCTGGAAGATCCTTACACCCGTTTCATGGATCCGAAACAGTATGAACGCCTCACCAATCAAACCGCTGGAGAACTCTCTGGGGTAGGGATGCAGCTAAAAATGGATCAAGAGTCTAAAACTCTGACTGTTGTCTCACCGATTAAAAATTCTCCAGCGATGGCAGCTGGGATTCAAGCCGGAGATCAAATTCTTGAAATTGATGGCAATTCCACCACAGGTTTGAGTGTTGAAAAAGCAGCCGAAAAAATACGGGGGACTGTCGGGACTGACATTACCTTACGAATTCGTCGCGATCGCGTAGAAGACTTTGAGGTAACCCTAACCCGCGCCCGGATTGAGTTAGAAGCCGTTCGTTATCGCCTCAATCAAGAAGGAAATCGTCAAATTGGATATATTCAATTACGAGAGTTTAATTCTCATGCCTCCGAACAGATGCTGGAAGCGATTGAAGAACTCCAACAACAGCAGGCCGATGGCTTAGTGTTAGACTTACGAGGTAATCCGGGGGGGTTATTACGCAGTAGTATTGAGATTGCTCGGATGTGGATGGATGCAGGTGCCATTGTCAGTACCATTGACCGCGTCGGCGATCGCCAAGAAGTCCGGGCGAATCGTACCGCATTAACAGATTTACCCACTGTAGTTTTGGTGGATAAAAACTCTGCCAGTGCCAGTGAAATTGTGGCTGGGGCCTTGAAAGATAATAAACGGGCCGTAATTATGGGCGATCGCACCTTTGGTAAGGCCCTGGTTCAATCTGTCTTCTCTCTTTCAGATGGGTCTGGCATTGCCGTCACCATCGCCCACTATTACACCCCTAACGGCACCGATATTAGCAGTACAGGAGTAACCCCAGATGTGCCGATTAAGTTGACTGAGGCGCAAAAGAAACAGCTCTCCAGCGATCCTCAGTTAGTCGGTACGACTCAAGATCCTTACTATAGTCAGGCCATTTCTATTCTCAATGCTCAATTGGTTCCTCGGCCACTGGCGGTGATCGAAGAAGGTTCTTAATCGGATTGATCGCAGAAACAGCAGTCTGACCCGACACGCAGATCCAATGACAGGTTGGGCGCGCGCCCAAACATTTTCCGTCATAGAATGCCTGAATGTAGCCCTGTTCGACAGGGCTATTACTATTAAGACACACCCCTATCCCCACGTATAGATTGTCAGGTGGGGGGTTAGCAGTTAATCTGGATTTTAATGTTGATATGATCAACTACTATGTCACATTCATCTATTCCAAATTCACCCAATTTACCACCTCCCCCGAATCCATCACCCCCGGATCCCTCTCGTAATCGAGATGAATGGATCGCTGTGTTGGTTGCCCTATTGGCAATGGGGGGGATTTTCTTCTGGGTTCTCGGCGACACAGACCGCCCTGGTGGTTTGCGTTTTAGCCGATCCTCATCTTCAACCCAGGTAGGAGAAGATCCCCTTCAATTGTCTAAAGCACTGAAAGATCCATCTTTATTGGATAGTTTTGTGCCATCGAACGGTTCTGAAGAAAGCATTGCTTCGGCTACCTCCAATTCAAGCCGATTTTCATCTAACTCCTCTGCTGCCACTCGCCGTGCCTGGCAAGCCTGGCGCTGGAGAATGTTATTTGGAAATACACCATCGACTCAAACAGCCCCTCAGACTCCCAGTGCAGAAGAAGCAACTGAAGTTCCTGTAGAGGCTGAAACACCATTAGATTCTGAAGCAACCGAAACCCCAGCGGCTGAAACAGAAGAAGGTGTAACTGAAGGGACAACTGAGGGTACAACTGAAGAGACAACAGAAGAACCCGCTGTCGCCCCGACAGAGGAATCCCAAACTCCTGAGACTGAGGCTGAAACCTCTGAGACTGAGGCTGAAACACCGGGAGATACCGACGAACCCGCAGATACCACAACCGATCAATCTCGCAAACCCCGTTTTGGTATTCCTATTCTGGGTTTAGGGGGTAAAACTGATGAGAAGAAAACTCCAGCAGCCACCTCCGAAGACCCGACAGCAGCCACTGTAGCAACTCCTGAGACTGAGGCGGATGCGGAGGCGGAAGAAACCCCAGCGGCTTCTGAAGCGGAAACCTCCGAAGACCCCACAGTCGCAACCACTGCTTCTCCTGAGGCTGAGGCAGAAGAAACCCCAGCGGCTTCTGAAGCGGAAACCTCCGAAGACCCCACAGTCGCAACCACTGCTTCTCCTGAGGCGGAGGCGGAAGAAACCCCGACTGCTGCTCAACCGGAAACCTCCGAAGACCCCACAGTCGCAACCACTGCAACTCCTGAGGCTGAGGCGGATGGGGAGGCGGAAGAAACCCCGACTGCTGCTCAACCGGAAACCTCCGAAGACCCCACAGTCGCAACCACTGCTTCTCCTGAGGCGGAGACGGAACAGGCTGAAGAGACCGCTTCACCTGGGTCGGAAGAACAGGCGACTGCGAAAAAACCAGATAAACCCAGTTTTGGGATTATTCCCATTCCAGGGTTTGGTTCTAAGTCGTCTGATACAGAAACCCCTGCTGCTGCTTCGGCGGAATTCTCTGATGTTCCAGATGATTTTTGGGCAAAAGATTATATTCAGTATTTTGCTCAGCAAGATATCATCACAGGTTATGAAGATGGTACATTCAAACCGGAAGAAACCATGAGTCGAGCCGCTGTAGCTGCTCAAATTGAGGATTCTTTGGGATTTGTTGAAGCTGAACGAAAAAAACCACTGAACTTTGAGGATGTGGGTCAAAGCTTTTGGGCTGAAACGGCGATTGACTCGACCACCAAAACAGGTTTCTTATCCGGTTACCCTGGAGATGTTTTTCGTCCTGAAAAGCCGATGAGCCGCACTGAGGCGTTAGTGGCTTTGGTCAGTGGTTTAGATGTTAAACCGAGTGGGGATCCTGAAGAAATCTTAAAGATTTATCAGGACGCGGATCAAATTCCTGCATGGGCCGTTGAGAAAGTCGCTGCGGCAACTGAAGCCGGTTTAGTGGTCAGTTATCCCAATACGAATACCTTGAACCCCAATGCACCTGTAACCCGGGCTGAAATATCTGCCATGATTTATCAGGCATTAGTTCAAGCGGGGAAAGTGGATCAAATGCCTTCTGAATATATTGTTAATCCGAAACAATAAGGTTGAAATCTGAAACTCTGAGAAAAGTCAAGTCTGATTTTTCTAGAATCTTATTTACATTCAATAGCTGAGGCGTACAGTCAACTTCTGAAGTTAAATGCCTCAGCCTTTTTATTGATAGTGCAGCTTTAAAAAAACAACTGCATGAGTTGAAGAGATTTAATACTATAGCACTACGTTCTATGGTTAGGAGATTTGCCGATTGCCGTTGGCTCCGCGTTGCGTGATTCTGTATTGCCGATTGCCTTTAAAGACCATATACTCACGATCTCAATCCGAGTGTAATTCAGTGATTAATTGGAGAACAGATGACTAAAATGACTCAACTTAGAACTTGGCTGAAAGGAGAGTTTAAAATCTATTGGCAAGCTTTAGAAGAACTGTTTAATTTTCCTCAAACTACTGTTAATCCGGCTTTTATAGATCCTGATTTTTCTACATCAAAGGCAGTAGAAATGTTTCAGCCAATTAAAAGAGGTCAGTTATTAGAATTCAGTTCAGAAAGGCAGCTAGAGCCAATTGTTTTAGTAATAGGATTAACTCCGACAGATTCTCCTAAGTTTAATATTTCAGTAGAAGTCTGTCCTGTTAGTGATCAAGATAATTTACCGGATAACTTAAAACTAATCTTATTAGATGAAATGGGAGAAGTGATGACGGAAGTAGAAGCTGAACCAAAGCAGAAAACTGAAATTATTGAGTTGTTTTTTACTAAAGGATTAGGGGATAGCTTTACTGTTAAAGTGGTTTTAAATGAAGTCAGCTTTACTGAAGGATTTGAGATTTAGAGTTGAATCTATTACCAAGGATTCGCTATAAAGAAATTAGTCATTCTTAAACTATTTCCTGCCTCAAAAATTATACACTCTCTAGTCATCGATCGCCTCGTCTACAACTCAATCTCTGGCAGCCTGTTGTTGGTGACGGTTTCACTCACAGATTTTTGTTGGAATGATTATCATTTTTTTAGATAGCGCTTGCAATTTTATCTTGATTTTAGGGTATACTTAAGTTCTGGCAATGCTATAATCAGCAATCGGGGTCGATATACTCATCCCGTCAGCCGGAATAGCGATCGCAGTCTGTCGAAAAAAGTGATAATCATTATCATATAACGCTACAGCAATAGAAAAATATTGGAATACCTGGGTTGAGGTTAATCAATGAAAGACTTAAATATCTGGCAAGAACATCCTATTTTAGAGGTACAAAATCTAACAGTTTTGCGAGGAAAACATATTGCTGTAAATCGGGTTTCTTTCAATATTTTTCCCGGTTCTAATACAGCAATTATTGGGCCAAATGGAGCCGGAAAAAGTACTTTAATTCAAGCGATTTTAGGCTTAATTCCCATTCAATCTGGTGAGGTTCAATTTTTAGGACGCAGTATTAATCAACTCGGTAGAAGATGTCAGGCGTTGGGTTATATTCCCCAGAAACTTAACTTTGATCGTAATTTCCCCATTACCGTTGGAGAATTAGTGAGTTTAGCTTTACCTCAATCATTGTTTTTTAGGAAAAGAAAACGACAAATTGCAGTCCAGTCTGCATTAGTTAAAGTCCATTTAGAACATCTTGCCAAGCAACCCATTGGTACATTAAGTGGTGGCGAACTAAAACGGGTTTTATTGGCTTATTGTTTAGTGGTACCACGTCAGCTTTTAATCTTAGATGAAGCCATGGCAGAAGTTGATGCAAAAGGAGAAGCTGAATTTGCTGAATTACTGAAAAATTTACAGCAAGATCAAGGCTTTGCCATCTTACAAATCTCTCACGATCTGGATATGGTTAGTCGTCATTGCGATCGCGTTTTATGTTTAAATCGTCATATTTGTTGTCAGGGAGAACCCAGTCAAACCTTATCTTCTAAGAACTTAGAAGCCGTGTATGGGTCTAGCTTAACTCGTTACTTTCATTCTTGTTAAATTTGACAATGATAGAAAGCTTTGAATGGATAGAATTATTCAGTTTCCCCTTTATGCAGCGGGCGATTTTAGGAGGTATTTTACTAGGGATTATTGGGGGATTACTGGGAGGATTTATTGTCCTGAGAAAACTCTCAATGTTGGGTAATACTCTCAGTCATGTTGCCTTAATTCCAGTGGTTATGAGTGCCTTATTTCAACTGCCTACAACCCTCTGTTTAGTTGGATTTCTTATGATAACAGGTGTGGCAATTCTTTATCTCATTGATCGGACTAATTTAGGCAGCGATACCATTTTAGGAATTATGGTAGCAGGTTCTATTGCCTTGGGAATGATTGGTTTTACTCTAATACAAGGTTATCGTGGGAATTTGCTATCTATTTTATTTGGAGATATTTTAACAATTAGTAATTTAGATTTGATTCTCCTGACTGTATTATTAATCATCATTATTGTTAGCATCATCTGGACTCTGCCCCAACAAATCCTACTAACATTTAATCCAGAATTAGCCAAAACTCAGGGAATTCTAGTTAATCCATATCGCTATGGATTTATTATTTTATTATCCTTAATGATTGCCTTAACCATTCGCTCCGTTGGCATTTTACTTGTTAATGCTTTCCTCGTCATTCCAGCAGCAACGGCTCAATTAATTTGTGATGAATTTGTTCCATTTCTCATAGTAGCAGCAACTTTCGGAGCAGTAAGTAGTGTGTTAGGAATGATAATTTCTGGGATTTGGAATTTACCATCCGGGCCGAGTATTGTTTTAGTACAATTAATCAGTTTTACTCTAACTCTTTTATTTTATCGCCGTCGGCTTTCTATGTTTTAAGAAACAAGAGATTAACTAGAATAATTTACCTGAATCAATCGGCAGTTAAGAACAATTAAATCACTGGCTTTGCTGAATTAACTGTTCTATTTCCCATTTATTCTCAATTGGATCTTGCCAATTCGGGTCTAGTTCAATTGCTTTTTCAAAAATAGTAACAGCTTCATCTAACTTGTCTTGTTCTCTCAAAGCCAGACCCATGCTATAATAAACCTGTGCATCTTTAGGATTAAGTTAAATCACTGTTTTATAATGAGCGATCGCCTCTTCTAGTTTACCTTGCTTTCTCAGAATAAGACCTAGGTTGTAGTGAGCATCTGTAGATTCAGGATTAAGTTCCATCGCCTTTTTATAAGCAGCGATCGCATCCTCAAATTTCCCTTGCTCATTCAAAGTAAAACCTAAGTTATTATCTGTATAAAATCTATATACATTACAGATTACCGGCTTAAAATAAAATTCATTAACTTTAGCTTTTTAAGATAAGGAGGATAACGAAATGGAAAATTGAACCAGAATGATCTTTTTAATACACTTTTGTGATGAGAAAAAGTATCAAAGCTAGCTTTTCCATGATAGGAACCTATGCCACTATTGCCAACACCACCAAAAGGCAAATATTTACTGCAAAACTGTAAAACGGTGTCATTAAAAACAATCCCACCCGAAGAAGTTCTTTGCAAAATCTGCTGCTGTTTGGCTGAATTGGTGGAGAAAAAATATAACGCTAACGGTTTCGGACGGGTATTAATTTGTGCGATGGCGGCATCTAAATTCTGATATTCTAAAACTGGTAAAATCGGCCCAAAAATCTCATCTTGCATCACCGGATCTTCCCAAGAAACTCGATCAATCACGGTGGGGGCAATATATTTTTCTTCTGAGTTTGTTTCACCCCCAATGATAATCTTTTCTTTATCTAAAAGCTGAGTCAGTCGTTGCCATTGTTTCAAATTGATAATTCTGGCAAAATCTAGACTATTTTGAGGATTATCACCATAAAACTCTTGCAGATTTTTTTGAATTTCAGTTAACAATTCTGATTTTATCGACTGGTGAACCAATAAGTAATCCGGTGCAACACAAGTTTGTCCCGCATTAATAAATTTTCCCCAAACAATCCGCTTCGCCGCTAAGTTGATATCAACTTCATGATCCACAATACAGGGACTTTTCCCCCCTAATTCTAAAGTGACAGGAGTCAGATGTTTCGCCGCAGCTTCCATCACAATTTGACCTACTTTCGTGCCACCTGTAAAAAAGATATGATCGAACTTTTGACCCAGTAAAATTTGGGCCGTTTCTACTTCCCCTGTCACCGCTGCAATATAAGCCGGGTCAAAGGTGTTTTGGATTAAATGTGTAATTACTTTAGCCGTCTCAACCGCCACTTCTGAAGGCTTAATAATAGCGCAATTTCCCGCTGCGATCGCTCCTACTAACGGCGTAATGATTAACTGAAAGGGATAATTCCAAGGCCCAAGAATTAACACCACTCCTAAGGGTTCCGGATACACTTGTGCCGATGCCGGAAACTGGGCTAAAGAAACAGGAACTTTTTTGGGTTTGGCCCAAGATTTGAGCTGTTTAATGGCATAATTAACTTCTGTCAGAGAGGCCATTTCAAAGTTAGCCTCTAATTCAGGTCGCCTCAGATCGGCTTTGACAGCATCAAGAATAGATCGGCGGTTTTCAATCATCATCTGCTTCAGCCGCTGTAGTTGTTGCCGCCGGAAGCCGAGATCTCGCGTTTGACCCGTCGCAAAAAATTGTCGTTGTTGTTGAACCAGTTGAGGAATGTTGTGAGTATCTGCCATCATCAAATGGAGTGCAATGGTTGTAGATCTATATTACATAAATTACCGAACAGGTCGGTTGTCATTTATGCTGTTTTTAGGCGTGTTGTGAGAAGATGCAACTAAGGTACAACCTGACTGAACTATGACCATCAAGGAAATTCTTTATTTAGAAGTCCCCACACCAGATACCCAACGTGTTCGTACCTGGTTGCAAGAGAAATTTGAACCGGGAATAGCAGAAAAAGCGATCGCCCCAGATGGGTTTCGCCTGATTTTTTCTGCAACTGAACAGTCCGACTCAGCAGATAACGAACTGTTAACCTTTGTTTGGTCACTACAGCGTACAACTTATCTAAAAGTATTTCGTACTGGCCATCTACCCCAGATGGAAGAACGGATTTTTCTCAAACGCTTAGAAACAGCACTCCGGCAGCAATTTCCCTATGAATATCCCGAACCACCAGAGATTGATTTGTCCCAACAATCCATTTTCGAGGGATTAGCTGCACAGTATCCCAAAACGGTGAAATATTTCCAAAAAATGCCCAATGGAGAATTTGACCTGAAGCGGGTGTATTGGTGGGAAAAACGCTGGCGAGAAGGGGTCCGTCATCCCAAACAACCAAAGCAAGTCATTCATACCTCCAAGCCGCAAAATCCGGCTCAACCCACTTATGATTTAATCTATGTTGGCGGCGCACTTGGGGTATTACACGCGGCAGTCATGGCCCGGTTAGGATATCGAGTTTTATTGTTAGAACGCTTACCTTTTGGACGAATGAACCGGGAGTGGAATATTTCCCGCAGTGAATTACAAAGTGTAATTGATTTAGGGTTATTTACAGCAACCGAAATTGAACAGATGATTGCCTGTGAATATAAAGACGGATTTAATAAGTTTTTTGATGCTTATAACCCTACTGTTGCCCAAGCGCCAATATTACATACTCCGACGGTCTTAAATATAGCATTGGATTCCGAAAAATTGCTGGAATTGTGTGGTAAAAAATTACGGCAAGCCCAAGGCGAAATTTGGGATGAAACGGAGTTTATTCAAGCCGATGTCAGTCCGACTCAAATTCAGATTGAAAGTGTTCATTTACCCAGTCAAACCCAACGCATCGCTACAGGCAGATTATTAATTGACGCGATGGGGACTGCTTCCCCTATTGCTTGGCAATTAAACGGGGGACGGGCATTTGATAGTGTTTGTCCAACAGTGGGGGCGGTGATTGATGGCGGTTTTGAACCGGGGGTTTGGGATTCCCAATATGGTGATGTACTCAATAGTCACGGAGACATTTCTCGGGGACGACAACTGATTTGGGAGTTATTTCCGGGGGCAGGAAATGAGTTAACATTTTATTTGTTTCATTACCATCAAATTAATCCCTTAAATCCCGGTTCTTTGCTGGAAATGTATGAGGATTTCTTTAGCATTTTACCAGAATATCGCCGCTGCGATCTAGATAAATTGGTTTGGAAAAAGGCAACCTTTGGTTATATTCCCGGACACTTTAGTCTAAAAAGTGGCGATCGCAAAGTGGCTTACGATCGCTTAATTGCCATTGGAGATGCGGCTTCATTACAATCCCCGTTAGTGTTTACGGGTTTTGGTTCATTAGTTCGGAATCTTTCCCGGTTAACCGATTTATTAAATACGGCTTTAAAGTATGACTTATTAACGACAAAACATCTTAATCAAATTCGGGCTTATCAAAGTAATGTTTCAGTCACTTGGTTATTTTCCAAAGGAATGATGGTTCCCACAGGCAAACATTTACCCCCCCAAAAAGTTAATTCTATTTTAAATACCTTTTTTGGTATTTTAGCAACAGAACCCCCAGAAGTTGCCGATACATTTATTAAAGATCGAACCCCTTGGGGAATGTTCACTCGCTTAGCATTAAAAGCCGCCCGAATCAACCCAAAATTATTGATCTGGATTCTTGATTTTGTCACATTAAATGAAATGGGGCGATGGATGCTCAGTTACTTTAACTATACCTTTCTCGCCTTTATTAGCCAATTATTCGCTTGGATTCCTAGCTTTGCCCGCTGGATTCAGCCTTGGCTAGAACCTCGTTTTCCCAGTCTTTGGTTTAGTTTATTAGCGACCAGCTACAGCCTCACCGATGGACTCGGAAGACCTAAAGCTCATGGCTTTCGGATGCTCCCTAATCCCCCTGGAATCAATCCTCAGTCAAAGGGAACATAATCAGGGATTTAAACACACAAACCGATCATTTTATCATCAATTGAGAGACGGGCTACAAAACGTCTCTTTCTATCCCCTGTTTCCGCTAAAATCAATCGGTTTAAATATACCAAAATCCCTTATTCGATCCCCAATTTCTTAAGACAGGAGTTTGATAGGGAAGCTTAGTAAAAAACCGAGGAAGCTGGGGAGTATGTTGTTTAATATTTTTACTAATTCGACTGTAACTTTGTCCAACCCAACGATTGAATAAAGTGACAACATAAAGCAATCGAGAAATTAAGGATTCATCTGTAATCAGTAAAATCAGGCCATTCGCTCTTAATTGATGAATAAATGTAATTAAATCCCGTTCAAACTGTTGAGGTTCAACTTGATATCGAGACAGAATAATAGAACGAATTTCTTGAATCGTTCGGGGTTGAGAAATTAATTGCCAGATAGCAGCCCCGACCCATTCTAGTCCGAAATATTCTTCAGATTTCAAGTTAAGAATTAAGACTTCATTACCCAGTTTAGACGAGCGTTGATGTTTAGCAACTGTAATTAACAAGGATTCCTTTAGCATTCTACTAAACCATTGACATCAAAATAGACGAAGAGATTAAACAGCATGGCGTTCTAATGATGACGATTTCAGCTAAGCGATCGGGATCGACCCTCTCAATTCTCTGGCTCGTCTGCGGTTGCAGCCTGTAATTTTTGGGAAAAGCCGTCGATGAAAAAAATCAGCTTTCAAAGGTTTAACAATAAAGTCAACGGTACACCGGAGTTAAACTCCGGTGTCTGCGTTGACCGCCTTTCGCGCTCAGAAAAGAAGGGTACTCACCGGATTAACTAGGCCCAAGCATTGTCATAACTGACTCTATTGCGTATAAATTTTCCCTACCCTGAACTAATAGAGCGAGATAGATAGTGAACGGATGAATCACCCTTTGGTAGAAGTCCATCCTTTACCTATTTTATCCTGATTTTAACAAGCTTGAGCCGATAATTTCCAGGATTTATTTGAAGAGTTGATAAAATTTGAGCCGTCAGATCGCTCAAAAGGTAGTGTTAATCGATTAATCTTTCATCTGCTGAAACTAATCGCAATGATCTAAAGCCGAGATCGCAGCTTCCAGCGCCAATTCTACATGAGTTAAATGGGTTCCCCCCTGGCAGAATACAATGTAAGGCTCTCTCAAAGGCCCATCTGCTGACAATTCGGAGGTACTGCCATCAATAAATGTGCCCCCAGCCATCACCAATTGACTCTCATACCCGGGCATCGCAGCCGGTACAGGATCTAAGTAGGAACCCACCGGCGAATACTGTTGAATGGCACGACAGAAAGCCATTAACTTTGCCGCTGACCCCAATTCAATCCCTTGAATCACATCCCGCCGGGGTGCAGTGGGTAAAGGATTCACTCGGTATCCCAACCGATCAAACACATAAGCCGTTAAATGATTGCCTTTGAGAGCCTCTCCCACCATCTGTGGCGCTAAAAATAACCCTTGGAAGAGTAAACGATTTTGATCAAACGTCGCCCCACCACTACTGCCAATTCCAGGGGCCGTTAACCGACAGGTTGCGGCTTCGACTAAATCGGCTTTTCCCGCAATATAACCCCCCGCTACTGCAATAGTGCCTCCGGGGTTCTTAATCAGTGACCCGGCAATTAAATCCGCTCCGACTGCCGGGGGTTCTAGGGTTTCGACAAACTCCCCATAACAGTTATCCACCAAACAAACCGTATCTGGATTTTGTTGCTTGACAAGATCAACAATCCGTTCTATTTCTGCAACTGATAAGCTTGAACGCCAGCAATAGCCGCAAGATCGCTGAATCAACACCACCCGAGTTTGAGGTTGAATCGCACCACTCAATCCTGCCCAATCAATTTTTCCCTCACTCGTTAAAGACAACTGACGGTATTTAGTGTCATACTCTATGAGGGAACCTTGACCTTGCCCGCGTAAACCAATGACCTCTTCCAAGGTGTCATAAGGTGCGCCTGCAACGGATAACAGTTCGTCTCCCGGACGCAGAACGCCAAATAAGGCACAAGCGATCGCATGAGCTCCAGAAACAAACTGGACTCGTACAGCAGCAGCTTCTGCGCCCATGACTGCGGCAAAAACTCGATCTAAGGTTTGACGACCGAGATCATCATGTCCGTAGCCTGTAACGCCTGTAAAATGCTGGGTTCCCACACGATGATTCCGGAATGAGTGCAAAACTCTTTCAAGATTTTGCTTGACCTGAGTGTCAATTCCAGAAAAAATCGAAAATAGTGTTTGTTTTGCATCATTTAGCAGTTGAATGCTATTGTTCATTGCCGGACTCGCTTTCATGTGGGGGCGGTAAATCATTATGACGCAAATCAAGCCAGAACGCATAGCAACTAAACGTTATTCATGACGATTGCAACCTCAAAACAACTAAGTCCCAGTTGGGCAACGATTGGCTTCATGGCTTTTTTACATATTGGAGCCTTATTCGCATTACTTCCCAGCAATTTTAGTTGGACAGCCGTTGGCTTAGCTGTTTTTCTTCATTGGCTCACAGGAGGCTTAGGTATTACTTTAGGATTCCACCGCTTAGTGGCTCACCGAAGTTTTCAAACGCCTAAATGGTTAGAGTACTTTTTTATCTTTTGTGGTACTTTAGCGTGTCAAGGTGGCCCCATCGATTGGATTGGGATGCATCGAATTCATCATCTCCATTCAGATACAGATCTTGATCCCCATGACTCTCATAAAGGCTTTTGGTGGAGTCATATGGCTTGGATGCTTTATCACATCCCGGCTCGTGCTGATGTTCCTCGTTACACCAAAGATATTGCCGACGATCCAGTCTATCGATTTTTTCAATCTTACTTCATCCCGATTCAATTTGTCTTGGGTGGGTTACTTTTCTTAATTGGAGGATGGCCTTTCGTCGTCTGGGGCATTTTTGTCCGGTTAGTGACCATGTTTCACTGCACTTGGTTTGTCAATAGCGCGACTCATAAGTTTGGCTACCGAACCTATGAAGATTCAGGAGATGACTCAACCAATTGTTGGTGGGTTGCCGTGATCACTTATGGTGAAGGTTGGCACAATAACCATCATGCCTATCAATATTCTGCCCGTCATGGGATGAAATGGTGGGAATTTGATATCACCTGGATCACGATTCGCTTTTTACAAGCGATTGGTTTAGCCCGTCAAGTCAAGTTAGTCTCTCAATAAATTAGATACAGGGTTCTTAGAACGCATTAACGTCAATTGGAGTGGGAAAAAATCAATCTTTTTTTAAGAGGTTAAATTGAGTGAAGACTCAAGGTTTAAGAAATGATTGTTTTGAAATTAAAAGCTGATTTTAGTTTTTATTTTAAGCATTTAATGCATAATTAAAGACTTTGATTAAATTCTGTTTCTGCTTCAATTGAATAGGGACAAAGCAATCTATAATTCAGGGTATTTTCCTTGAAAAAATTGTAGATTTATCTTAAAATTAAGATTTACAGTTTGGGTAAAACTTGAATGAAACTAAAGTTACCATTCAATTTAATTTAAACAGGTAGAAGTGTTTAACCAAAGCCTATTTCCCTGAATTCGATCTGTAATCTCACCTGTTATTAACCCTCTTGATTTCAATTAAAACCAGGGACTCAAAAAAGGCTTGTTCCTAATTTAATCAATTAGGGTTTACTAAAAAAATTGATCTTTTTGGCATGGGTTATTGATTGGGTTTAAGGACTCCTTATAACATTCAATCTCCCTGATTAAAAAGATTTGAGAAGTTCCATCATAGTAGTGATTCAATCACTCCTTTAACTTTTGGCATAGTTGTAGTCAATATTGTAAAGAATGGCACAATCAACATCAATCAAAACCCAGTCAGAAATTCATTGGGCACACATCATTAGTCTCGTTATTGTCCATCTTGGGGCACTGTTTGCCTTACTTCCATCCAACTTTAGTTGGGCCGCTATTGGAGTGGCGGTTTTCCTTCACTGGGTTACAGGTGGCTTAGGAATTACACTCGGATGGCATCGCTTAGTCACTCATCGTAGTTTCCAAACCCCAAAATGGTTAGAATATTTCTTTGTATTCTGTGGATCTCTTTCGGCCCAGGGGAGTGTAATTGACTGGGTGGGTTTGCATCGCATTCATCACCGTTACTCCGACCATGCAGGAGACCCCCACGACTCTACCGAAGGTTTTTGGTGGAGTCATATGAGTTGGATATTTTGGAAAGCCCCCGCCCAAGAAGATGTTCCTCGCTACACTCAAGATATTATTAATGACCCCGTTTATCAATTCATTGATAAATATTTTTTACTCTTTCAAGTCGCTTTAGGTTTATTGTTATTCGCGATTGGCGGATGGTCTTTCCTGGTTTGGGGCGTTTTCGTTCGTTTAGTTGCAGTTTATCACTGTACTTGGTTTGTTAATAGTGCCACTCATAAGTTTGGTTATCGGACTTATGACACCGAAGATCAATCAACCAATTGCTGGTGGGTTGCCCTTGTCACTTATGGCGAAGGTTGGCACAATAATCACCATGCTTATCAATACTCTGCCCGTCATGGCATGAGATGGTGGGAATTCGATATGACTTGGATGACCATTCAGTTTTTACAGTCATTAGGACTGGCAACTAAAGTGAAGCTAGTCAGCTAATTAGTATAACTACATCACATTCCTCTTTAGTAGAGACGTTTCCCTTACGGCAACTTACGTAACATGAAGCGTCTCTCTTAATATTTTAAAATAGAAAACATGACTTTTCATGTAGCCTACTAAAGCTGACTGATCAAAAAAATGTCCTCACAGAAGCGTTTTGTAGTGCTACACTATTGAACGAAACGCTTAATCTTACCATAAGCAATATAAGAACCGCCTTGAGTTGTTTCCTTAACCGCATCAACGACATACAACATTCCTTCTTCACGAATATTACGAGGAAAACGAATATTGTAATCCGGATTATAACCGTCAGAAACAACTCTTGCCCTTAGCTTTTTACCATCCTGAATACATTGCACTAACACCCCACTTCCCACAGTATCTGTGGTTTCTAAATCTGCTGCTGAACCATTCGCTTTCGCTGTTTGTAATTTTTGTGAATTGTTAGTACGAGACGTTGTAGAAGTTTGACGTTTTTGTCCAGGGGGTAAATATAAATAAATTTGACCAGAAGTCCGATAAAACGTCCCCTGACCGGCAATTTCAACGGTTTCAACTAAATAAGTCGCATTTTCTTGGCGAATTTTGCGAGGAAATTGAACATTAAAATCGGGATTATACCCTTCAGAAATGACTTTTATTTTTAATTTTCCTTTCTCCCGCACACATTGAAGCAAAACACCATTTTCAGTAGAATTAACTAACTCTAAGCTATCTGTTGAACCATTACTGGTTCCTCGTAAAGTTAAATCGCTGCGAGTCCGTTTTTGGGCTTGATAAGATTGAGAACGCATTTCTTTACGACTGGCACTGTCGAATTGCTGATTCTCTAATTTTTCAGCATAGTATTCCAGTTGCTCAATTTCTTCAGCCAGTTCAAAAAACTGATCTAAAGCTTTTTTTTTAATATCTTGAATAAACTGTCTGAGTTGTTCTACTCCTCCCTGATAATTGCCTCGATCTGCTAATTGAATCACCTCATCTTTTAGACTGGCAATCCTGAATTTTGTTGTTTCTTGTTGAACCTGCTGATTGGCTCGATCTTGATTCACTTCTGTCTCAGGCGCGACCGTAATCTCTAGTTCTATTTGATTGCTTTTTTTCTTAATTTCACCTGCAATAATAGTTTGATATTGATAACTGATGGTCGCAATTTGATGTGTACCCAATTCTTTAAAGGCGGGCAGGAAAAGTTCTAAGGCTAAAGGTTTAGATTCAGTGCCATAAACATCTCCTAAGACGATTTCTAGATTGTTATTAACCACTTGATTGGGATAATTGTTTAAGATTTTGCTCAAAGAGACTTTATCTGGAAGGGATACATTAACGGTTAAATTTTGGGCAACTAAAGCGACTAAACTTTCTAGTTCAATTTGAAAAACTTCCTGCGCTTCATCTGGAGATTGAATAAAATAGTAGTTGCCACCCCCAGCCTCTGCCATATCAATTAACAGATCTTCATTAAAAGAAGTCCCAAATCCTAAAGTGGTGGTGATAATTCCTTCTTCTGCTTTTTTGCTGGCTGTTTTAGTCAGCACTTGACGATTAGTAATTCCTCGATTAGCCTGACCATCTGTTAATAATAAAACACGATTAATTTTACCCAGAGATTGTTTAGATTTCACATGGTCGCACCCCATCAACCAACCCCCACTTAAGTTAGTGACTCCTGCAGAACGAATTTTACCAATTTTAGCTTGAATTGCTTTTTGATCTCGTACTGGTTGAGGGGGTATAATTGTACTGGGACGATCGTCATAAATCACAACCGATAAAATATCTTCTGGTGTGAGATATTCGACTAACTTTTGGGCGGCTGCGATCGCATATTTTAAGGGTCTTCCCGCCATCGAAGCGGAGCGATCTAATACTAAACTAAGGTTAAGGGGCGTTCGTACGGTCTGTTGAGGGTCTGTCTCTCCCCGAAAGTTAATCAGTACATCGGCTATCGAAGTACTATTCGGCGCAACTAAAGACCTTAGCAGAGAATAGGTAGTTTTCATATTCATCTCACACTAACTCCGTTGAGGGAAAAGGTTCTACAATCTAGATTTCCCAGATTGAATAACTGATTCAGCAGTAAAGATGATTTTTTTTAAAATTTTATTTCGATCATAACAAAAAAAAGGTACAGCGTCGCTATACCCTTTTATTTTTTTAGAAAAACAACTTCTTGATGCATTTTGGCGGGACGGAAACCTGTCATCCCCGCCTTCGCGGGGACACCGCCAATTCCGCTTTAGAGACGTTTCACCTACGGCAACTCACGTAAAACGAAACGTCTCTCTAATTATTTTAGGACATAGCCTCAGTATTGGCTTTCAAATGTCTGTCAACAATAAAAGAATAGACGATGAATAAAGGCTGACATAAATAAATGGCAATGGTTGGGGCTAATATTGCCATTACTCGAACTATTTGATACAGGCTTGCTACTCCAAGAGCTAGTGCAAAAGTAATAATTATTCCCACAAATAACAAGAAAAATATTCTAATTTCATTATTGTTGATAAACTGTATGTTTTTAATCAAGCACTTTGCTATATTCTGCTTTTAAACAATAATAAAATCAGGAACTAAAATCAACTTACTAGAGTAAAAAGTAATTATTAAAACAGCCATAATTATTAACAAAAATGGCATATTCTGGCTACCACCCAATGCTACAAGTAATGCAATCGGTATAACAACTATAGAAAGCATGAACGTTAGTACAGCGATTCTAAAAAAGACAGCGAAATGACCGAAAAATAGTCTGGTAAATATTTTTTGTGCCTTTTTATAATACTTAGATGTTTGACTAATTCCGTTTTCAAAGTGATCGTTAGTATACAAAATAGATACACCCTGTAAATAGGGGTGAATAGAAACAAAGTAGATAATATACAATAAAAAATAATAATTTAAAAGTTTACGAGGATGAATATAAAAAGACATAGTAAAGTAATATAATCCTTCTGAAATTATTCCTACCATTTGTAGTGTTTTAAATGGGAGTAAAAAGGGTGAAATAAAAACGATCATAAATATTATAAATGGTAAATTAATCAGTAAAAGTGGAAAATAAACAGCAGGTAAAGTAGCGATTAAATCCCTTACTACTTTTTTAGGCTTCAATACAGTATGGTTTGTCATATCTTTTCAATAATTTTTGCTGAAGTGAGCAACATCAAAAATAATATCTTTGTTTGACTCAGATCACCTATAAATAGATTATTTAATATAACATTAATCCACAAGTCGCTCATTTGAGTGACACTTGACCTTAGTAAAGATATTTAGTCTAATCTAAAAAATGATCAATTCATTCAAATTAAAAAAGAGGTACAGCAGCGCCATACCCCTTAATCTTATTGAAAAAATGAGTTGATATTATTGATTGTCTTCTGCTACAGAAAAGCGAGATTGAGGCTTAACTGAAACCACCTTTTGATTGGATAGAATAGACGCTTGCAACATCGGTGTGCGGCTGACAGAATCATTCGCTAAAGTAAACAAAGGATTCGATAAAATTCCGGCGAGTGTTGTCGCCACCAAGGAAAGCACTAAACCCACTTGTAATGGCCGCATTCCGGGTAAATTCCAACGAATTTCAGGATAGTTTTTCACTGCATCGGACATTTCTTGGGGTTCTTTCACTACCATCATTTTTACGACTCGAATATAGTAGTAAATTGAGATGACACTGGTAACGAGTCCGAGCAACACTAAGCCATATAATCCCGCTTGCCAACCTGCCCAAAACAGGTAAATTTTACCAAAGAACCCGGCTAGGGGCGGAATTCCACCGAGAGAGAGTAAACAAATACTTAACCCTAAAGTTAACAGGGGATCTTTCTGGTATAAACCACTGTATTCGCTGATTTGATCGGTTCCTGTTCGCAGAGAGAACAAAATCACACAGGTAAAACCGCCCAAATTCATAAACAGATACACCAATAGATAGAATATCATACTGGAATATCCGGCTTCAGTTCCGGCAATTAACCCAATCATCACAAACCCCGCTTGGGCAATAGAAGAATAGGCTAACATCCGTTTCATGCTGGTTTGGGCAAGGGCGACGACGTTCCCCAAAACCATACTCAGAATGGCGAGGGCGGTAAAGACAAACTGCCATTGTTCGGTAACAATCGGAAATGCATTAACTAATAACCGAATAGCTAGGGCAAAACCAGCCGCTTTGGAACCCACAGATAAGAAGGCAACCACCGGAGTGGGGGAACCTTCATAAACATCCGGTGTCCATTGGTGAAACGGGACCGCAGAAATTTTAAATGAAATTCCAGCAATGACAAATACTAAAGCAATGACTAAACCCAAGGATTCCCCGGTGCCGGATTTAGTAATGGCTGTGGCGATCGCGGTTAAATTGGTTTCTCCGCCGGAGAGTCCATACAGTAAGGATAAACCATATAAGAATACAGCCGAACTGGCAGCCCCAATTAACAGATATTTTAACGCCGCTTCATTAGAACGGGGATCGCGTTTAGTATATCCCGTGAGTAAATAACTTGAGATACTCAGGGTTTCGAGGGAAACGAAAATCATGGTTAATTCCGTTGCCCCACAGAGGAACATTCCCCCCAAAGTTGCTGCGAGTAGAATGCCGATAAATTCCGCTAAAGCAGTTCCGGTTTGTTCGACATAACGCACCGACATTAAGATGGTAACAGCAGCCGACAGGGCAATAATGCCGCGAAAGACAACACTGAGGGCATCTCCATCAAAACTGCCTAAGAAAGCAACTGTATCGGTACTTTGCCACTGAAAATATAAGTTAACCACAGCAGCCAGTAACCCGGCGATCGCAGCATAAGGAGTCCATTGAGACGAAGCGCTACGCCCAACAATTAAATCACCAATTAATACGACCATTAGGGTAATAATCACAATCCCTTCTGGCCAAATCGTTCCAGCGTGTAACTGGGCAGCAAGACTAGCAAAATCCATAGGTTTATTAACGTAAAATCAAACTGGATGGTTCTCAGTTTCAGCGATTGACTGAAAACAGAACTATCCCAATTGTGAACATTTCTTGAGATCTCTTCTAAGGATAGCAGCCTGGGTAGTCAAAAAGAAGATACATCATCTCAGTACTCAGTTTGCTCCACTGATATTTCTTATTGCTCTTGCCAGTGGCAATTGCAACTCTGTGGCGATCGCAACAGTTTTTCCTCAACTACCAAAATACTGTTTAACCTCAGCATCTCTGGTATATCATTTGCAACTCTGTGGCGATCGCAACAGTTTTTCCCCTACTACCAAAATACTGTTTAACGGCAATTGCTGTTGATGGCATCAACATCTCTGGTATATCATTTGCAACTCTGTGGCGATCGCAACAGTTTTTCCCCTACTACCAAAATACTGTTTAACCTCAGCTGATGTGATATATCATTTGCAACTCTGTGGCGATCGCAACAGTTTTTCCCCTACTACCAAACTGGTGAAATTGCTGGATTTTCAATAGAGTTTGTTTGCAGGTATTTGAAATATGTCAGAATACTCGGTTGTAGAAATACAATTAACTGAGCAATGACGCTACAAACCCAGTCCCCAGGGCTACTGAATCCATTTAATCTGAGTGATGATCTAAGCTTGAAAAATCGAGTGGTGATGGCACCGATGACCCGTTCACGGGCCGGAACTGAACGGATGCCGAATCAATTAATGGCTGAGTATTATCGTCAGCGTAGCAATGCGGGTTTAATTATTAGCGAAGCCACAACCATTTCTGAAATGGCAAATGGCTGGGAACAAACCCCCGGAATTTATACTGAACAACAGGCGATCGCTTGGAAACAGGTGGTTGAAGCGGTTCATGGTGAAGGCACACCGATTTTTCTACAACTGTGGCATTGTGGACGGGCTTCTCATAGTAGTTTTCATCCCAATGGTGAGTTACCTGTAGCTCCTTCCGCGATTATGATTGATGGGGATTACATCCATACTCCCAACGGTAAGCAGTCCTACGAGACCCCTAGAGCGCTCTTAACGGAAGAAATCTCTGAAATTGTCGAAAACTACCGTAAAGCCGCTGAACGGGCAAAAATGGCGGGATTTGATGGGGTAGAAATTCATGCCGCCAATGGCTATTTAATTGATACATTCTTGCAGTCCAAAACTAATCATCGTAGCGATCGCTATGGCGGTAGTTTAGAAAATCGTTATCGATTTCTCAAAGAAATTGTAGAAGCGATTCTCACTGTTTTACCTGCCGATAAAGTTGGAGTCCGTTTATCTCCGAATGGCAATTACAACAGCATGGGTTCACCAGACTATCGAGAAACCTTTCTCTATATCGCTGAGCAATTAAATCAATATAATCTATCTTATTTACATCTGTTGGATGGCTTAGCATTTGGTTTTCATGAACTCGGAGATCCGATGACTTTATCCGAGTTTCGTTCGGTATTTAGTCGTCCTTTAATTGGTAATTGTGGCTACACTCAAGAAACCGCCGAAGCTTCTATTCAAGCCGGAGATGCCGATTTAATTGCATTCGGCCGACCGTTTATTACGAATCCGGATTTAGTTGAACGTTTTGCCAATGACTGGCCGCTAAATCCTCCACCAGAAACCCGTATCTGGTATTCTTTCACCGCAGAAGGATATACAGATTTTCCCACTTATTCAGATTAGGGAATAGACTATAGCAATCCTAGTTAAAATCTGAGACAAGACACAGACAAGAAGTAGATAATTCTATGGTTTTTAGTCTTTTCTCTCAATCGCTAATGATTTAGGATTGCTATATTCTCCTCAGGTAATTTGAGCGATAACCCCAGTTCGGAATTAGTTGTCAAAGATTAGTTTTATATTTCACAATGGTATTAACTATCTATAATGCTGGAATTAATTCTAATAATGGTAATGCTAATCGAGTTCCAAGAATAACTTGAGAAACAGCCACTATTTTAGAAGTGGAAAGAATCGGTACTAACTCAGGACAAATTGAGATTGCTATGACAGTAAGCGTATAGAATGCAACTGTACTCATTGCTGTCTTTTTAGCTGAATTTTTGAGCTGAGCAAGAAAATCATCGATATCTATTTTGCTATTCGTCAAGGCGACTAACTGAACTGTTGTTTCCACAAGTGCATCAATTAATACCGCAGTAGCAGTAGATTTCAAACCTAGCTTTGCAATAGTAGAACTATTTTGCACAACACTTTCTGTTGCATTATAAATACGGCTCAGGAGTAGGTCATAATGGGTTGTATTTTTAGCCCCGCGTGCCATATTTCGTTTTCCTAGTTCCCAAAATATATTATCCGAATGATTACTACCTCCATTGAATTTACTTTGAATATGGCTGCCATGCTTATTTTTGAGCCAAGTATGAACTTTTTTTTGATTACTTTCCATTAATACAGAACCAGGAATCTTTTGAAAGAGTTTAAATGCCTCTAAATTAGAGCGTAATTTTTCTCCTCTTCTTATCCCTGCGTACTTCGCTTTTCTGGCTACAACAGGCATCTCTTGAAGTAGTTCAGTAAAGTCGTTGGGTACATTTTTTAAAGATTGTATAATAGTTCCCTCAGCAATTGAAGCACCCAGGACTAAACTGATTAAATCAATCTTGTCAAAAATATACTTTGTTTTTTTATAAGCTATTTTTGTTGAGCTTTTACTCTTTTTTAAAATTTGTTCTGAGTGAGATATAATCTGATGATTTAGTAATTTTATATTTTTATATTTATGAATTAAGTATTGATTAATTCTCTCTGTTTTGTCCGCTATCCTATCTGAAGTGAATTGTGCTTTATTTAGCAAAGGAAAAGCATTTGCTGGAGGAGTCTGTATGATGAGAAGATTGAGAATGAGCCAGAGAATAATAATTCTTCTAACAAGATGTGTATAACTCATAAATCAAGCGCCAAGAAAGACTAAAAGAGAATTAAATTAAAGGAGATAGATTGTTAACGAAGCGGGCGGATTTGACTTTTATGAATCCATCCACCGCCACAAGATTGAGTAGAATACCAACCATTTCTGGGTTCAACATAGACGCTGGTTACTGTCATATTTTCCAAAGTACAAATCACATCTCCACCAGGAGAAGAACGAATATTGGAAGGCGGATCATAAACCAATACCCAACCTAAATCTTCAACTCCTCGAATATGTCGAATAGAACAAACCAAGCTAATCATGTTGCGTGTTGCTTGAGATTGCGGTGAATAGTCTTGTCCGTCGACATTCCAAGTACCGTGACCACAATGAGCACCAGCGGGAATTGTTTCACCACCCAAATAATAAGTGAAACTTGACCCCCAACTTGCCGTATGACCATTGCGTTGAATAGAATCAGTATCTATCTCAACGGATTGCCCTCCGGCAGCTATTCCCAAATATAAGATTTCAGCATTTGCTGGCGTTGCAGATGCGATCGCAGTTGCGGAGGCGATCGCACAAACTCCAGAGAACAATCTCAGAAAACGTGAAGGACACATAGTAAATTTGCCATAACACTATGTATGTTTTCTGATTTCTACTCAGAAGTCCGGAATAACATGGCAAAATAAACGAATCACGAATGACTAACTTATTTTCCCATTTGCCGCTTTAACTCATCTAAATCTGCTTCGGCTTCCCAACGTTTAAATTGTTGCTCTAACGGATCGCCCGCACTACCAAAAGTATTATAGTTTGCTGTTTGATTCCAACTGGGAGTCTCCCAAGAGGACTGAGTTTGAGAACGAGTTCGAGTCCTGGCAGCTTCCACCTCCTGGGCTTTTACTTTCACTTCCTGACGGCGTTGCTTCACCTGTCTATACAGTTCCTTGGATTTTTCGATGCGTTCTTTTACCCCTTGCATCTGTCCCCAAAGCTGATTACCTTGACGCAATAATGCCGCCTCCCGTTCCTCAGCCGCCTGAGCTAAATCGAGACGGTTAGCGGCTTTGGCTTTTGCCACCCGTTCATGCCAACGTTGGATATCTTGGGCAATGGTTAAAATTTCATCCTGTAAGCGTTTTTCTTGACGCTGTAAATCCGCAATCAGCCGCAAGGTGTCGTCTTCTTGTTCTCGCAGTTGTTCTTCGAGTGCTTGCAACTCCAAATGAGGATTATCCCTTAGGAATTCCTCTAACCGAGTTTCTAAGAACCGACTAAAATCATCGAATAAGCCCATTATTTAAACCCGAACACTGCATTAGAACTGTTGTCCTACAAAAATAGTACGCACTTCACCATTGCGCCGCATCACCGCTTCTTGATTGGCCACCTCTACCAGTGTCCAACCACTGCCGGCAATATTTTCACCGACATAAATCCGACGAGCCACTCCATTGACTTCAAACAAAGCCGCCGAGCGATCGCCTAATTCCAAAATCCCGACTAAAGTATGAATTGTAGCTGGATCTGAACGACTCGATGCAGCCGCTGTTTGGGTTTCTGGAGTCGGTGCTGTTATAGCAAGGGTTGGCATCGGTTCTGGAGCCGGAATAGTTTGGGGAATTGGCGCAGCAGCCACGGGAGCCTGTTCAACGGGGGGATCCTGTGGTTCGGGTTCAGCAGTCGTCGCCCTGGCAGTTGTCGTAGATTCCTCCTCCGGGGCTTCTGTGGCTTCTGCAACATTTTGTGTATCTGATTGTGTTTCTGAAGCAGAGGGTTGTTGAACCACTAAAGAAGAACCTGACGCTTGCCCTCCTGGCGTTGGAGTTTGGACTTGAACCTGTTGGGGTGGCTGTTGCTGGTTATTTAATGCGTTCATCACCCGGTTAGATAACGAGGCCATCTCCCGAGAAGCTGATTCTACAGTATTAGCGACTCGATTAATCGATTGAATCAAATTATTGGTTTCAGCCGTCCCAACGGGTAGATTAGCTGTATTTCCCGGTACAGGCAGCGTCGGTAAGGTGGCATTGGGGGCTGGTATTGGCGGGATCATTGGCAATGAGGGTATTGCATCGGCTTTCTTTTGGATGGCGTTGAGCGATCGCCCTACATAGTCTGCAAATTCAGCATCTGCTTGATTGATCGGACTGACACTGGTTTCTGGAGTCACAGTAACCCTCGCCTGAGCAAACAACCGATTGAAGCCGCCTCGTGTCGCCACCCACAAGCCTAGAGTAATCACCAGAGAGGTAAAAGCAGCTCCCAGCAACCATCGATCCAGAGAAGGATTAGCAGCATCTGGATTAGCATCTCGTACCACTTCTGGATCTATTGCCCGATCTGATTCAATATTAGCCTCCTCAGTGGTGGGCAATACAATCGTCGGTACCTGAATCGACTTCAGGGAGACAAATTCTGGCTGAACCGATCCGCTCGGCAGCTTAGCGCCTCCTTCTAAGACTCGTTCAACATCGGTAAATAGATCGTCAATTAACCGATCGGCATAATCTTCCACAACAATCGGTTGATTCGAGATTTGTGGTTCTGATTGTTCTGATTGGGCTGATGTCGGTGGATTTGTTCCGTTAGTCACCATCGGTGCTTATTCTCCCTGTTGTCGTGTAACCTCAATTGCAGATTATACCGCCACTTTTACTCTCAATAGTGTAGCGCTTGAGCGACGAGGTGATATTAAATTTTAAGATAATTTTTTCGTCATTGATTCTGGGTTATTTGTCCTTTGTTTTTCGCGCGCTTGGAATAGGGAACGGGGTTGTTGGTTTGACACTCCACGGGATTTATCCACGTGGAGTGTCAAGGAAGTTTCAAGCAGGGGATCAATCCACCTGCCTAAACAACTCCGACGTTAAGGGACTGCCATAGACCCCGCCCTCTAAATCGTCTGCCCCCATTACAGATAC
>CAYNXM010000057.1:0-12496 GCA_964401105.1 uncultured Lyngbya sp. | reverse complement strand
AACAATTAATGCTCAAAATCTGTTGGTTGGAAATGAAACATTGATATCTGCTTCAACTCTAGGTAATGGAAATAGCGGAAATATAACGATTGAGACTCAAAATCTACAAGTTCAAGATGGAGCATTTATAGATACTTCAACTTTTGGTAATAGGGATGGGGGAAATTTAATCATTAATACTCAAAATCTATCGGTTCGAGGTGGAGCACAGATAAAATCTGGAACCTTTGGTAGTGGAGATGCAGGTCAATTAATCATCAAAGCTACTGATTTTGTAGAAGTTGTGGGTACTTCTAGCTCAGTGACTGCTAATGTTGAATCTGAAGCAACAGGAAAAGGAGGCAATTTAACGATTGAGACTCAAAATCTGTTAGTTCAAGATGGAGCAGGAATAAACGTATTTAATTTTGGAAATGGAGAGGGAGGTAATTTAACTGTCACTGCTACAGATATACAATTACTCGGTACTTCAAGCGATAGTCAAGCGCGTAGTGGTTTAGGAGCTACAGTTCAACAAGGAGCAACAGGTAATGGTGGTACCGTAACAGTTAATACTCAAAATCTACTGATTCGAGATGGAGCAGCAATAGGGGTTGGAACTTTTGGCAGTGGAAATGGGGGAAGTTTAACTGTTAACGCCACTAATATAGAACTGATTGGTACTACTGCTGATGGACTAGGAACCAGTGCTTTATCTGCCGCAGTTGAACAAGGAGCAATAGGAAACGGCGGAAATTTAACTATCAATACTCAAAATCTATCAATTCGAGATGGAGCACAAGTCATAACTGGGACTGCGGGAAGTGGAGATGCAGGTAATTTAACTGTTAACGCAACTGATTTAGAACTGATTGGTACTTTTGCGGATGGTCAAATTTCAAGTCTTATAGGAGCTTCGGTTGAACAAGGCGCGACAGGAAACGGAGGAGATTTAACTATTAATACTCAAAGTTTACTGATTCGAGATGGAGCGCAGATATCAACTGGGACTTTTGGCAGTGGAAAGGGGGGAATTTTAACTGTTACAGCCACCGATATAGAACTCGTTGGTTCTATTAGTGATGGTTCAGCTTCTAGCGGTCTATTCACTTCAGTTGAACCTGAAGCGATAGGAAATGGAGGAGATTTAATTATTAACACTCAAAATCTATCAGTTCGTGATGGAGCAAAGATAACAACTGCGACTGCTGGAGGTGGAGATGCAGGAAAGTTAACCGTAATGGCGACTGATATTGAATTAGTAGGTACTACAACTAATGGTCAATTTGCTAGCAGTCTGGAAGCTACAGTTGAAGAGGGAGCCACTGGTAATGGTAGTACTGTAACGATTGATACTCAAAATCTATTGGTTCGAGATGGAGCACAGATAGGAGCTGGAACTTTTAGTAGTGGAGATGGAGGAGAGTTAACGATAACGGCTACAGATATTGAATTAGTGGGTCGGTCTGCTGATGGTGAAACTCCGAGCGGTTTGTTTACTGCTGCTGAACCAGAATCTACAGGTCAAGCTGGAATATTGACGGTAAACACCGATAATTTGACAGTTCGAGATGAAGCCAGAATAAATGTCAGTTCAGCAGGTACAGAAGCCGCAGGTGATTTAATTATTAATGCTCCCAATATCTTGTTAGATAATCAAGCGACTTTAAATGCAAATACGACAGCAGGTGAAGGTGATATTATTCTCAATACGGAAGATTTAAGACTTCGTAATAATAGCAACATCACAACTAATGCTACAGGAGAAGCCACAGGCGGCAATATTACCATCAATACGGAAACATTAACTGCTATAGAAAATAGTGATATTTCTGCCAACGCTGAGGATGCTTTTGGCGGTCGCGTTACTATTAATGCTGTGGGTGTTTTTGGAACTACATTCAGAGATCAACAAAGTCAGTTTAGTGATATTACTGCTACCTCTGAATTAGGCCCTGAATTTAGCGGTACTGTTGAATTGAATACTGAACTTGACCCGAGTTCTGGATTAATTGATTTAACTCAAACTGTTACAGACCCGAATGATTTAATTGCAGCAGAATTCTGTCGGCAACGCGGTAGCAGTGCATTTGTAGTTACAGGACGCGGTGGAATTGCTGTGAGTCCCAATGATAAAAGTGACGGCAATCAAATTAATGTTGATTTAGTTGAACCTGTCCCTTTTCAACCTCAAAATACATCTCAAAACAGGTCTGAAATTAACAATAATCAAGCTATTTCTAGTTTAGATATTATTCCGGCGCGAGGCTGGATAAGAGATGAAAATGGGGATGTAATTTTAGTTAGTTATGATCCGACAAAAACAGGAATAAATCGACAACAGCGACAGTTTCCTCAATGTCAGCCTGAAGTTGATGATTAAGGTCAGTTTGAGGATGAGAAATTAATATTATTTCTTATTTTTCACCTTATACCAGTCATCTAAAGCAGATAATACAAAAGTGGCTGCTGGGTGTTCTAACATTTGCCTTAAAGCCTGAATTCCTCCGACTCTCAAAGCACTGACAATTCGCTCTGATAAAGATAAGTTATTCTCAACTTGATTAATCGCTTCTATCGCAACTTTCATTTTTTCAGTACTGGTATGAATTGGGTAAGTTTGACTCAGTTGATTGAGAATTTGTTGAAGATCATCAGCGGCTCTCGTTAATATTTCTTGCTCCACTTCATTGTATTGATTTTCAATATAAGTTCTTTGATCTTTAACGTTTGTTTCACTATAATCCCCACTCCCTCCCTGAATATGACGACTGGCTGATTCACTATTAGCAACCGCATTATTATTAATCGGTCTACTGGCTAATAGTTTCGTCACTTCCATCAAATTAACACTCTCTCGTTTGTAGCTTTCAATCAGACTATCTTTAATTTGTAGCTGAGCTTTATATTCGCTTTCTAATGCTTGTAACTTTGATTGATAATTCTGAGTAAAGCTATGATGAATTTGTTCTTTATCAGAATCGATAGGAACATTCACTTTAACAACAATTACCCCATCTCCTTTATTCTCTATACTTTGAACCGTTAACTCCGTATTTTCATTCTCAACCTGAACTTGTTTAAATGCAGATACAAACGCTTTCCAATTCACCCCATCTTTAAAGATTAAATCAACAGTATTAAATACCTCCTGAAACAGTTGAGTAAATTCTCCCGGTGAAAATATCCCACTGCTGGGACGACGTTCTAGTTGCTGATTCAGCAGATAAATATAGTCACATTGAATCTCATCTAACTGAGTTTTACTGTCTGTATTCCAGGCTTCAATACAAGCCGCTGTTAATCTTGCCTGAGTTAAATTCGTACCAATGACATTCGCTTCTGTTAAATTCGCGCCTTCTAAATTAGCCTGATGTAAAGTGGCTCCGCTCAAATCAGTTTGGCTGAGATTGGCATAACTGAGATCTACGTTAGTCAGGTTAGCCCCTCGTAAATTAACTTTAGAAAAATCCTGACAATATCCTTTTCCTGAAACTAATAGTTCTCGCACTTCCCACTGTGCTAATATGGATTTTCCCGGTCGCGCTAAATCCAGTTTATGAGCTTTTTTCCAAATAGTTCTTGTTAAATTAGCTGAACGAAAATCAGTACTTTTGAGAATGGCTTCTGTAAAGTCAGATTCTGTTAAATCTGCTCCTCGAAAAGATGTACCCTTAATAGCAGCAAAGGCAACAGCAATTTTGCGAATTAAAGTATGTTTCTCATCTCCCCTCATAGCCCGCCGAGCAATATAAAGATTGACTCCCGCAGCGATCGCCACCGTAAAGGAGACTGTTAAAGCGCCAGCAATTGCCATTGGAGTTGAGCCAGCCACTGAGAGAGACCCTGCTAAGGAGCCAGATAGGGATGCAGCCACAGTTACTGCACAGCATAAAGCCACAATCTCAGCCACAATTCCAGCAATGGTGGAGGCGACTGCTAAAGCCATGCCTCCTGCACCTGCTCCCGCCCCCGCTATCGCCCCTGCTCCCATGCCAACACCGACAAACACCGTCGCCACTGCAAAGGTTCCTCCACGGGTAAATGCAATATCAAAAGCGATCACTGCTGCTGAAGTGGGTGCTCCTGCGATCACTCCTCCGACGGCAACAGCGGCAACTAAGGAAACAGCAATGGCAACAAGCACCGCTACCGTTGTAATTGCAGCTAAAATCCCCTGATGCCATAACATAATTAAAAATGTAACCCAGACCACTAAACTGACCCAACCGGATACCATACTCCCGGAACTAGAAGTATCAAAAATTAAAACAATAAAGTAAGCATTTAGGGTATAACAAAAACCAGAAAGAGCAACCAGCAGTAAAGCAGAGATCAATAGCAAAATCATCCAATTGTCCTGGAGTCCAGCCTTTACCCTGATAAACTGAGTTCCTCGTAACGTTGCGCCTTGGAAGTTTGTACTGCGAATATCTGCGCCACTGAAATCGGCTCCTGATAAGTTCTGATTTTTAAAAGACAAGCCGCTCAGATTGACTCCTCGAAAATCCCGTTCACCTCGGGAATACTGCTGTAAAACCTCACTCGCTTTCATAAGTATCTAGAATGAAGATGCTATCTCAATTATTAATCGATCTTCCTAGAAATCCCAAGCTCTGATGAACTTTTATTGCTAAATTTCACAGACGGCGGCTTCATCATCTATTTTGATATCATAATTCAGAAGTCGGATTGAGTTGAATTTAAAAGAAAAGATAAGGGATAACTCTTATTTTCCGCAAAACCTAAAACACCGCGATCGCGATATTCATAGATTAATTGTCCTTGACTATCAAATAAAAAAGTGCCTCCCCGTTGAGTTAAATAAGAAGCATCGGGTACATAAGTATTCCAATTGCTTAAAACTTCGGTCATATTTCGTAAGCGTAGGGTGGCTAATTCAAACGGACGCTGAAATCCTGTTCCGCCTGCGACGTTAAAAAATGAACCTTTCATTGGAGGTAATGGGGTATCTTCGACCACTTCTTCATCGGCTATTAACTGCGGCGCTTTCTTATCTCCTGTATACCCCCGAAGCACTTCTTTTAATGTTCCAGGACTGGCAATTCCAGCACACATTAACATTAAATTTACCCAAGCTTGTTGTGAACTTGATAACAAAGGAAAGTTGATATTTAAGCCGCGATACAGTCCTAAAATATTATGAATTTCAGCGTCTGGATCGACAAAGAGATATTCACTAGGAAACCCGGTATATTCACAAAACTTGAGACCGGAATTGCGATCGCCAATACCAATAGCGCGAATGATAATATCTTTTTCTGCCAGTTTTTCTTGTTCTCTTTGCAGCCACCAAGCGTATTCTAAACTATCAAAATCTCCCAACTGTGACCAAATTAGTACCAACAACTGTGAAGCTGTTGAGCAACCCTCTAAAATGGGTGTCATCTTGCCATCGCTGACTCGCAGGCGTTGAGTTTGATTTAAAATCGAGTAAACGTCTGGAGATGTGGGGCTGGTTTGAGTATTCATTTCGGCGATATGAAACAGTGTTGAGATTAGGTTTTAAAGCTATCAATATCCTATCTTAGGCCGTTCATTTTTCAAATCAGTGGGCAAAGTATGATATAATAGTAGACTGTGTCGAATTCAAGCCAACCCATGCCAAAACTCAAAACACGTAAAGCAGCCGCTCGGCGGTTTAAAGCAACTGGAAGCGGTAAAATTGTTCGCCGCAAAGGGTATAAGAGCCACTTATTACAACATAAAAGTTCAACTCGTAAGCGTCGCCTCTCCAAAATGGCAGTCGTCAGCGAGGGAGATGCCGAGAATATTCGTTTAATGGCTCCCTATTTATAAAAGTTTAAGCCTAAATCATTGTTAAGGAATTAATTTATCATGCCAAGAGTTAAGCGCGGTAACGTCGCCCGTAAGCGTCGTAAAAAGGTATTGAAGCTGGCCAAAGGCTTTAGAGGATCTCAATCTAAGAACTTCCGTATTGCTAACCAGCGGGTGATGCAGGCGCTGCGGAATGCCTACCGAGATCGTCGTCGTCGTAAACGGGATTTTCGGCGGTTATGGATTACTCGGATTAATGCAGCCGCTCGGATGCACGGAATGAGCTACAGTCAGTTAATTAATAAGCTGAAAAAATCAGATATTCAACTCAATCGTAAAATGTTGGCCCAGCTTGCAGTGATTGACCCCAACGCCTTTGGTAAAGTGGTTGAACTTGCTGCGAGTAAAGCAGAGTAAAAACCAATTCAGTGGGTTGGGTTGAATCAAGTTAAACTCAATATGATATAAATTAAAGGACGGGATTCACTCTCGCCCTTGTTTATATTATAGAATAGTTTTTACTGTCATTTTAAGATAAAAATATGGATACTAATTTAGCTGTTTTTTATGTACTTTTACTTGTAATACTGCTACTGGGTGGGAGCTTTTTTGTCTTTCGTCAAATATTGAAAACACGACGAGTTGAAACCACTTTATCTAAATTACAAAAAAAGCTGAGTCAAGAACCGGGTACGGCTCAAGAATATTATCAATTGGGAAGTATTCTGAATGATAAAAAACTCTATACTCAAGCGATCGCAGTGCTTCAAAAAGCAATCAAAGCAGCCAAAGAGGAGCCAGCAGAAAATGTTGCTATGGTTCACAATGCTTTAGGATATGCTCACTTTGCCAAAGAACAGTATGATATTGCGATTCGTCAGTATAAAGAAGCATTAAAATTTAACCCCAATTATGTGATTGCTTACAATAATTTAGGCGCGGCTTATGAACGGAAAAAATTAACCGCTCAGGCGTTAGAAGTTTATGAACAATCTTTGAAACTCGATCCAAAAAATGATGTTGCTAAACGCCGATCTGAGTCTTTGGAAAAACGTATAGGAATTCCCACTTCAGAATCTACTCAATCCTCGTAAAGCAATCACAACAATAATTGTGTTTAATAGTGTGAGCTTGTGGCTTACACTATTTTTTCTGATTATACTAAGAACACATTCTGCTGAATACTGGCAATGGAAGAATTATCAAGAATCACATCAGAGAGCCTCGTTTGTTCAATATTAGGAGCCAATACAGATAATAATTGATCGTTTTCGTAATAAAAGCGATCGCCATCTCGCAGACGAGTAAATTGATTGGCTAAAATTTCTTGAAATGTTTCTCCCACTAAAGCACCATTAGCCGGATCTTCGGCAAGTCCTCCCACCCATAAATCAACTTTATTAACAGTACCATAAGCAGCTTCTAAATCGGCTTGGACTTCTGGATCTGAAGTGATTTGGGCAAAATTTGTAATCGGATCTAAACCTAATTCTTGCCGTACTTCAGTATAACTGGCAATACCATGATCTCGTCCTCGCTGAATATTTAAAGAGGCTAAATCTGATACGTTTACACCGAATGGATCGAACAATAAATTGCGAACATCATCAATCACCATCGCATCCACTGCTTGAGCTTCTTGGGAGGCTAAACCCTCTAATAAATCATCAATTCCACCTGTCTTAACTAAATTAGGTTTAAAGAAAGCATCTTCCAGTGCTAAACCCTCAGCCGTGCCATTTTGTAATGTGGGGGATAGCATGGTATGTCCGAAGCGAAAGGCAGCGGTAGAAAATTCATTGCTAATTCCAGCATTAACGTTTCCACCATATCCGGAATAGTTATCTAAAGCATTATTTCCCAACAATAACGGTAAAAATTCATTATAGGTAATAGCCTGAATTTCTGCACCGACAATTCGACGAGCAGCCTCATAAATAAAGTCACCCCGACTGAGTTCGGATTCTTCAAATAAATCAACTAATTCAGTCTCACCATTATCTAAGCGCTGACCTATCTCTTCAGCTAATCGATTATGTTCCCGCACAAATAAGGTATGAGCTGCGGTTAATCCGACTTGTTCGTTGGCGCGGATATCTCCTGCTAAAAAGAGTGTATCTGATTCGGAATTTTCATTTTCTAAACCCGCTGTATTAAAGGGTAATAAAACTTCTCCATTGTCTCCAATAGTAGTATTAAGTTTGCCTGTGCCATCATTAGTGCGTAACGCTTCCGCACGTTCTTCATCAGAACCATAAACATTTGAACCATCAATATAAGCGGTAATTTTGTTAATTTGTTCTCTAGTGCCTGTTGAAGAGTCAAAAATTGAGCGTTCAAACCCAATATTGTTAGAGTTAAAATCGGGGTCACCTGTGGGTACTGGAATATTAAATGCTTCACTCCCCGCTGGAGTTAAGTCTAAATCATGATCGATAAATTGTCCCCATTGCCAAAGCCAATCACTGACTCCGGCTGAGTTGGGAATTAATTCAGCTTGATCGAAAACAATATTACTAATGACCCGTGGACTGGGTAAAGAAGAAGATATCCCGCCTCGTGGGGTAGAAGTGCCATTATCGTAAGCGGAAGAAGTTAGGCGGATGAGTTGAGACTCTGAGGTACCCCATTCTGGGTTAGCTAAGTTATTTTCACTCCCGTCAATACTACGAAATTCAACAGCAGCAATATCAGGGTTTAAAGTTCGGATAAAATTACCTCCACCATCAAAATCAGTGTCCATCAACACTTGAAAATCCCGTCGGACTGCCAAATTATCCCGGCCATCACCATCCCAGTCACCGACTAAATATTCATCTTCGTTATTACCTCTGCCGTATGCTTGAGTAATATCCTCTCCACCACCAAAGTCAGTGTCCATCAACACTTCAAAACCGCGTCGGACTGCTATATTATCCCGGCCATCCCCATCCCAGTCACCGACTAAATATTCATCTTCATCATTTCCTCTGCCGTATTCCTGAATGTTGTCAGCAACACCATCATGAGTGTAATCCATGAAGATTTTAAAGTCTATTCGCACGGCTAAATCATCTACGCCGTCACCATTCCAATCACCAATTAAATATTCATCAATGGTAAACATCGTCTATCATCTGTTGGAGTTCTATATATATACTTCTGGAATTACTCCTGTTTTTTTCGGAAATTTGACATATTTTTAAGTTAAGAAATGTGTATATTGTCCCGTTCAGCTTAGATGTTAATTTCCCTATTTTCCATTAGTGCTAGGTATAAATAACCCATAATCAATCACTAATGATACGAAAGCTTTTAAGCTATACTTTGAGCTATACTGGATGGTAGGCTATACCCATAGGCGAGGGATAAGATTACCGTTTTAAGCGGATAAACTGACAGGATTTTCCAGATATTTCTCCGACAAAAGTATTAATTTCTTGAAAGCCTTGACGTTGATAAAATTGACGCGCTCGATAATTATCCGCAATCACAACAGTCAAAGTTGGAGAACCAATAATATTTGTCATTACTTTTAATAAGCGTTTTCCAATGCTTTGATGTTGATAATCTGGATCAACATAGAGTAAAGTAATATAGTGCTGATAAGCGGCAATCACTCCGACAACTTTCGTGCGATCGCAAGCTACAAATCGATAACAAGCCGGAAAGATTTTACAGATATTTTCATTTTCAGCTAATGGAATCGGAGAATATTGATGATTAGATTCTACAAATTCACCCGGTTGAGCCCGATCGTGAACTTGACAAACCGCTTCCCAATCTGAATCAAAATACGGTCTAATTGTAATCATTGAAGTCTTCACTAAATCTTTAAGCATATCGACCATATTGAGCTATATTTTTGTTTGTATTTTCTTGTGGATGACTTAACCAAGCCCACAGTTGATCCCCATAAGAAAAGTGCCACCATTCATGAGGATGTTGTTGAAATCCAGCCTTTTTCATCGCTTGGGATAAAATTTGACGGTTTTGATCATAGGTTTGATCGAGGTTATTGCTAGAATTAGCAAAATGATCCGGATAAGATCGCGGAGAAAGTTCATCAATAGGAGAACCCATATCTATCACTTTTTCTGCTTCATCAACTAATGTAACATCAATTGCTGCACCAGTGCTATGAGGCGGTGGAGTTGCAGGATTAAGGCTAGGAATTGCCCAAAACTGATAGACTTCATTCAGGATTTCTTGCTGTTGATTGGGGGATAATTGCTCGGTTTTTAATCCTTGTGATTTAACCGTTTCTTGAAAGACATAATCTACCATAAATTGTTGAACTTCGACAGGACGATAAGCATCAAAAATCTGTATTTTCCAATCTGGATAATTAGTCTTTAATTCGGCTTGTGCTTGAATTAACCGTTCTAAAACCCCTTGACGTAAATAGTAGGGAGAATCAACACCCGCTTGATGATAAGGTGCACCTAATTTTTGATAAGGATGGGGAGATTCAACCGCAAATTGTTCTAAAGGAATCCCAACTAACGGTTCACCGCAATCTTGAATTGTAATACTTTGATAGGGTTTCATTTTTTTTAATAGATAGCAGTGGATGAAATCAGATCAGTTTCACCCACTTCATTTCTGTTTTAGTTAGTTTTGACGGTAAGCAATCACAGCATAAAATGGATCGCCTCCGGTTAAGCCAAACATTTGTAAAATGGGCGGTGTTGAAGCCACCTGAGAAATGACTTCAGGCACACTAAATCCCGGTAAATTTTTCCCTTGAACCGAATTAAAATACTTTTCAACTAATTTAACTCGACTTGTTTCTGTTCCCTCTCGCCAAGCTGTAATTGCTTTTTGAAAAAACATCCGGTTAGAAAAGCTAATAATGGCAATACCACCCGGTTTTAAGACTCGATGTATTTCATGAAAAATCGCTTCAGGATATTGTAAATATTGTACAGAAACACAGTTCAAAACTGCATCAAATTCTTGATCGGAGAAAGGTAATTGCAGGTTTTGATTCAAATCTTGAACAAAATAATGATCCAGTTGCGGATTTTTGGCAAGTTCCTCGGGGTTCATCCCATGTCCTTCTACATGAGAAAAGTTGATGTCTTCAGGGAGATGGGAGACCCAACTACTCATTAAATCTAAAATTCGAGTATTGGGTTTGAGGCGATCGCGATACAAGTTTGTCAATTGTTCTATAAATCCCTCGTCAACATGGGTAACGAGGCGGGGAACGGAGTAAAATAGGGTATCGTCCCCATCATCTAGTTTGGCGCGATCTTCAGCCTGTAGCAGCATCGTGACAGAATTGAATTAAGTTAACATTTATATATACCAATGTTACTTGATTTATGAGAAATTATTCAATCTAAGCCCCCATTATTGGGGGTTTGGGGGCAATATAGTTTACATCTCTATTTCTGATTGCTATAGTTTAATAAAAATTACGGTTTATTCAGGCTGTAGTTGTCACGGTTGAATCACAGGCTATTCAATCAGCAAAGAATAAAATGTATTTTACCAAATTTGTTACTCCCTAGATCTGTTACTTTAACCAAAGCGATCGCAGAGTCATTCTAACTGATATAAAATGATATCCTCTTTACTCAATGTTCGTCACTTAGAAACTCGCTTTTTTACTTCTGATGGCATTGTCCATGCTGTTAATGGGATTTCTTATACTGTTAATGCGGGTGAAACGATAGGAATTGTCGGAGAATCTGGTTCGGGAAAAAGTATTAGCGTGTTATCAATTTTACGATTAATTCCTTCCCCACCTGGAAAGATTACAAACGGTGAGATTTTATTTGAAGGACGGGATTTATTGAAAATGGATGAGAAGAGTTTACGTCAAATTCGGGGGAATCAAATTTCAATGATCTTTCAAGATCCCATGACTTCGCTTAATCCAGTTTTAACGATTGGAAAACAAATTACAGAATCGATTCAATTTCATCTTGGTTTTACCAAAAAACAGGCTAAAAATCGAGCAATTGAACTCTTACAACAGGTGGGAATTCCTGATGCTAAAAAACGTATTAGTCAATATCCCCATCAATTTTCTGGGGGAATGCGGCAACGGGTGATGATTGCTATGGGACTCGCTTGTCAACCGAAGTTATTAATTGCTGATGAAGCCACCACTGCGTTAGATGTTACGATTCAAGCACAAGTGGTTGAGTTAATTAAAAAACTGCGTCAAGATATGGGAATGTCGATTATTTGGATTACCCATGATTTAGCATTACTTGCCAGATTAGCCGACCGAATTTTAGTCATGTATGGCGGTCAAATTGTTGAACAAGCAACGGTGAATCAACTGTATCAAAATCCCCGTCATCCTTATACGATTGGATTACTCAATAGTTTACCCCGTTTAGATGGCGATCGCCAACAAAAGTTACAGGCAATTGAAGGGGTTCCCCCTGATTTAATTGATTATCCCAAAGGTTGTCCGTTTGCGCCTCGTTGTGCTTTCGCAATAGATCGTTGTATGGAGGAAGATCCTAGTTTAGAAGCAGTTGAAGTTCAACATGATGTGGCTTGTTGGGTAAAGCCAGAAAGAAAATAATTAATCTAAAATATTACTGACAATCACAATAATTGTTGCACTCACAATTAATCCAAAAGCTAGTTGAACGACCCATTGAGTTGCTTGTTGATAGTTGCTAAATCTTTCATCAAACTTTTTCACCTCTCCTGACAGTTCACTAACCTCTCCTGACAGCTTTTCCAGCTTTTGTAAGACATCAGTTAATGT
>CAYNXM010000056.1:0-25444 GCA_964401105.1 uncultured Lyngbya sp. | reverse complement strand
TTAATGGAAATGGGAAAAGTGCCTGTTTATAGCAACGGCATTGACAAGGAATTAGTCACCCCCACCGGGGCAGCCCTTGCCGTTACCTTAGCCAACAGCTTTGGTTCACCTCCCCCAATGATATTGCAAAAAATCGGCTTAGGGGCAGGTTCACGAGATTTACCCATTCCTAATATTTTACGATTATGGTTAGGGGAAATCTCAGCTTCAGGGCCACAGGGGCAAAGCCAGAGTTTAACCCAAGAAACTGTTACCGTATTGGAAACTCAAATTGATGATCTTAGCCCGCAAGCGATCGCTTATACTTTTGATCGATTATTTCAGGCTGGGGCAGTGGATGTGTTTACCCAAGCTGTCACTATGAAAAAGTCTCGTCTGGGGGTATTACTGACTGTTATCTGTCCCAACGATGCAGAAGATGCTTGTGAACAAGTTTTATTTCAAGAAACCACAACCCTTGGTATTCGTCGTTGTTTACAACAGCGTACTGCTTTAGCGAGAAAAATTCATAGCGTTAAAACCCTTTATGGTTCAGTTCGAGTTAAAGTAGGGTTTGATGGCGATCGCATCTTGAATGTTCATCCCGAATATGAAGATTGTGCCCAACTGGCCCAACACCATCAAGTCAGTTGGCTAACAGTTCATCGCAGCGCTTTAGAAAGCTGGTATAGTCTTGAACAATCCTCTCAACCTCCAATGACTAATCACTCATGACAAAAGATTTAACACAACTTCAATCTGAATGGGATCAACTTAGAGAAGAAGTCGATCAAATTCAAGCTGAATATAATATCTTATGTCGTCAACGCTCAGCTTTTCAAGTGGAGTTAATCTTTCCCGAGGGAAATTCACCCGCAGACTTAGAAGCCTTTCACCAGCAAGCGGCTAAACAAGTTGCTAATTTTTCTGTTAACTTAAAACAGTTAAATCAACACTTAAGAAAAACTCGTGTTCGGCTGAAGAAAAAACGAACACAAATGATTGTTAAACAAACTCAAATTTATCGAATTCAAGCCAGTAAGCTTTGGCCGACAGTGTGTCAGCAAGCTGAAGAAATTAATCAAATTGTTGATTATCTCCATCAGAAGCTACACATTTTTAAGAAAACCAATCATCACTTCCAGCCTCAGCTTTATCAATGGCTACCTAACCCGCCAGAATTAGTGGAGGTTGATGAGTTAAATTTACCCTATTTAGTGCGTCAGGATAATCACTGGGTTTTACAACAGAAAACGGTGGATTGGGATGCTGACTAACTGTTATGAAAAAACTGTTTTTGATCTTAGCTTTTTTGGTATTAGTAGCAGGAATAATTCTAGGTAATACTCATTATCAAGAAAAAATTCAATTACAAATTCAATCAAACCCTGAATCTTCTCAAATTAATTCAGAAATTATTAAGACTAATCAAAATAATTTCTCTTTTTCTGCGTTAAAAACTCAAATAAAGATTGACAGTCAACAACTCTATGGTTATTTAGATGTAATTGTTGGGGAAAGAAATAGTGAATTTGACCGTAATTATATTAGAAATTATTTAGTTGAAAAACTGCAAGAATTTGGCTATTCTCCCGCTTTAAATACCTTTGAGACTGGGATAAATATTTGGGCGAAACGAAATGGAAACAATCCCGATGCGGGGTCAATTTTAATTGCAGCTCATTATGATACTGTGGTGAATTCTCCCGGTGCAGATGATAATGGCACGGGTTTAGCAGTAGTTTTAGAAATTGCCCGTTTACTCGCAAATACTCCAACACCTCTGAGTTTAGAAATAGCCTTTTTTGATCGAGAAGAAACAGGACTACAAGGAAGTTTTGCCTTTACGGCTCAAACTGAAAATACAGAACACTTAAAAAGTGTTATTATTTTAGATATGGTGGGTTATGCTTGCCATCTCTCGGGTTGTCAAACCTATCCGTCAGGGTTAGCCGTTCAACCTGTATTAGAATCTGCGGGTATTGAATCTCCCGATCAAGGAGAATTTTTAGCAGTTGTTGGAGAAGCTGAACATTTAGAACTTTTAAAGATTTTTCAAAATTGGAATAAATCGACTATTAATCAAACGGCTAAAATGCCTAAAATAGTAGCAGTTCCTGTACCGTTTAAAGGAGTACTGACACCGGACGTTTTACGCAGCGACCATGCCGCATTTTGGTATCAAGGAATTCCGGCTGTTTTAGTCACAGATACAGCAGAATTACGTTCTCCTCATTATCATCAACCCAGTGATACAATAGACTCTTTGGATCGATCTTTTTTCATCGGTTCAGCTCAACTGATTCTCAATGTCACTCAAAATTTACTGAATCAGACTCCCGATCAGACTCCTTAACTGGATTGGGTGAATTGATAGTCAATAAAATCTATAATAATACTATAATATTTTTAGCCGGTTTAAATCTTAAAATAAATTAATTAAATCAGACGATCGGCAATCTCCTTTCTGAGAGATAGCCCTAGGTTATATCATGAGGACATATTACTATTCCCTATTCCCGATTCCTTCCAACCCTTTAAAGACAATTTTTATATCCTAACTCAACAATGTAGCTGATATAATAACAATCATCTTGGGAAAGCCTCTCTTTCTCGGCGTTACTCTGTGGGGTAACCCATCATAGCTTGCTCTAATATTATAAAATAGCAAGTCAATCAAACTTAGGGTTTTTAGAACTAAGCGCAAAAAGAAAAAGTTCGCTCATCGAGATTTTAGTAATGAACACTAAAGAAGATCTGCGTCGAAATTTACTCGACCTCGATAACCGAGGATATAAGGCTTACAAAGATATTTTAGGAAACTATGAATTTCCAGATTATACGTTAATTATTGATTATGTTCAAGGCGATCCCTTTGCCGCGCCGAGTAAGTTTCGGGTGCACATTTCCCCTAATATTGCAGGTTTTCTACCCGAACTCTACAATAGTCCCATCCGAGAAATAGCCCTACGAGATTATCTCATTCGCCAATTTGATCGGGTTGCGCGAGAAATAAGTATGCGTCGCGGTACCGGTAAAAGTGGGATGATCGCAGTAACGAAAATGGGACAAGAAGTCCTAGAGCGAACTTCAGCTTCTTTTGTTTATATCGCCCCCCCTGCCCCCAAACCCACCAATGCTAACCCCGCTTTACAACGGGCTAAACCCCAACCGTCCAAGAAAGAAAAAGGCATCGAAATGCGGTTTTTTGTGGGACTCCCTGCCCGAGGCCGTAATATTTTAGGGCGGCAAGCCGCAGAAATGATTTGTGATGATATTCCAGCTATTGTAGAACGTAGCCTCAAATATCAAAATTTAGATGCGATCGCGGTTCAACGTCATGTAGAAACCGTTGAAGATGCTGATAGCTTGCGTCAACAGTTAGCAGAAAAAAGATTAATTGCCTTTATTCCCAATGGCGCTATTTTACCCCGACGCAGTGGCATCGACGACCGTCCCCTGGAAGCCGATAGTGTGCCGTTTCAGTCTCCCGAGTCATTGCAAGTGGAATTAACCGCCCCCAATGCTGGAAGTGTGACAGGTATGGGCATTCCTCAAGGCATCACCTTAATTGTCGGTGGCGGATATCATGGTAAATCTACCTTACTCAAAGCCATTGAATTAGGGGTTTATAATCATCTGGCTGGAGATGGACGGGAGTTTGTTGTCACCCACCCGGATGCAGTTAAAATTCGGGCAGAAGATGGTCGTAGCGTCGCTGGGGTAGATATTTCCCCATTTATTAACCAACTACCTCAAGGACGGTCTACAGTTGAATTTTCTACCGATAACGCCAGCGGTAGTACCTCCCAAGCCGCTAATATTATGGAAGCCTTAGAAGCCTTAGTATTATCTTCCGAAACCACTGAAGCAAACAAACCCGTGTTACTGGTAGATGAAGATACAGCCGCCACAAACTTTATGATTCGCGATCGCCGTATGCAAGCTTTAATTGCTAAAGATCGAGAACCGATTACCCCATTTATTGATAAAGTGCGGCAGCTTTATACTGATTATGGCGTTTCTACTATCTTAGTCATGGGAGGTAGCGGAGATTATTTTGATGTCGCCGATACTATTATTGCCATGGAGAATTTTGAACCCATTGAATTAACTGCAAAAGCCAAGGAAATCGCCAGTCAGTATGAGACCGGACGAACATCAGAAGGGGGAGAACAATTTGGCACTATTCGGCCCCGTATTCCCATCTCAGAAAGTCTAGATCCCCGGCGCGGACGGCGGGAAGTCCAGGTCAAAGTCCGGGATGTGGATGAAGTGATGTTTGGTTCAGAAGAGATAGACCTCTCTGCTGTAGAACAATTGGTCTCAAAAGATCAATTACGGGCGATCGCGGCGGCGATGGTTTATGCGAAACGTCGTTATATTGATGGCAGACAAACCTTACCTGAGATTTTAGATCGGGTGATGGATGATATTGCCAAAAAAGGACTCGATATAATTACCCCCTTCCCTCAAGGAGATTTAGCCCTGTTTCGACGGTTTGAGTTAGCCGCCGCTATTAACCGAGTTCGTACCTTGGAAAGTGACATCCTCCATCACTCAATCAAAGATTAGAGTGCTGGCTTCCCAACCTCACGATTAGGCATTGCTCCCCTACGCCAGTTATCTAGGCACATAGCCCCCGACACCTCGACTTGAAAGCCAATTTCTTGCTTTTCCAGAGTCCCTGGATACGTTTCTATCCCTCGATTTAGCAATTCTTGAGCTGAAGCAATATCTCTATCTACCTCGTATTGACATTCAGGACAAGAATGTACTCTGTCTGAGAGTTCTTTTCTGACTGTAATTCGGCAATTCGGGCAAGTTTGAGAAGTTCCTTTATGGTCTACTTCTCCCACAAAGACACCTCGTTTCTTGCCAACAAATTTGAGAATAGAGCGAAATTGTCCAAAAGCTGCATCAATCGTATGCTCACCCAAAAAACCTTTTGCCATAATACGAAAATCAAGATCTTCAATGAAGATCGTATTCGCCATATCGCAAAGCTTATGGGAAAGCTTGAACTGATAATTTTTCCGCTTGAAAGCGATGTGATTATGTCGTTTTTCTACCTTCTTTCTGGCTTTTTCGTAGTTCTTGGAACGTTTCTGCTTCTTTGCTAACCGACGTTGCAGCACTTTCAGCCGACGATGTTCAGTCTTGAAGAATTTATGTCCGGGTTCAACAAAGCCATCACTGGTAGCAAGGTAGGACAATAACCCTACATCTACCCCAATGGCATGACCATGAGGGGAAGGGTCGGGAATCTCGATATCTGAGTACAGATTAATTACCGCAAACCATCCCATCGCCTTTTTAACTATCCGCACTTGCTTGACCACGAATCCGTCAGGGATAGGTCGATGCCAGTTGATTTCCACTTTCCCTAACTTGGGAAATTGGAGATGCCAACCCGTAATGGGGTTAGTTTTGAATTGTGGGAATAACATCGACTTCATTTGTCCCACTTTCTTGAAACGAGGGAAACCATACCCCCTCTGCCTAAAAAAGTCCCAAGCATCATGCAACCTTCTGATGTTAGTCTGTAGAACTTGGGAAGGGACAGTTTTGAGCCGAGGAAATTTCTTCTTGGCTTTGGGTAAGTTGTTTTGCTGTTGATGGTAGCCAGGAAAGGGATAATCTACACTCATTATGTATTCAGACTCTAGACTACACCGATCCATCGGACACTTCCTTGAAGCAATCCAGTCCTTGAGTTCCCGCAACGCATAGTTGTAGGATACCCGCAACGTTTCCAGCCACTGATCGAGCAGTTGGATTTGTTGGTTATCGGGATAAATTCGGTAGGTGTAATTTAGAATCATAGATAAATTCTACCACACCGTTCATAAAGTGGTAAATATCAATTTCGGGGGTATCGTTGGCGCAGCCTGCCGTAGGCTTACCCCTCTCAATTGACTTGAGGTGTCCATGTATCCACGACGCTGAGCGTTCCGGTACAGCGCGGGACTTATAGCCCCTCAAACTCCCCACCAGTTAAAAAGGAAAAACAACCTCAAGCACCGACCGTAGATGCAGTGGAATGAAACGTCACGGCTATGGTGCGTGATATCACGCACCCTACAAAGGCGCGTAGCCAAAGGTGACATTAAACTGACGACACCAAATTCCAACAGATTTAAACTCATTGGGATTAACTGTTGCCGGAATTTCATAACGTTGTGCCCCATCGAAGCTTTTTAAAGGGGCTAGGGTGACATAATCGGCTTCTTCGACATTAACCGCAATGGTGCTGTCGCGGTGCATAATAATCAGTACATCTGGACCTCGAGCGGTGGTAAAGCCTTGTGAAAATTCTAAGTAACGTTTACCGTTTTCTGTGATAATCTGGGCCGTTCCTTCTGTGGGATGGTTTTGTTCAACTGTGACAAAGCTGCCAGAAGCAATAACATTTTGAGCCAACTGTTGAGTAAAGGATTGAGCAGAAACAGGCTTAAGGGTTAAACTCATACTGGTTACTGTCGTTAGCATTAAAGCTGATGCGATGCTCACTGTTTTGAACTGCTTCAGAATCATGATGATCGGGTAGTCTTTCAATCGCTTACAGTTTCTAAGATAAGGGTTGGGGTTGGGAATTCAATGATAAGAAGACTAAAAAAAGCTGAAAATTGGTTAAATTGATTTTAGATAGTTCTCAGCCCGTCCTCAGAAATAATCTATTGTCGTGATACGACTGAAAATGTGTAGCGATCGCATCTTCTATTTCATCATCTCACTTATGGGAGTTGAATATTTATAGAAAGCGACGGACTTGTAAAAAAGGTAAAACTAATATCCAAATTTAGAGATGCAGATTTATTGCTTATTGTCAACCTCGCTATACCATGCTTAACTAAACGCTCCAAAAATTCGTGCATTTGCGGATAGGGAAAAGAGGAGTATTTTTAGGAAGTTTAACGATTTTTCGGGGTTTGAGGACAACAAAATACCGTATAGATACAATACCCCCTGGACTATCAATTTATCACAGAAGCTGAAATAACGCAATCTCGTTTCTTATTGAGAATAATTCTCACTCTATTTTTGGCGATTTTCTGGATTTTGATTAAAACATTAAATAATAAATTTGTTTTTGAATTATTCAAACTTATACTTTGCTCAGTCAGCAGGTTTTTGTTGAAATGTTAAATACCCTCAACACAATAGTGAGGGTGAGGGTATCTCTCAACTTTAAAATTCTCCAGCTAAGGCAGAGACACACCGTTCACAAATCGTGGGGTCTGCTTCTGATTCACCCACATGAACAGAATAATTCCAACAGCGATCGCATTTTTCACCATCGGCTTTAATGATACCCACACCCAGATAATCGGCTTCGTTTTTGTATTCTAATTCCTTTAACTTTTCTGGGCTTTCTAATAGTTCGACTTGGGAACAAATCAATAAATAGCGTAACTCATCCACACTATTATTTTTTTCTAAAGCGGTTGTGGCTGGGTTCATCATTTCTAACTGTTGACGCAGCTGTTCATCTGCAATATATAACAACACTTTTGCTTCTAAAGAAGAACCGATCATTTTATCTTTCCTTGCCTGTTCCATCACCTGATTCACTTCAGCGCGAATTTCCCGAAGTTTTTGCCAGGACTGGGCTAATTGAGGCTTTTTCCATTCTTCTTTTAATATTACCCAACCCGCCTCAAACACAGAAGTAGAAGAAGTAGAATAGGGTAAATTTTGCCAAATATCTTCTGCCATGTGACACAATACCGGGGCAATGGCTTTGGCTAAATTATCTAAGGCGATCGCTAAAACCGTTTGACAACTGCGCCGCCGATCACTATTTTCTGCACTGATATAAAGACGATCTTTGGCAATATCTAGGTAGAAGTTAGACAGATCTACCACACAGAAATTCTGAATGGTTTGAAAAAAGCGGAAGAATTGAAATGTCTCAAAGGCATCTGTCACTTCTTCAAAAACTTCTGTGATGCGATGCAACATATGTTTGTCTAAGTCTGGCAAATCATCATAAGAGATAGCATCGGTTTCCGGATTAAAATCGTGTAAATTTCCGAGTAAAAATCGGGCAGTATTCCTGATTTTTCGGTAAATATCTGCCATCTGTTTGAGGATATTTTTACCCAACGGTACATCTGTGGAATAATCTACCGAGGACACCCATAACCTTAAAATATCTGCACCATAGGGTGGGTCTTGCTGTTTATTTTTACCGCCTTCAATTACTACAGCCGGGTCTACCACATTCCCTAAGGATTTACTCATTTTATATCCTTTCTCATCCAAGATAAATCCATGAGTTAATACGGTTTTGTAGGGAGCGTGACCATAATTGGCGACACTGGTTAATAAACTCGAATTAAACCAGCCGCGATGTTGGTCAGAGCCTTCTAAATACATATCCACGGGATAGCCTAATTCCCGCTGTTTTGCCACTGCTGACCAGGATGAACCGGAGTCAAACCAGACATCCATGGTATCGGTTCCCTTACGGTATTGGTCAGCATCTTTGCGATAGTTTTCCGGTAATAATTCCTCTACAGGCAGTTCCCACCAAGCATCAGAACCTTTTTCGCTAATAATATTTTGAACATGATTAATCGTGTCTTCATTCATCAAAAACTCACCCGTTTCTTTGTGGTAGAACACAGGAATAGGAACCCCCCAAGTCCGTTGACGGGAAATACACCAATCAGAACGGTCTGCTACCATCGGAGTGATACGATTTTTACCTTGAGCCGGAATCCAACGTACATTCTCGATCGCATCTAAAGCAGCTTCCCGGAATCCTTCAACAGACGCAAACCATTGTTCAGTTGCCCGGAAAATAGTGGGTTTTTTAGTTCGCCAGTCGTAGGGATATTTATGTTGATAGGATTCTTCTTTAATTAATGAACCTGCATCTTTTAATGCCTGCACCACTGCTTCATTGGCATTTTTCAATACATTTAATCCGGCAAACTGACCGGCTTCTTCGGTAAAATTACCATTCTCATCCACAGGACATAATATCGGTAAACCATAGCGTTGACCGACAATAAAATCATCGTGACCGTGACCTGGAGCAGTATGAACCAGTCCTGTACCCGACTCCGTTGTCACATAATCACCACCAATCACAATCGGACTTTCGCGATCAAATAAGGGATGTTTGTAAATCGTTTGTTCTAAATTCTTGCCTTTAATTGTCGCTTTTACAGTTAACTGATTACTAAAAGTTGTAGATAATTTATCTACTAATTCCGCTGCCACAATTAAATATTGAAACGGCAGAGAATGTTCAGCATCCCGTACTGTTTCCACCACGGCATAATTTAATCCTGGGTTCAACGCCACCGCTAAATTTCCCGGAATAGTCCAAGGCGTTGTTGTCCAAATTGCTACCCCTAAATTCGGTAAAAATGGCGTTAACGTTTCCTTGACCGTATCCCCTAATTTAACAATAGGAAATGCAGCAAAAATACTATCAGAGGTATGACCTTCTGGATATTCTAATTCCGCTTCAGCCAACGCCGTTTTTGAACTAGGACTCCAATGAACCGGCTTTAACCCGCGATAAATATAACCCTTCAACACCATCTGACCAAACACCCCAATTTGAGCTGCTTCGTACTCCGGTTGTAAAGTTAAATAAGGCTGATCCCATTCTCCCCAAACCCCATAACGTTTAAAACCTTCTCGCTGTTGCTCAACCGTTTCCAGGGCAAACTTTTTAGCTTTTTGTCGTAATTCTAACGGCGTTAATTGTTGCCGTTCCGACTGCTTCATTTTTTGCAAAACTTTCAGTTCAATCGGCAAACCATGACAATCCCAACCGGGAACATAGCGAACTTTCCGACCCTGCAAAATCTGATAACGGTTAATAATATCTTTAAGAATTTTATTCAGGGCGTGACCAATATGTAGCGCACCATTGGCATAAGGTGGCCCGTCGTGGAGAATAAAAGGTTCACCCGGATTATTTTGCGACAGGCGTTGATAAATCTTCTCTTCTGCCCAGAATTTTTGCAGTTGGGGTTCGCGTTTAACCGCGTTTGCCCGCATATCAAACTTAGTTTTGGGCAGGTTAACTGTCTCTTTGTAGGACTTGGCTGTCATCTCTTTGTCCAAATTGTTTCCATCGCTACGTTCAGCCATTGTTTACCCTTGTGTATTGCCTGCTTTGGAGTACAACCTCTAGTCTACCGTAGAAGTTTACGAGGTTGGTGGCAAGATTGCCAGGTTGGTGGTTGAGTATAATTTATATATATTACATTTATAATACTCGCTTGACAAGTGAGACCGATCAATCAAACAAGTTGCCTAGCAATGATAGGTTATAATTTTGACCTGGAAATCTTCAATATTAATTATAAAAATAGTCTGAAATGACTAAACTTGAGGTTAAATTCAATGGATATTGATCGAGAAACACAAAAATGGGCAATATTACTACACTTTATCTGTGTTAGCTGCTTGGGTCATGCCTATACTAGGATTAATTGTACCAAGCATTATTTGGCAAGTTAAAAAGAAAGAATTACCCAAGATAGATATTCATGGCAAGATGGTGATGAATTGGATAGTTTCACAAATTATATCTATCCCGATATTAATTATTCTTATACCTTATCTCTGGATAATCTCTATTTTTTTACTGATTATCATAGCAGCTACTAGGGTGATATTCCCAATAATCAGTGGAATTAAAGCAGGCAATGGTGAAATTGGGCGGTATCCATTTTCTATTCGATTCCTCAAATAAAATATAGGAATTATAAATTATTCATGAATAAAGATTAGCCTAAAGCTCAATTATAGCAAGGATCAATTTTGACAAATTAGATAGGACTGTTATAGACGATCATTCTGACCGGAAAACATATTTGTCATCAGGTAGTACTCAATGAATCAGCTTGAGGTTAAATTCAATGAATATTGATCGAGAAACACAAAAATGGGCGATGTTACTACACTTTTCTGTATTAGCAAGCTGGGTGTTTCCTTTGAGCTTTTAGCAGTTATTATTAGAATAATATCTGATATTCTGTTAGCGATAGTAATATTTTCTGGACTGATTTTTCCTATTTTTGCTGGGATTAAAGCGAACAATGGAAAAACCTGGAGGGATCCATTATCCATCCGATTTATAAAATAGAATTTTATAGTTAAAACTTTTATAATTTTAGAGAAGATAACTATAAAATCTATCGGGAAAAAATTGAACTTACAGGAAATTGAAGATTATGTGTTGTTTACCCAGTAGAAAAATGAATGACCCAAGCTGAAAGCAAATGCTTTTGTGATTCTCAATCGGATCAAAAATCGTGACTTTTATTAATTAGATCAAGGAGTGATATTAGAAAAATAAATTAAAATGATAATTATTTTACCACTGATTGATTTTGCCCGGTTTTATGATATCCCTTTTTAAAATACAATTTGAATGCTAACGACCGACTACCTTCTTCTGTATCCCCATCCCGTTGTCCTGCGCCTTACTCCTATTGCCTACTCCCGCCATCCTCAAACAGGGTATGCTGTTTCCTGAGATTCCACTATTTCCACAGACTCAGGCGATGATTTAAGATTAGGGTACAATTAAGAATCTAATTTTCTTCTTCTCAATTAGTGTTGAGAGGAGCAATCCAGATTACAATGTAACCCCAGATGCGATTGTTGGGGGGAATAGATTATGATTCAGTGGCTGATGCTCAATATAGGACTTTTGCTGATTGCCTATGTTTTAGGAGCAACACCTACAGGCTATTGGGTGGGTCAGTGGTTTTATGGTATAGATTTAAGGTCTCAGGGATCGGGTTCAACTGGGGCAACAAATGTTTTAAGAACCTGTGGTAAATTACCCGCGTTATTTGTATTTTTGGTGGATGTCTTAAAAGGTACATCTGCCATTGCCCTGGTCATATTCATCTATTCCCTCAGTTGGACACAACAACTGACGACATCAATCAATGTTCTTAACCCTCAGTCTTTGCTGTATGGGATGGCAACAATAGCGGGTTTATGTGCAATTATCGGTCATACTAAATCGTTTTGGATTCAGTTTCAAGGCGGAAAAGCAGTGGCAACGAGTTTAGGGGTTTTACTGGCATTTAATTGGGTTTTGGCTTTAGCCACTTTTGGGGTTTTCTGTCTGACTCTTGCCATTTCTCGTATTGTTTCTTTAAGTTCTATTATCGGAGCGATCGCTATTTCTATTTTAATGATAGTGACGGCTCAACCTTTACCTTATCAAATCTTTAGTTTAGCCGCCGGAATTTATGTCATCTGGCGGCATCAAACAAATATTAAACGCTTACTCAACGGAACAGAACCCCGTATTGGTCAGAAGCTCACTTCTGAAGCTCAATCTTGAATTAATATCAATATTCGTTTTCAGGGAAATAATCCCTGGGGACAGCAATCTTAGCATTTCCCATCCATTGATCAGAAACAAGATTCAACAGTAGACCTATTCCCAGCAAAAAAGCCATTAAAAAGAGTTGATACCCAGGCACTTTTACAAACCAGTCTAGGACAAAGTGCAGAATATTATTCACCGTGTAAAAGAGAGTCAACCACCAGTGAAAGACGCGGTAAGCTTTAGATTGATTAAAAATAGTGATTGCGATCGCTACCAAAGGTATTATAAAAAAGCCCAGCATGAGCCATAGAATGGAAGACAGTTTCATAAACTCATGGGTATGAGACTCGGCAACATCTAGACCTTGGAATAGGGGCATCAAAGCCAGTTGAGTATGAAACAGCATTCCGAGAAGAAAAACGATCCAAAGAGTAATGATTTTTTCAGGATAATTAATCGGTTGATGCCTTATACTTTTGATCAGAAGTCCTGCTTAACGAAGAGTCTACCCTTCTATATTGTCAAATAGAACTGCACTATTTCTCTTTTTAGGGGAAAAATTTACCATCAATACTAGGGATTTTTAAAAACTTAGAAAAAATGAAAATTATTGATCTATAAGGCTTTGAGGTCAAAGTGATGATTTGAGCCATAATATAGCACGGATATATTCCTGGAGATTACTGTTGCAGGTCGTCAGAATTTTCGGCAGTTTAAATATCTCTATACAGATGTTTAAACCAGAAAAGTAGCCTCCGATCAAAATTTTTAATCAAACAGATGACAAAAGTCACAAATTCAATCATAATTCAGCGTAGTGTGATAAGAAAAGTATACAGATTGTAGAAATTTACTTTGAGGCAATGCGTCAATTATCTATTTTTGTCAGCTTTCGAGTCATCACCGCTACCACAATTATTTCAGCATTCACCATGTTGAGTCTTCCTGCCCTCAGCCAGGATTATTGGGGAGAAGAAGAATCAACGACCGTTGAATCAACGGAATCAACCGAATTGATTGAATCTACCCCTGTAGAAGCCGAGGTAGTCGAGGAGGAACCCCCCATCCAAGCGGTGACGGCAAATGATCCAAAAATCTCAATTAGTCTGTTAGAAGTGTTACTCAAGCCCTTAACTCAGGAAAATCTGCAAGTAGAGGCAGATGCATGGTTTGCTCTGCTTCAGGCAAAAGCCGAGGAAATCAGTGCCAGAGAAGCTGCCATCCAGCGTCAAGAGGTTGAGGGAGAAATTGGTGGAGAGGTTGATACAGCAAAGGAACAAAATGTAGTCGCTGTCACCCAATTGAAAACTGAGCAGTCCATTTTGGCGAATCGGTTTACAACGGTTTTAGATGCTTTAGATGCAAAGGGGGGTGACACAACAGCCTATCGCCAATACGCTGCAGTGGTCAGTGGTCTTGAGTTTAATCTGACCAATGCTGAGGGTCTCGGACTACGATTTACCACCTGGCTGACCTCACCGGAAGGCGGCATTCGTTTAGGGTTCGATTTGCTTAGGTTTGTCGGCATTCTGATCGCAGCCACCCTCATTTCACCAAGGTTAGGTCAGCTAACGGATAGTGCCCTGACTCGCGTTACTAGCATCTCTAACCTGTTTCGTGGCTTTGTGGTCATCATCGTTCAACGGGGTGTATTGGTAGTGGGTGCGTTAATCGCATTAGCAGCCGTTGGGGTCAATCTAGGACCCATTTTAGCCCTGGTGGGTGGGGCGAGTTTTGTTTTGGCCTTTGCACTCCAAAGCAACCTAGGGAATTTTGCCAGTGGGCTGATGTTGCTGATTAACAAACCTTTTGATGTAGGAGATGAGGTGAAGGTGGCAGGCTACTGGGCTTATGTTGATTCCATTTCCCTTGCCAGTACCAAACTGAAGGATTTTAGTGGCAGTCTCATCACTGTGCCGAATAATACAGTTTGGGGGGGTGACATCATTAACTACACCCATGCAGATATTCGGAAAATTGGACTGTCAATCCATGTCAAATTTACACAAGACATCGATGTGATTGATCAAATGTGGATGGAGATTACGGCTGCACATCCTAAAGTTCTAAAGACACCTGCTTCGGGCTTGTTTCCGTGGAATTCCAGTTATAACTACTATATTCCGATTGGTCTGGGCGCCTGGTCAAAAACGGACGATTATTGGCAGGTTTATGTTGACTTACTGAAACAGGTACAGCAACGCTTAGAAGAGCTAAATATCGAGTTAGCAGCTCCGATACAAAACATCAAAGTAGAGCAGTCTTCAGCAGGAGGTGTCGAACATCTTCTCGCTCCTGTTGAACAGCTCTAATGAAGGAGGCTTTCCCGTCACCTTGATTTAAAAGAGATTTGATTTTTGTAATCAACTCCCGTTCTTGATTCATCTGATGTTAACGGGAGTTTTTGGGTTAATTAATTACCTATGCACTAAAGTATTTAGCAGCCGGATGGTAGGTGATAATGGCAGTGGTAGATTGTTCCGGATACAACTGTTCACTGTCATCGATATGCATATTAATTGGATCTGTTTTTAACAAATCCAATTGTTTGTATTGGTCTTGCATAGTTACTCACTGGAACAGAACCCCGCATTGGTCAGAAGTTAACTTCAGAAACTCAATCCTGAATTAACATCAATATTAGTTTTTAGGGAAATAATCCTTCGCAACAGCAGTACATCCCCACACCCCATTTCCCGATCATAAGATTCACTCAGGAGATTGACTTAGGCTCTACCCCAAGGTTAGTTCCCGAGACTTATATTTACACTTGAAATTGATATTGACAATTTCAGTAGTTAACTTTAAGATAGAAAACATCAAATGAGAACTTTGCAGCACCTTGCTAGAGAGCATTCCACCTGGTCACTGGATGAATTTGTTCAAGTGGTCAACCAATTTTTGCCGCAGTTTCTTCCCTCTCAGAAAGCTCATACCCGTGTGAAAGAAGAAATCACACCCCGTTTGGTACGACACTATACCAGTCAAGGACTGCTGGATGAGCCCATTAAACAAGGCCGCAATGCAGTCTATACCTACCGCCATCTCCTACAAACGTTAGTGGTGCGGCGGTTACTGGCAGAGGGTTACGGAGCTAGCGCTATTAACAACCTAGCCATTACTCAGGACAACCAACAACTCGAAGCCTTGTTACAAGGAGGTATTCAACTATCCATTCAACCTGCTAACCCAGCCTTGGGATATTTACAACAAATTCAGCAACGACAGTCTGGTTCCCCGACAGTATCGATTGAGTCTCGTAAAATTCCATTTCATAGCCGGAAAAGGTCTGCACCCCCTGCTGTTACTCCCCAGCCTAATACCACTCGTTGGTCTCGGTTGGAAATTTTACCGGGTTTAGAACTTCATATTCGCGATGATTTTATTGCTCCCAATAGTTCCCAGGAGCAACAAAACTTAATCCACCGTATCAGTCAACAACTGCTGGAATTCTTATTTAAATAATCGGAGGTTTTATTCATGACCATGCCTCAAATTGAACTCATTGCCTTACGTCAAGCAGTCGGTAAGAATTGTTCTACAACGCTGGATTTACTTGTTAAAATAATTCCCCCAATACCAGAGACTTCCAGTTTAGAACGTCCGCCGCTTAATCTGAGTTTAGTTCTCGATCGTTCGGGTTCAATGGGAGGGCAAAAAATTCAATATGCCCGTCAAGCTGCTTGCTACGCTATTGAACAATTATTACCCAGTGATCGAGTCAGTGTGGTGATTTATGATGACCGGGTTGACACCTTAATTCCTAGTACTTTGGCAACCGATAAAGCCAGGATGATAGCACAAATTCAACGAGTTAATCCTCGTAATTCAACTGCCCTTCATAGTGGTTGGGTGGCAGGGGGAATGCAGATCAGTCAATATCTGAATTCAGAACATTTAAATCGGGTAATTTTGCTGTCTGATGGTCTTGCTAATTGTGGAGAAACTAATCCAGATGTAATTGCAACTGATGTCAAAGGTTTAAGTCAGCGAGGTGTGAGTACCACCACAATGGGTATGGGGAGTAGTTACAATGAAGACTTACTCGAAGCGATGGCAACTTCTGGAGATGGTAGTTATTATTACATTGAATCGGCTGAGCAACTGACCCATATTTTTGAGATGGAATTACAGGGGTTAATGGCGACTATCGGACGAGATGTTACCCTCAAAATTAATCCACAAGCTGATGTTGAAATAGTGGATGTGTTTAATGATTTTGATCTGACTCGTTTAGGAGAATACAAGTTACCTAATTTAATTATGGGTAATCCATTTATAGTTGGTTTACGGTTAAAAGTTCCTGCAATAGCAACAGAAACAGATTTGTGTCATTTCCGACTGGCTTGGGAGAGTCCACAACAGCCTCAACGACAAACTCAACAAGTTTGCTTACGGCTGCCAGCAGTAAGTTCTGTGGAGTTAGAAGACTATCCGTTTAACGCGGAAGTACAAGAACAAATTGCCTTAATGATGTCTGCTCGTGCTAAACTAGAAGCAACTCAAATGGTCGATCGTGGCGATCGCGCTGCAGCCCGACAACATCTACGACGCTCTGCACCTATTTTAGGGGCAGCAGCCCCTCAATCAGCCCGAGTTCAGCAAGAGTTGGCTTCCCTAGAAGAGTTAGAATCTGATTTGAAAGCTGAACGATATAGAAGGTTTCGTAAACGAGCACGCTATGAAAGTCACCAACGTTTATCGAGTTCACATCAATCTCATCATGGTGACTACTATACACGACGATACGTGAGACAGTGCGGCGAACGCATTGAAGTAATTCATGGTAATATCATTGAACAACGGGTGGATGGGATTGTCAATCCTACGGGTGAAGATTTTCGCGGCGGCATGGTTGATGCTGCGATTCATGCAGCGGCTGGCCCCCAGTTGCGTCTAGCCTGTGATCAGCTACAACCGGGTGAAGTGGGAGAAGTCCGAATAACAGAAGGGTTCAAACTACCCGCAAAATGGATTATTCATGTGATTAGTCCCACATCCGATGTTCACACTGCTGCTGATTTAAGCCGTTGCTATCACAATAGCATGAAACTGGCACAACAGCACTCGATTGCTACTTTAGCGTTTCCAATTATGGGAACTGGTATGGCTGGCTTTCCTCGTGATGCGGCTGTGGAAGTAGCATTTAAAGCGATCGCTATTACATTAGCACGTATGGCTTCAATTAAAAAGGTGATTTTGGTTTGTCTGGATTCAGATCTCTACAAATATTGTGTTCAATATTACCGAGATCTAATTTAATATCAGTCGGTTGGGTTGAAGCATAAAATCCCAAAAATTATCTCTCTATCAATTTAATTTAATTGTAACAGGATTAATGTGATGTTGGGTTTCACTTTCGTTCTACCCAACCTACTATGTTTTATGATTAACTCCCGTCATTGATTTATCTAAATATTAACGGGAGTTTTGTGATTGATTAATTATCTACGCACTAAAGTATTTAGCAGCCGGATGGTAGGTGATAATGGCAGTGGTAGATTGTTCTGGATACAACTGTTCACTGTCATCGATATGCATATTAATTCGATCTGTTTTTAACAAATCCAATTGTTTGTATTGGTCTTGCATATTAGGACAAGCGGGATAACCAAAACTGTAACGGGAACCGCGATAGCGTTGTCGTAAAATGTCTTTAATATTATCAGTATCTTCCTCGCCAAACCCTAACTCTCGGCGAATACGGGCGTGTAACCATTCTGCCATGGCTTCTGCGGTTTGTACAGCCATCCCGTGAAAGTAAAGGTAATTGGTATAGTCGTCTCCGGCAAATAGTTTCTGGGCGTATTCTGTGGCTATTTCTCCAACAGTGACCGCATGCATGGGAAAGACATCAATAGTACCTATTTCTTGGGGGGCAAAGAAGTCAGCAATACACAACCGTTTTCCGGAGGTTTGACGAGGAAAGTCAAAGGTTTTCACCGGTTGAGAAAGTGTTCCATTGTTCATGTCTTCTGGAGAATATACTTTTAAAGTATTGCCTTCAGCCTGACAAGGAAAATACCCATAAACTGCTTGAGGTTGCAATAAATTTTCGTTTAAAATTCGTTGTTTCCATTCCTCTAAAATTGGGTAAACGATTTCTTGCAAAAAGTTATTGTATTCTTCTTTAGATTGATCTTTTTGTTTGCGGAATTGCCATTGTCCGACAAATAAGGCTTGCAGGTCTAAATACCAGAAAACCTCTTCTAAAGGAATGTCTTGCGGTTGTAAAATCTGCGTTCCCCAAAACGGAGGTGTGGGGCGTTCAATGTCAATTTCAACGGCTTCTGAACGGTGAGTATCCACTACTTTAGGTGTGGCAGGTTCTGTTGCCCCAATGGTGACTTCTGCTGCGGGGAATTCTGTTAATTTATCCTCATGTCCGTTACTGGCTTTGCCATTTTCTTCTCCTATTTCATCTAAGAACCCTTGAAAATCATCCCATTTTTCTGCTTTTTTTGCAGGCATGAATTTATCCATAAAATTTAAGTCAGAAAACGCATCTTTTCCGTAAATGACTTGACCTTGATAAGTATTTTGACAATCTTGATGGACAAATTTGGGTGTTAAAGCAGCCCCCCCTAAAATCACAGGAACGCTAATTCCTTCTTGATTAAACGTTTCCAGGTTATCTTTCATAAATGCCGTAGATTTTACCAATAACCCACTCATGGCAATACAGTCTGCATTGTGTTCTCGGTAGGCGGCAATAATATTGTCAACCGGTTGTTTAATCCCCAGGTTAATCACCTTATAACCGTTATTGGATAAAATAATATCCACCAAATTTTTACCAATATCATGCACATCTCCTTTTACAGTAGCAATGAGAAAGGTTCCTTTAGAATTATCTCCTGCTTCATCTTTTTCCATGTAGGGTTCTAAAAAGGCAACAGCCGCCTTCATAGTTTGGGCAGATTGTAATACAAAGGGAAGCTGCATTTGCCCGGAACCAAATAATTCTCCAACCACTTTCATCCCATCTAATAAGAAGACATTGACGATATCGAGGGGCGGATATTTTTCTAATGCTTTGGCTAATGCCTCTTCTAAACCGATGCGTTCTCCATCAATAATATGCTGTTTCAGTTGTTCTTCTATTGGTAAATTCTTGTTTGCAGTTTTATCTTTTTTGGTGGTTTTACCTTCAAATAATTGAGTTAATTCTGTCAAAGGATCGTAAGTACAAACATCCCCATCAAATTCCCGTTGATCATAAATTAAATCCCGACAGACTTTTTGATGTTCTGGTTCTATTTTAGCCAGGGGTAAAATCTTACTGGCGCTAACAATAGAAGAATCTAACCCGACTGCCATACATTCATGTAAAAATACTGAATTTAAGACTTGACGGGCGGCAGGATTTAAACCAAAGGAAATATTGGAAATCCCGAGTAAAATATGACAGCCGGGTAATTCTGCTGTGATTTGACGAATGGATTCGACTGTGGCTTTACCGTTTTCTCGATCTTCTTCAATCCCGGTTGAAATGGGTAATGCTAAGGTATCAAAAAAGAGTTCAGAGGCAGGAATACCATAATCTATGGCTGCATCATACGCCCGTTTAGCAATTTCAAATTTCTTCTCGGCGGTGCGTGCCATTCCCTCTTCATCAATGGTACCAATCACCACACCAGCCCCATATTTTTTCGCCAATTCTAATACTTTTAAAAATCGTTCTTCCCCATCTTCATAGTTAGTAGAATTCAGTAAACATTTACCACCCGCAACCTTTAAACCCGCCTCCATTTTTTGCCATTCAGTCGAGTCTAACATCAGGGGTAAATTGACATTGGTAACGAGACGAGAGACCAATTCATGCATATCTCGTACCCCATCACGCCCGACATAATCGACGTTCACATCGAGAATTTGCGCCCCTTCTTTCACCTGGGCTTTTGCTAGGGCAACTAACCCATCCCAATCTTCATCATTGAGTAATGTACGACATTTTTTAGAACCACTGGCGTTGAGACGTTCACCGACAATTAAGAAAGAGTTTTCTTGTTCATAAGTTTGAGAACTATAAATCGATGCAGCCGAGGGAATATATTGAAATTCCCGTTGTTTAGGCGTTAACGTTTGAGTAATTTCGGCTAAGGCTTTAATATGGTCAGGGCGCGTCCCACAACAGCCGCCAATCACTTGAACCCCTAAATCTTCAACAAAATGCATCAACGCCATTTTCAGTTCTGTCGGCGTTAATTTATAATGGGCTTGTCCGCCAATATTTTCAGGTAAACCGGCATTGGGAACACAAGAAACCACAAAAGGTGAATTTTCTGAAAGATAGCGAATATGTTCTTTCATTAAGTCTGGGCCAGTCGCGCAATTCAACCCTAAAACATCAATTTGATAAGGTTCTAAAATTGTTAAAGCGGCGTTAATTTCTGAACCCACTAACATTGTGCCAAAAGATTCCATGGTCACCGACACCATAATCGGGCGACGTTCTCCTTTCTGGCGAAACACATTTTCAACCCCATTTAATGCCGCTTTAATTTGCAGCACATCCTGACAGGTTTCAATAATAAATAAATCAACCCCCCCATCAAACAGCCCTTCTGCTTGTTGGGTAAAAGCCTGTTCTAGGGTGTCAAAATCAATATGACCTAATGTGGGTAATTTGGTTCCAGGCCCCATTGAACCCGCTACAAACCGAGGCTTTTCCGGGGTAGAAAATTCGGCTGTCACCTGTTTGGCCAGTTCCGCTGCGGCTTTGTTAAGATCATAAGCAATATCAGCCAGATCATATTCTGCTAAAACAATATAAGTGCCGCCAAATGTATCGGTTTCAATCACATCGGCCCCAGCCTCAAGGAAACTGCGATGAACCGTTGCCACCGCCTCCGGTTTGGTATGAACCAGGTACTCATTACAACCTTCATATTCCTTGCCCCCAAAGTCCTCAGCGGTGAGATTTTGAACTTGGAGGTTCGTCCCCATTGCCCCATCAAAGACAATAACCGGGCGTTCAGGACTGTGAAGACGTTCAAGGAAAAGACTATTCATTGTTAAATTATCAGATCTCAGGAGTTACAAATTATTACGGAAATATACTGTATCTATTATGTAATATTTGCGATCAAAAAGTGTACTCGGTTTGACTCGATGAACTGAGTTCATAACTGGCTGAAACTACTCCAGTATAATGGTATCATTGCTACAGTTTACCAAAACTTTACTTTTAGGGTCGAACTCCCGTCAGGAGTGTCACATCAATCAAGGATGATTGTGATAAGTCAGCAGAATCAGTATTAATGCTGAAACTCTAACTGTAAAGATTCGGTAAAGCCCCAATAAAACTACTGAAAATCTCTGAATAACGTGTCATGATGATGTTCATTCCAACAGTCTTGTAAAGCCTGAGTCTTAAACAGATCGATCATTATAGACTTAATGCTCAACAAGATTGAGGACTGCTTTTCAGGCAGGCGAATTAGTAGCAAGGATATCGCCATCATGAGCTTCTCAGTATACCAAGACAATCAGATCAAACACAAAGCGGATTCTGTTTCTTCAATCAATGACGAACCCTCAGCTATTTCTGACATTCTCCCTTTATGCAGTGAGATCCGGCGAATTGAAGCCGCTTTAGTCAGCTTATCATCAATTCAAGATTGTGTCGTTCTCGAGGAAACAACGGATACGAAGTCAGTTGAACGGGTGGCCTATGTGGTTTCCTCTAAACCCTTCAACTCTCAACAGCTTCATCTCCAACTCCAGAAGATTTTACCCACTACACCTTTACCAACGGGTTACATTCCCCTATCTGTTTTACCCTTAACCTCAAGGGGTGAAGTCGATCGCCAAGCATTGAATACCGTGGTTCAGGAGGCTAATCTATTTCAACAAACATACGGTTCATCGCCCTCGTCCTGGGACGATTCTACCATCTCGGTGACCACTCATCCGGATGACAATCAATCGTTATCTAGTTTGTCGTTAAATAGTCTCCAACGGAATCAACACAATTGTGTTTATCGAAAATCCTGGCAAATTCAATCCATCACCACTGAGATTTCTTTGAAACCCAGCGGTCAGACTCTGATTTTAATCGATCAACTGGGTTTTGGATCTCAACTTTGTGAACAACTCGATCAACTCAACCAGCCTTACATTAAAGTTGAACCCGGTTCAGATTTTGCCCGTTTGAGTGATAACCATTATTATCTTAACCCCGTTAATCCCGCCCATTATCAACAGCTACTCGAATCAATTATCACGGACGATTTACCCATCACTCAGATTTTACATCTGTGGACCTATCACGAATTGTTCCGCGCTATTCATGAGGAAAAAGCCTTAGAATATTCTCTAGATCTAGGGGTTCATAGTTTAGAGTTTCTCTCCCAAGCTTTAGCCACCATTCAAGGAGAACAGATTTCTGTTCGTTTGTTAGTGGCAACGAACCATACCCAAGCCATTCAACCCTGGAGTCGCAAGTGTTGCGATAGGACCCCAGAAATTAGACTGCTGCAAACCCTCTCCCAACAACAGCCTTGGTTACACTGTTGTCACCTCGATTTACCGGAAGCCGAACTGACAGAGAATGTCAATCGTATCTTACGAGAATTATCTACTATTGCGGATGAAGTTGAAGTGACTTATCATCAAGATCAACGCTGGGTTGCTGTAATTAAACCCATCTAAGCCTCCAAAGGGTACTGCGACCAAGCTTTCAGCTATGGTCGTACGGGGAATTTGGAGTCAGGGGTTAATTGACTCCTTGAGAAGTTTCCGCTATCATAAGTATGATATAGCGGATCTAGGCTATGTTGTTGACTCAAACAGTCAGGCTCAAACTGAATCAGCCTGAAAAAGATATATTGACACAATTATGTCACTTGTCCAAGAACTTGTTTAATGTTGGGCTGTATACAGTGCGTCAATATTTTTTTCAAGAGGGTAAATATCTCAGTTATGAGTCTAACTATTATTTGTGCTCATAGAATGAAAATTATCAGCTGCTGGCAACTGACTGTGGTCAACAAACGCTTAAATATGTCGATAGATGTTTTAAGGCGTTTTTTAAACTGATATCGCTCAAGAAGGAAGGAGTTTATCAAGACAAAGTTAAACTTCCTCGCTATCTCCCTAAAGATGGTTTTTTTCCTTTAATTATTCCAATTAGAGCTAGACATGACTTTGCTAAGGATGATTGGAAGTTTAAAATTCCCACCTCTCGTCAATATACTAGAGAACGCGGATCTGTTTATATCACAATTCCTCCCAATTTAAGGAAGTATCGAATCAAAGAAATCCGTATACTCCCCAAGCAAAAAGGGAGGTTTATTGATGCAGCATTTGTTTATGAATCTAAAGTTGAGCCACTCCCTCTTAACCCTAATCTTGTCATTTCGATTGACTTGGGATTGAATAACTTAGCTACTGTGGTGAGCTCGACCTCGGAATCTTTCATAATTGATGGTCGTTGGTTGAAATCGGTTAACCAATGGTTTAACAAGCGTCGTTCTCAACTGGTTTCTCACAAAGACAAACAAGGCATAAAAACAATCACCAAAAAAGAAGCTTGGTTGTCTTATCGACGCAAAAATCAAGTCAACGATTACCTAAACAAGTCCGCTAGATACATTGTTAATGCTGATTGTAATGGCAGTTTAGGAATTGGATTAAAAAGTAAGCACAAACTCTGTTTTGAGCGAGTGTCTAGGGTCTGTTTGACGCAGCCTGTGAGGGTGAATGTCCTCCGAGAGTCTTTAACTATAACGCAAGTTTAGTCTTAGAGTACGTCAATGATGTGAATATAGCTTAACTGGGTTGGTGACCGATAATTCCTTTACCGAAATCTTTTGGGGGTTCTGCTAAGGTATACACTTGAGTTTCAGCAGCGATCGCTTGCCGTAAATGTAGTGGTTGTTGCAAAACCCCCAATAAACCCATTCCATCCAACATTTGTAAACCCCCTGTGGTCTTCTCCGCCAATAATTGATCTACAATATCTGGATCGGGTTGGCTGTTAATGGGTCTGGATGAGGCGATTACATATCCCCAAGGTTCTCCAAAACTGGGAATATGACTACTGTAGGAATGAGTATGGGGAAAGACTGTGGTCATGGTGTGGGCAAGGCGGACATGAAGCTTCATCTGGGCCACAGAAGTCGATCCGGCTTGCATGACAAAAAAGCCATCGGGTTTGAGGATACTGCGAATTTTCTCAAAATACTCTTTGGTAAATAGTTTAAATGATGGCCCCGACTCAATCGGTTCAGATAGATCGGAAATAATAATATCCCAACGTTGTTCTGTAGCTTCGAGATAATTTAAGGCATCATCAATCACTAACTCCACCCGAGGATCGTCAAAAGAATTGGCGTGCATTTCGGGTAAATATTGACGACAGGCTTCCACCACTTCCCCATCAATATCCACCATCACCACTTCTTCTACACTCTTCCAGCGTAACACTTCTCGGGTTGTTGCTCCTTCTCCCCCCCCTAAAATTAAGACGGTTTTAGGTTCCCCATGAAAAATCATCGCAGGATGAACTAAGGGTTCGTGATAGAGAAATTCATCCCCTGTACTCGACTGCCATTTTCCATCTAAAACTAAGGCTTTGCCATACATCCCTGTTTTCACCACATACATTTCTTGGTAAGCGGTTTTTTGATAAGCCAAAATTTCTAATACGCCATGGGCATAAACATCCCACGGAGTCATATAATCACTTAACCAAATATCAGCCCCTATTTCGCTTCCAGCCATTAATTTTTATCAAAATTCACAACATCCTCAACACTTTACCCCACTTCAGTCAAGTCTTTCTGGGTTGTATCACAGAACGTTAAGATTCCCCATTCACAGGGTATCGCTAAATTGAGAATTATCTCTATAGCTGTCACTCTAGGCAGCTATAGAGTTAAAAGCAAACGGATGCGTTGGCCGCGCGCGGGCGCATTTTCCTTTCGGCAATACAGCAGTAGCGATCGCGCGGAGCGCTCTGGCAATAGTGAATTGGTCAAACACTATTTAGCGTAATGCTATAACCGCTCTAACTTTTGAGTAGATATAACTATTGCGCTCTAACTCTTGAGTAGATATAACTATTGCGCTCTAACTCTTGAGTAGATATAACTATTGCGCTCTAACTCTTGAGTAGATATAACTATTGCGCTC
>CAYNXM010000055.1:0-25431 GCA_964401105.1 uncultured Lyngbya sp. | reverse complement strand
CATCGACGTGCAACCACAATTTATATCTTCTCGCAATTTCTGCAATTGGTGGTAAAGGATCGAATGCACCTAAAACAGTTGTTCCCGCAGTTGCACCCACAAAGAAAGGTATATGATCTTCTGATAAACTTTGTTGAATAGCATTTTCTAATGCTTCGGGAATCATCTTCCCCTCAATATCAGATTTAACCTTAACTAAATTTTCGATGCCAATTCCTAATAAATTTGCAGCTTTTAAATAAGAATAATGCGCTTGATCTGAAACAAATGCGACTAACTGATGATGACCTAAGCCTTTAAATTTAGCTTCCGGTAAAACTTGATGTCGCGCGCATTGCATACCAATCAGATTAGCATTACTTCCCCCTGTTACCATTAAACCTTCACCTCGATCAAACCCTACTAAATGGTTCAAATTTTTAATTAATTCTATTTCCATCAGTGTGGCAATGGGTGCAGACTCATAGGTGTGCATCGTCGTATTTGTTGCACTGGTGACCATCTCTCCTAATATTCCAGGAATACTATACCCACTAAAAAGTAGATTTAAAAATTGAGGACTACCGGTTCTAACACTATATTGAAGGTAAGATTCTATGATAGGAATTAAAGCCTCTATTGCAACCCCATCGTCGGGTAAAGTTAAATCGAGCTTTTCTCGGAGATCATCAGCCGCTTGATAATCAACAACTTTTGTATCGGGATGCCCATGACTTTCTAAATATTCGACAATTTTGGCAACTGCTTGATTCAGTATTGTTTCTATCTCTTTCATTCTATTGCACCACAGTACACCCCATTTTATACTGAGGGATTGAATCCCAGATGAAATTATTTACAAGACTTTATCCCTTTTAGGATAATGCACGTTTTTGTAATTTTGTCAAATGGCACTTTCGCAAGATTTTGATCGCAGGTAATTTTATAACTCTTTCAAATTTCCTTACATTCCTGATATTAGTGTGAGGCGGATTCACTACTATCAGGGTTTTAGCGTTTTTCTCTTCTCTAAATAAGAAGTATAGATACAAAGATAGGAGCTTATTACTTGACAAAATCTTACTATTTTTCCCTTGAGCTTGTCAACCCCTATTTTCTCGTAATTTTTTTCTGCTTAACATTGTGTTATATTGTCATCAATTGATTACATTTATATAGATTTAAAATATATAGACTTTTTTGTATAAAATAAACTTATTTCTCAAGGCGAAAGAGACTCAGCAAGCCCACATCAATTTAAAGAGTAACAATACTAATGGGCAAAAATAGAACAAAATTGAATATGATTGATAGACAATTATCAAAGTCAAACAAGATACAGTTGAGCTGTACATCAGTTTAGGATAAATATAAAGAAGTCACACTTGCTCTGAGTGTAGTATTTTCACCCTGACTATAATCCCTCAACAGACGAACTTTCGATGAAAAACTCCTCCACATTCAATTCAATGTATCAATCCGTGCGATCGCTGAGCGAAATCTGGCCGATTTTAGTTCACACCGCAGGGGAGGCGATCGCCTTACACGATCCCCATGCCCAGCCCGAAATCCGGCTAACTTACCGGGATTTATGGATACAAATTCAACAGTTTGCAGCAGGTTTACAAAGCCTCGGTATTGACCCCACGAGCGATCCTCTTCCCACAAGAATTGCCTTATTTGCCGATGATAGTCCGCGATGGTTAATTGCCGATCAAGGGATTATGACAGCCGGATCGGCTGATGTTGTTAGAGGGGCGGCAGCCGACCCAGTTGAATTGGGTTTTATCCTAAAAAATAGTGGGAGTACAGGGTTAATTGTTGAGAACTTTGCTTTATTAGAGAAGTTACGAGCAATTGTTGAAGATTTACCAATTAAGTTTATTGTTTTACTCTCAGACGAGCAACCCGATCTCAAACAAATCCCGACTGTTCCGGTGGTTAATTTCTCCCAACTCCTAAACCGAGGAGAAGATATTACCCTCAGAAATCCCCTTAATGTTCAACCCGATACACTTGCCACATTACTCTATACATCCGGCACTACAGGTAAACCAAAAGGCGTGATGCTGACTCACGGCAATTTACTGCATCAAATTCATGCCATTACGGAAATTTTCCAACCTGAAATTAGCGATTGTTTCCTTAGTCTTTTACCGACTTGGCATTCTTTCGGCCGGATTGGACAGTATTATTGTTTGTCTAGGGGCTGCAAAATTGTTTATACCAATATCCGATACTTTAAACAAGATTTAAAAGAATTTAAACCTCTTTATATGACGAGCGTCCCCCGAATTTGGGAATCTATTTATGAAGCCGCACAAAAACAGTTTAGAGAACAATCCCCCACCCGACAAAAATTAATTCAGTTCTTCTTTAAAATTAGCGAACATTATATCTTAGCCCGTCGAAGAGTGAATCAATTAACCCTTGATTATCCCCAAAAAGGTGAAAAATTGATGGATCGCTTAACTACCAGCTTACTTGCGCCATTGCACAAATTAGGTAATAAATTAGTCTATCAAAAAGTCCGTCAGGCAACAGGTGGAGAGCTAAAATTTGCTATTAGTGGCGGCGGTTCATTGGGAATGCATCTAGAAAACTTCTTTGAAATTGTCGGAATTGAACTGTTAGTCGGTTATGGATTAACCGAAACTGCCCCTGTGTTGACCGCTCGGCGATTTGGATATAACCTCAGAGGCTCAGCCGGAAAACCCATCCCAGAAACAGAACTGCGGATTGTAGACCCCGAAACTCGTCAACCCTTACCCGTTAGACAGAAAGGCTTAGTGATGGCGCGGGGGCCTCAAATTATGAAAGGCTATTTTGAAAATCTTACCGCTACGGCGAAAGTGTTAGATGAGCAAGGCTGGTTTAATACCGGGGATTTAGGCTGGCTCACTGCTGAGAATGACTTAGTCTTGACGGGGCGGGCTAAAGATACGATTGTATTAACCAATGGCGAAAATATTGAACCCCAACCGATTGAAGATGCTTGCGCCCGTAGCCCTTATATTGATCAAATTATGCTGGTGGGTCAAGATCAAAAAGCCTTGGGGGCGTTGATTGTACCGAATCTTGATGCTCTTAAGCAATGGGCAAAAATTCAACAACTCAATGGGGAAGCCGCAGCAATAGATTTAGAGAGTAAACCCATTCAAGATCTATTTCGCCAAGAACTGAATCGGGAGGTGAAAAATCGTCCCAGTTATCGCTCAGACGATCGGATTGCTTCATTTCACTTGATTTTGGAACCGTTCTCGACTGAGAATGGAATGATGACTCAAACCTTAAAAATCAAGCGTTCTGTAGTCCAGGAACGGTATCGGGATATTATCGATCAGATGTATACCCAGTAATTTCCGTTCTGCACAAGTTCTGTGTGATTTCAATACTAGCAACAATACCGTAACCTCCTATGGATAATCCCAATCTTCAACTTTTGCTCAAACGTGCAATTAATGTTAAAGCGATAGTCACGCCGCGATGGAAAGAAGAAGCCCAACAACAACTGCAAGCCCAAATTAATCAAGTTGATAGTCAACTGCAACAATTAGAAATGCAGGGACAGCGAATGATTGCTGAAGTGAAAAAGCAAACCTTACAACCGGCAGGCCCGGAAGCTTTGCAACAAATTGAAAATATTCAACTTCAAGTTAATGAACAAAAAAGTAAACTCTTAGATCAGAAAAATCAAAGTTTACAACAACTCCAACAAGTACAAACCCTCGAACTTGAACAAGAAGTCAGTCAAGGACAAATTGAAAGTATTTTTACCGTAGAACCCGGTGAGAATTTAATCCAGAAAATGCAGGTGGAAATTTTATTACGCGATGGCGTGATTGAAGACATTCGCGGCGAGGTTTAAACCTATCTCAATAGGTAAGTCAGACTCCCCTCAATGGGGGTCAAGCCCTTAAACCACTGTCCTGCTATCATAATTTTCGGCTCATTATTGATAACGAAACCACAAGTAACTCACATGATTCACGAAGTCTTTATGCCTGCCCTCAGTTCAACCATGACCGAGGGTAAAATCGTTTCTTGGCAAAAATCTGCCGGCGACAAAGTTGAAAAAGGCGAAACCGTCTTAGTTGTCGAGTCTGACAAAGCCGATATGGATGTCGAAGCCTTCTATGAAGGGTATCTCGCCACGATTATTGTTCCCGAAGGAGAAGCCGCTGAAGTCGGTAAAACCATTGCCCTGATTGCGGAGACGGAAGCAGAAATTGAAACTGCCAAACAACAGGCAGCCAGCTTAAGCGGCAGTGCAACAACCCCTTCAGCCCCCACTGAAGCCCCTGTAAAAGCTCCTCAACCTAGCTCAACAGCCTCTACCCCTAAAGAGACTCCCAGTCGCCGTAATGGCCGTACAGTTGCCTCTCCTCGCGCCCGGAAATTGGCGAAAGAATTAAAAGTAGACTTAAGTACCCTCAAAGGCACAGGCCCCCACGGTCGGATTATTGCCGAAGATGTAGAAACCGCAGGTGGAAAAACTCCCATAGCCCCTCAACCGACTGCCCAACCCACCCCTCAACCTGTTGCGGCTGCCCCAGTTGCCCCGCCCCCTTCTGCCGCCCCTTCTGTTGCCCCAGCAACCCCAGGACAAGTGGTGGCAATGAATACTCTGCAAAATGCAGTGGTGCGGAATATGAGCGCCAGTTTAGCCGTACCCTGTTTCCGTGTAGGTTATACCATTACAACCGATGCATTAGATCAGTTGTATAAACAAATTAAGCCCAAAGGGGTGACGATGACCGCATTATTGGCAAAAGCTGTAGCGGTAACATTACAGAAACATCCCTTACTCAATGCCAGTTATGTCGAGTCTGGTATTCAATATGCCAGCAGTATTAATGTTTCAGTCGCTGTTGCCATGCCTGATGGGGGACTGATTACCCCAGTATTGCAAAATGCCGATGGGTTAGATATTTATTCCCTATCGCGCACATGGAAAGATTTAGTTAACCGTTCCCGAGCCAAACAGTTACAACCGGAAGAATACAATAGCGGTAATTTTACCCTCTCCAATTTAGGAATGTTTGGAGTAGATCGCTTTGATGCCATTTTACCCCCAGGACAAGGCTCTATTTTAGCCATCGGCGCGTCTCGTCCTCAAGTGGTGGCAACCAATGACGGCTTATTTGGAGTCAAACGACAAATGCAAGTGAATATCACCTGCGATCATCGCATCATTTACGGTGCAGATGCTGCCGCCTTCTTGCAAGACTTGGCAAGTTTGATTGAAACTAACCCTCAATCTTTAACGCTATAACAGAATTTATAGCGCTGCACTGCCAGAGTAGGGTGTGGGATATGGGAAGCAACGATTGTGAGGACACAAATCACAAGCGTTGCCGTATTCTCCATTCGCGTTGTCTTGCGGGGGTGACTCCACCCCTACCTCTTACCCCCTATTTCCTACTCCCGAAAAACAACTATATTTAATATCAATGTTGATCGAAAAGGGGGAGAAGATCGCGTTACAGTTTTAATAGGTAATCAACTTTCGTCAATCTAACTTTACTCCATGAAAGCTGTTTTAATGACTGAACCCGGAACTCCAGAAGTCTTGCAACTGCAGGAAGTTTCCCAGCCTAAAATCAAAACCGACACAGAAATTTTAGTCAAACTCAAAGCAGCCGGAGTTAACCCCATCGATACCAAACTCCGTAGCCGAGGCAGCTTTTATCCAGAAAAAATGCCTGCTATTTTAGGCTGTGATGGGGCTGGCATCATTGAAGCAGTGGGGACAGGGGTAACTCAGTTTCAAGTGGGTGATGCCGTCTATTTTTGTGATGGCGGCTTAGGGGATGAAACGGGTAATTATGCTGAGTATACCGTGGTAGAAGAACAATTTGTCAGTCATAAACCTCAGTCTCTTAGTTTTGCTGAAGCGGCGGCTGCCCCATTGATTTTAATTACCGCCTGGGAATCATTGTATGATCGGGGAAAATTACAACCTGGACAACGAGTGTTGATTCATGCCGGGGCTGGCGGTGTCGGTCATATCGCCGTGCAACTGGCAAAATTGCAAGGGGCTGAAGTTGCTACCACCATTAGTTCATCAGAAAGTGCAGCTTTTGTCAAGGACTTAGGGGCAGAATTAGCAATCAACTATAAAGAAACCGACTTTGTACAGCAGATTTTAGAATGGACAGATGGGGAAGGAGTAGATTTAGCCTTTGATACTGTTGGCAAGGATACCTTTTATAAAACGATTCCCGCTGTTAAATTGTATGGGGATTTAGTCACAATTTTAGAACCGGATACTCGCATTGGAAATTTAAAAGAAGCCCGGATGAGAAACTTACGAATAGGCTTAGAATTAATGCTAACCCCGATGTTGCAGCGTTTGGTTGAAGAACAGAAAGATCAAGCTAAAATTTTACAGCAATCTGCCCGTTTAATTGACGAAGGACGACTGAAAATTCATCTTAATCAAACTTTTCCTTTAGAACAAGCAGCAGTTGCCCATCAGCTATTAGAAGCGGGGGGAATGATCGGGAAATTTGCTTTAACAATTTCGTGAGCTGGTAATAATGTAAGTTCGATCAAGTGAAAACAATAATGAGTAGAATATGGCAATAGTTTTGTGAAGCGGTGAACTCTGTGATTTCATGGATATGAGCTGTTTAATTGGAACTTTTGCTGTAAATATTTATCCCAATCTTACCTATTCATTGATTATAAATTGACACAATAAACCTCAGTATACTTAAGTATGCTGAAGTTTTAAACATATCATTCAATAGTTTATTTTTTGTGATTGTTTGGGAAACCTAATTTAAAAAGGCAATAAAAGCAGTCAAAAGAATAACAAAAATGTTAAAGCAACAGCAATTATTAAATTTACCCAACTATAAAATTATAGAGTGTCTACACACAGGATCTAAAACGATAGTCTATCGAGCAAAGCGAACATCAGATAGTCAGTCAGTCATCCTGAAGTTTCTGCACAATGAGTACCCTAGCTTTCATGAATTGTTACAGTTTCGTAATCAATATAGCATTACTAAACATTTAAATATTTCTGGGATCATTCGTCCTGATAGCTTAGAACCCTACAAAAATAGCTATATCTTAACGATGAAAGATTGTGGGGGTATTTCTCTACAAGAGTATATTCAAAAACACTCCCTTACCCTCGTAGAAATACTGAATATTGCTATACAATTAGCCGAAATTTTACACCATTTACATCACGCTCGTGTGATTCATAAAGACATTAAACCCGCTAATATTCTGATTCATCCTCAGTCTAAACAGGTTGGGCTAATTGACTTTAGTATTGCCTCTTTATTGCCGAGAGAAACCCAAGAAATCCAGAATCCCAATGTGTTAGAAGGAACACTCGCCTATATTGCACCCGAACAAACCGGACGAATGAATCGAGGAATTGATTATCGTACAGACTTCTATTCTTTAGGGATTACTTTATATGAATTATTCACAGGGCAATTACCCTTTCAAGTAAATGACCCAATGGAATTGGTGCATTGTCACTTAGCTTCATCTGCACCATTGATTCATCAAATTCAAAGTCATATTCCTATAACTATCTCCCAGATTGTTGCTAAATTAATGGCAAAGAATGCGGAAGAACGTTACCAAAGTGCTTTAGGATTAAAATATGATTTAGAACAGTGTTTGATTCAATGGGAATATTCCGAAAATATTATAGAATTTAAACTCGCACAGCGAGACTTGAGTGACCAGTTTTTGATTCCTGAAAAGCTTTATGGACGGGAAATTGAAGTTCAAGCATTATTGGATGCCTTTGAGAGAGTTGCAACCCCCCTTAGTGAGGAAACCCCCCAATCATCCTCCCTTAGTAAGGAGGGACCGAGGGGGGTCGAAATGATGCTAGTGGCGGGATATTCTGGGGTGGGTAAAACCGCTGTGGTTAATGAAGTTCATAAACCCATTACTCGTCAGCGAGGGTATTTCATTCAAGGAAAATTTGACCAGTTTAACCGCAATATTCCCCTGTCTGCATTTGTCCAAGCCTTCAGGGATTTAATCCGGCAACTGTTGTGTGAATCTGACGAACAACTAGCACAATGGCAAGCTAACATTCTAGAAGCATTAGGTGAGAATGGACAAGTTTTAATTGAGGTGATTCCTGAACTCGAATTGATTATTGGTCAACAACCCAGTGTTACCGAACTCTCCGGCAGTGCTGCCCAAAATCGGTTTAATCGACTGTTTCAAAAGTTCGTTGAAGTCTTTACTACCAAAGAGCATCCTCTCGTTATATTTTTGGATGATTTGCAGTGGGCAGATTCAGCATCACTTGAGTTAATTAAACTATTGATGAATAATAGTCACTATTTGCTGATGTTGGGTGCTTATCGCGATAATGAAGTGTCAGCCACTCATCCATTTATTTTAACTGTTGAAGAAATCAAGGCAGCCGAGGCAGTTGTTAATACGATTACTCTTAAACCTTTGACATTTGAGGATAGCAATCATTTGATTGCCGATACGTTGAATTGTTCGACTGAATTGGCGCAACCTCTAACTGAGTTAGTCTATCGTAAAACAAAAGGAAATCCCTTTTTCACGACACAGTTTCTCAAGGCTTTATATGAAGATGGACACATTACCTTCAATCGTGAACATCGTTATTGGGAGTGTGATCTTGTCAAAGTCAATACTCTGGCACTCACCTCGGATGTGGTGGAGTTTATGGCGTTGCAGTTGCAGAAATTGCCCGCCGAAACACAACAGGTATTAAAGTTAGCCGGTGCAATCGGTAACCAGTTTGATTTGAATACTTTAACAATTGTTTCACAACAATCTAATACTGATGCAGCAACGGCATTGTGGAAAGCATTACAGGAAGGCTTAATTTTACCGACGACTAAAGTTTATAAGTTTTTCCAAGATGCAGAACAGTCTAATACAGAAGATACTGTTAATCCTAAATATCGCTTTTTGCATGACCGGGTGCAACAGGCGGCTTATTCTCTCATTCCCGAAGACCAAAAACAGGCAACTCATCTCAAAATTGGTCAACTACTCCAACACAACTTATCAGAGATAGAAAAGGAAGAAAAACTGTTTGATATTATCGGGCATTTAAATTTAGCGACTGAATTAATTACTCAAGCAGAAGAACGCGAAGCCTTAGCCCGACTGAATTTAGCCGCCGCAGAGAAAGCCAGAAACGCTACAGCCTATCTAGCCGCCAGAAGTTTTGTACAAACCGGACTTAAGCTACTGAGGGCCAATTGCTGGCAAACTCAATATGAATTAGCCCTAAATCTTCATGTGGCGGCAGTAGAAATGGCTTACTTGAATGGTGAGTTGGAGACCATGGAAACTATTGCACGTAGTGCCATACAAGAAGCTGAGACTATTTTAGACAAAGTTAAAATTTATCAGATTCAAATCAACGCCCTGACAAGCCAGAGTCAGGTATCCGAAGCGATCGCTGTGGGTGAAAATGTCCTAAGACAACTAGGGGTTGAATTTTCATCTGAAGCCGATGAAGCCTTGACAAGTAAAGCATTACAAACTCTTGCCTCACAACTTCAAGGTAAACAGATAGAAGAATTAATGGATCTGCCCGTGATGAGCGATCCACATACCATTGCAGCGATGCAACTGTTAGCCATGTTGTTTGCCCCCATTTTTCTGGCTTTGCCTGCCTTGCTGCCGTTACTTTGCTCGACAATGGTGAGTTTATCACTGCAATTTGGTAATGCACCCGCATCAACAATCGGTTATGTCAGTTATGGCATGGTGCTATCTGCCTTTTTTGGAGAGTCGCAAAGGGGTTATCGCTTCGGACAAATCGCACTGAATTTACTGGATCGGTTCAATGCGCGAGAATTTAAGTCTATCACTTTAGCTCTATTTGGCGCTTTTCTTCAGCATCGCCACGAAGCACTGAGGACAACAATCCCAACTCTGAAACAGGGCTATCTAGCGGGAATAGAAACCGGTGATTTTCTGTATGCTGGCTACTGCATTGTTCATTATTTATCCGATCATTTCTTTGCTGGAGTCTATCTCGATGATTGGAAACCGGAAATCGAAAATCACTGTGTTGTCTTAACTCAAGCGAAGCAATATTCTCCTCTAGGTTACGTCAAGATGACACAACAAGTGGTGCATAATTTCAGGGAAATTGTTAATCAACCGGATGTCTTCAGCGGCAATGACTACGATGAAACGGTGATGTTTCCTCAGCATCATCAGGATAATGAACTGACAGCCCTGGCTTTTGCCTATATTTATAAACTGATGCTTGCTTATCTGTTTGGCAACTATACTAACGCTTTAGATTATATCGCCGAAGCTCAGCTCTATTTGATGGCAACAGGAGGAGCATTTTTTACTCCTGTTTTCCATTTCTATGCTGGATTAACTTACTTGACACAGTATTCCACACAATCAGAAATAGAGCAAGCAAATACTCTCGCCATTGTCGAAACCCATCAAACCACTCTGGCTCAATGGGCGGATAATGCCCCGATGAATCACCAACATAAAGTAGATTTAGTTGAAGCAGAACGCTATCGTGTTTTGGGACAAAAATCAGAAGCTATTGAATATTATGATCGGGCGATCGCAGGCGCAAAAAAACATCAATATATTCAAGAAGAAGCTCTTGCTAATGAACTTGCGGCTCAATTTTATTTGAATTGGGGGAAAGAAAAAATCGCTCAAGATTATCTAACTCAAGCTTATTATTGCTACAGTCGCTGGGGTGCAAAAGCAAAAATTAAAGATTTAGAACAACGCTATCCTAAACTATTGGCACCGATTTTACAGCAGCAAAAAGGAGTATTATCAGCAACCGAGACAATATTTAATACTCCAGGGTTGAACTCATTTCAGACTTCTATAACTCAGTATTCTAGCTGCGGCAGCAGCAGTATTTCTGCCATTCTTGACTTAGAAACGGTTCTCAAAACATCTCAAGCATTATCCAGTGAAATTGAACTCGATCAGCTGTTAGCAATATTACTAGAAACTGTATTAGAAAATGCTGGAGCCGACAAAGCTGTTTTACTGATGCCGCGTAACCAGGTGTGGTTTGTAGAAGCAGTTGCCAATATTAATCAACCTGTAAATATAGACTCTGTTTCTGTCTGTGATAGTCAAGATATTCCTCATTTTATAATTAATCAGGTCAAACATAATCTTGAAGCTATTATTATTGCTGATACTGCCACTGATTCTACTTTATTAACAAATACTGATTGGATTAAACGACAACCTAAAAGTATTCTTTGTACTCCTATTTTGCGACAGGATAAAATTATTGCAATCTTATATTTAGAGAATCATCTGATTACAGATGCATTTACTCGCGATCGGGTTGAATTGTTAAATGTTATCTGTGTTCAGGCTGCTATATCTTTAGAAAATGCAAAACTCTATTCTGAGACTCAAGAGAGTCAATCTAAACTAAAGACACTATTTAGCAATCTTCCAGGCATGGCTTATTCCTGTGCCAACGATGAATATTGGACGATGTATTTTGTCAGTGAAGGTTGCTACGCACTCACCGGATATAATTCAGAAGAATTGCTAGAAAATCATAATATTTCCTATGGGAGTTTGATTCATCCAGATGATGTTGAAATGATAGAGACTACGGTACAAAAAGCGTTAGAGATACCTCAACCTTTTCAAATCACTTATCGTATTCGGACAAAAGAAGGGGAGGAAAAATGGGTGTGGGAAAAAGGTGAGGGTGTATTCGATAGCCAAGGAGAGTTGTTAAGATTAGAAGGATTGTCTATCGATATTAGCGATCGCTTTGCTGCTGAAGCCGCCTTAGTTGAAAGCGAAGCTTACCATCGCCAGTTATTTGACTCTTGCTCAATTGGATTGATATTGTGCAAAATGAATGGGGAACTGGTGTATAGCAATGCCGCCTATGCCAATATTCTCGGACGGACACCAGCAGAGTTGTCTTCATTAAGTTACTGGGATATCACCCCTAAAAAATATGCCGAAGCAGAACAGTTTCAACAGCAAAGCTTAGAAAAAACGGGACGTTATGGTCCTTATGAAAAAGAATATATTCACAAAGATGGAGACTTAATTCCTGTTAGGCTATCTGGAATTCTGGTTGAACGTAATGGCGAGACATTCATTTGGTCTAATGTTGAAGATATTAGCGATCGCAAAGCGGCTGAATTGCAATTATATGAAAAGGAACAGTTTCTCAGGAATATTTATCAAGGAGTTAGCCAAGGAATCTGTGTTATTGATATTACAGAATCGGGTGATTTCCGGTTTGCCGGATGGAATCCTACGCTGGAGAAATTAACGAATCTTCAGCTATCAGCAGTGATAGACAGAACGCCAGAAGAATTATTTGGTAATACTCAGGGTTCTATTCTTAGAAAAAATTACCAGCGCTGTCTAGCAGAAGAAACTGCAATTTCCTACGAGGAAGTTGTTCCTTTTAAAGGTGAAGAGATGTGGTGGCTAACGACTCTTAATCCTGTTAAAAATGAAGCCAATCAAATTTACCGAATTATTCTAACAACTGTTGAGATTACGGATCGAAAAGCGGCTGAAACGGCTTTACAAGCTTCACAAGCAGAATTACTGGCAATATTTACGGCGATGGAAGATGTACTTATCGTATTAGATGGTACTGGGAAATATCTTAAAATTGCGCCTTGTTCGAGTCCTCTTTTATATCGACCTTCACCTAATTTAATTGGTCAAACCATTCACGAAGCTTTACCCTTAGATTTTGCCGATTTTTTCGTGAGTAAAATTCAGCAAGCACTTAATACTCAAAAGACAGTTGCCGTTGAGTATGAATTATTGATCGGCGATCAAATGGTTTGGTTTGATGCTCGAATTATTCCTATGGGAGCAAATAAAGTTCTCTGTATGTCACGAGATATTTCCGACCGCAAAGTAGCTGAAAAACTCTTAGAGGAAAAAAACAAAGCATTAGAAAATACTTTAACTCAACTGCAACACAGTCAAGCACAAGTTATACAATCTGAAAAGATGTCAGCATTGGGTAATTTAGTTGCCGGGGTGGCTCATGAAATTAATAATCCTCTGGGTTTTCTCAATGGCAGTATTAGTAATACTAAAGATTATATTCAAGATTTACTCGAACATCTGGAACTCTATCAGCAACATCACCCCAATACAGCCTCTCCCGTATTAGAAAATGCGGATGAAATAGACTTAGAATTTATACGAGAAGATCTACCTTTACTATTGGAATCTATGCAGGGGGCAACTGAGCGAATAAAAGGCATTAGTACCAGCCTTAGAACTTTTTCTCGTGCCGATACAGATCGCAAAGTCAGTGCCAATCTACATGATGGCATTGATAGTACACTGTTAATTCTTAAATATCGCTTGAAAGCTTCGGAATATCGCCCTGCTATTGAAGTGATTCGAGATTATGATGAATTACCTTTAATTGACTGTTTCCCCGGACAGTTAAATCAGGTTTTTATGAATATTATAGCGAATGCCATTGATATGTTTGATGAGATCGGCCAGAAGCCGTCAATGGCTAAATTTCAGCAAAATCCCTATCAGATTACCGTCAAGACAGGAATCGATCCGATCAACAACTTAGTCAATATCCACATTCAAGATAATGGTTGTGGAATGACGGGTGAAGTCAAAGCTAAGATGTTCGAGCATCTATTCACAACTAAAGCAGTCGGAAAAGGTACGGGTTTAGGACTGTCAATTGCGCGGCAAATTGTGGTGGATAAACACGGCGGAAAACTGGAATGCTATTCAACGGTTGGAGTCGGGACTGAATTTGTGATTCAACTTCCAGCCCATAATTGTTGACAGCAGCTTTTAGATCAATCGATGCGGTTCAAAAAAATTGACGGGAATTGAATTGTTACCCGTTATGCAAGCACAGCCCGGTTTGAAATATTGAATTTTCAACCAGTTTTGATCGGCGTAGGAACGTAAATCGAGGCTGCGATAGAGAATTCCACAACAGGGAGAGCCATCTGGGTTATGTTGCCCATTAGATTGATAAGCGTAAAATCGGTAAGCCACGGGATAGATACTCTGTTTTATATATAAATATATTGGCCAATTAATCTAAGTGTAGCGGATTTTCCTATCATTGGGACAGTTGTTGAGGTCTCCACTCAAAAATATTTGGTTTGACTCAGGGATTGAGCAACAACAGGATCAACCGCTTCAGCCAACAGAACGCTACACTTAATATTGGAACCCTACGCCTCGTTATTTCATGGGGCGGTAGCAACAGCGAGAAGGCAACACGATATGAAAAGCTCCTGGAGATCAACTTCAATTCAACAACAGACTCTATTTCATGGGAAACATAAAAGCACGGCAGCACAAAGACTCGGAAGAATTTTGGGAAGTTGGATTTTAGCTCAGACTGTGCTGTTGGGAACCCCCGCTTTGGCCGATAATTCCCCCAAAACCCTCAGTTACAGTGAGCTGTTGCAAAAAATTGAAGCCGGAGAAGTTGAACGCATTGAAGAAGACCCAGCACGACGCATTGCTAAAGTTCAACTCAAGGGAGAAGCAGAAGATGCTGCCGTTTATTCTGTTGAGTTGTTAGACCGCAATCCAGAACTGCTTGAAACGGTTCAAACTCAACCTGAACTTGAATATGAAGTTAAGCCTTCTGCTGATAATAGCGCTGCAATGGGGTTAATTGTTAACCTGTTGGTCATCTTTGTGGTGTTGGCGTTTTTGTTAATGATTTTGCGCCGTTCAACCCAGGCTTCCGGACAGGCAATGAACTTTGGTAAGTCCCGCGCTCGGTTTCAGATGGAAGCCAAAACGGGTGTATTATTTGATGATGTCGCAGGTATTCAAGAGGCCAAAGAAGAACTGCAAGAAGTGGTTACCTTCTTGAAAGAACCGGAAAGATTTACCGCCATTGGCGCAAAAATTCCCAAAGGAGTACTGTTAGTCGGCCCCCCAGGAACCGGTAAAACCTTGCTGGCAAAAGCGATCGCCGGAGAAGCGGGAACTCCCTTTTTTAGTATCTCTGGTTCAGAATTTGTCGAAATGTTTGTGGGTGTGGGGGCCTCGCGGGTACGGGATTTATTCCGTAAAGCCAAGGAAAATTCTCCTTGTATTGTATTCATTGATGAAATTGATGCCGTTGGCCGACAACGAGGGGCTGGTATTGGTGGCGGTAACGATGAACGGGAACAAACCCTCAATCAGTTACTCACGGAAATGGATGGGTTTGAGGGCAACACCGGGATTATTATTATCGCTGCCACTAACCGCCCAGATGTGCTTGACTCAGCGCTGTTACGTCCGGGACGCTTCGATCGTCAGGTGATGGTGGATTTACCCGCCTACAATGGTCGCTTAGGGATTTTAGAAGTTCACGCCCGCAATAAAAAGCTTTCTGAGGATGTTTCCCTCGCCAATATTGCCCGTCGGACTCCTGGGTTTTCAGGGGCTGATTTATCGAACCTATTAAACGAAGCGGCTATATTAACCGCCCGACGACGCAAAGAAGCCATCACCACCCTGGAAATTGATGATGCTGTCGATCGCATTACTATTGGTTTAGCTTTAACGCCGTTATTGGATAGCAAGAAAAAGCGGTTAATTGCTTATCATGAAGTGGGTCATGCATTGCTGATGACTTTACTCAAAAATTCTGACCCATTGAATAAAGTTACCATTATTCCTCGTTCTGGTGGGGTAGGTGGATTTGCTCAGCAAATGTTTAATGAGGATATGGTGGATAGTGGGTTATATACTCGCGCTTGGATGATCGATCAAATTACTATTGCTTTGGGAGGACGGGCTGCTGAAACAGAAGTATTTGGGGATTCAGAAATTACCATTGGTGCCAGCAACGATATTCAACGAGTCACGACTTTGGCGCGGGAAATGGTAACGCGATACGGAATGTCTGATTTAGGCCCGTTAGCGTTGGAAAATCCCAGCGGAGAAGTGTTTCTGGGGCGAGGACTGCCCTCACAGTCGGAATATTCTGAAGAAATTGCCACTCAAATCGATCACCGTATTCGCGCTATTGCCTTCAGTTGTTATCAAAAAGCCTGTCAAATTCTATCAGAGAATCGGGAATTAATGGATTACTTGGTTGATTTGTTACTCGAACGAGAAACCATTGATGGGGAGGAATTCCGCAAGATTGTTTCTGAATATACTACCTTACCGGCAGAACAATCCTCTGTTGACTTGAAGAAAGATTCCTTAACCGTCTAAAGATAAGGGGAAAGTCACCGTAAAGGTTGACCCAACTCCGACTTGTGAAACGAGGTCAATTTTACCAGAGAGCAGCTTTACCAACTGAGCAACAATGGCTAACCCTAAGCCTGTACTCTCTGGTACATAAGCCTCCGGCTCGCCGGCTCGAAAATAGGGTTGAAAGATCTGTTCTTGATCGTCAAGGCTAATCCCTCTTCCTGTATCGCTGACAATCACTTGCCAAGCCTCTGGTTCACAGCATTGACAAATAATCTTAATCTGACCAGAATCTGTATATCGGATGCCGTTGCTGACTAAATTAGTGATGATTTGCTGCACTCGTAAAGGGTCAGTGACAACCGCCTCAGGGGCCCCATCCATCTCCATCACAACCTCTAAGCTTTTGGCGCGTGCGGCCGGCTCGAATATATCAACCACACCTCTAATTAAACCACTAATACTGACGGGTCTGAGATTTAGTTCAATCTGACCTGCTTCATAACGAGAAATTTCTAAGGCATTATTCACCAGTCGTAGAAGCTGTTCTCCATTTTTTAACATTTTTTCAATCATTTGAAAATCTAGAGAACTATCTTGTCTTTGATGATTTTTTCGTTGTTGTTGCAGTAATAAAGAAGAAAAACCAATAATTGAGTTTAAAGGATTTTTTAGCTCATGAGCAAAATAGGATAGATTATCTTTTTGAGACTGAACTAATCGATTTAATTCCTGATTGTTTAGCATCAATTGCGCTTGCATCTGCTCTAGTTTTTGTAATTGCGCCTCGAGATAACTTTCTAAAGATAGAAAAATGACTTCATCCAACACAGCATCAATGGCTCGAACAGCTTGTAACACTTCAGCGGCTGTACCGGTTAGTAAATCCGGCTCTAAAGCTGCAAACAGCACCTGACGCAATAGACGATATTCATGGACAATCTCAGCCGCATCATAACCCTGTTCTGCCCGAACTATCCCATGTTCTAAACTATTTTTTTCGACTTTTTGGGATCGATCGATAAATGAGTCTGTTAGTAAAGTGGCAACAGCCTCTAATACAATAGGCAAACTATTGCGAACAGAATTGTAGGTTAGGGTTTTACTACTTTCAATTTCTTGATCTCGACGAACTTTTTCAACCCAGTTTTCAATCACTGAATCGATTTTAGATAATAAGATTTGACCTAAGTCTTTCATGATACAGTCAAAATATAAGGGATGGTAAAAGCTAGAAAATGTAATCTTTTAAGTTGAGATATATTGAATTTTGAAATAAATGATCTGCGCTTAAAAGAAGAGATTGAAATAAATTTCAGAGCATCGATCAATGAATGAGTATTAATTTGTCGATATTCGCCTGATTTGATAATAATATAACTTGATGATAATACAAATAAAAACTCACTGACTGATGAGTCCAGTCTTCTTAATTTATATTAATCAAAATGTTTGTATATTTTACTTTTATCGACAATAAATAATTTTGGAGATCATTATACTCATACAGTATTATCTAACAAATGAGTGAGTGAGTCACAGCATTTGGTGGGTTTCGTTATTTTTCTTTACATTACAGCCGCTAAGATCTATCTTGATATTGATGAAATATCAACAATCTATTTTTTCAAGAGGATGACTTCTATAGCTGAGGGAATATCAATCTTGACCTAGAACCTAGGAACTCACCCGAAACTGGATGATATCGCAGTCCTAGAACACGGCAATACTTCTAGAAGATGACTGACAATCAACCGTCTTAACTAAGGCTGATTAACAGTTTTAAATATGATGAATGATACTGTATTATCCGATCAAACTTTGGGGAATACTAAGACTGCGGCAAAGCCGAACCTATCTATAGATTAGCCAGGATAACTGATCGTTCATTAACTGGATTAACTTTATAGTTTTCTCTGGCTTAGATGATTCAGGTTTTACATTTAGGAGTCTCAATAATGGCTACAAATTCCTTACAGTTTCAGAACTATGAAATTATTGATAATCTACACATTGGAGCCAAGACACTTGTCTATCGAGCTAAAAGGATTTCAGATCAACAGAGAGTAATTTTGAAAGTACTCCGCAATCAATATCCTAGTTTAAACGAGTTAGTTCAGTTTCAAAATCAATACACTATTATTCAAGATTTAAACTTAACCGGTATTGTTCATCCCATTGCTTTAGAACCCCATCAAAATAGCTTAATTATAGTCATGATAGATGAGGGTTCCATGTCCTTAAGTCAGTATTTAAAAACCTATAATTTATCCGTAAAAAGCCGTATAGAACTCGGAATCAAAGTCGGGTTACAACTGGCACGATCTCTAGAAGCATTAGATAGACATCGAATTATTCATAAAGATATTAAACCGCAAAATATTATTATTCATCCAGAAACTCAAGCCATTAAACTAATAGATTTTAGTATTGCTTCTCAACTCCTGCAAGAAACTCAAACTATTCAAAATCCCAACACTTTAGAAGGAACACTCGCCTATATGTCTCCTGAACAAACCGGGCGAATGAATCGGGGGATTGATTATCGAACAGATTTCTATTCTCTAGGAATTACATTGTATGAAATCTTCACAGAACAATTACCGTTTCAAAGTCATGATCCCCTAGAACTGGTTCATTGTCATTTAGCAAAAATGCCACCGACTTTAAAGACGATAATAGGAGAAATTCCGGAAGTTGTTGCAGATATTGTAATGAAATTGATTACAAAAAATGCAGAAGATCGCTATCAAAGTGCCGTTGGATTAAAAGCGGATTTAGAACAGTGTTTATCTCAATGGCAAACCACAGGAAATATTCAATATTTTACGCCGGGAAAACTGGATGAACTGGCTCAGTTTAATATCCCTCAAAAACTCTACGGACGAGAAACTCAAATTAAACTATTATTAGAAGCTTTTGAACGAGTCAGTCAGGGGGGCTTTGAAATTATTTTAATTGGGGGATATTCAGGTATTGGTAAAACAGCATTGGTGAATGAAATATTACGGCAACTCACTCAATTTAAAGGCTATTTTTCCTCCGGAAAATTCGATCAATTTCAGCGTAATATTCCGATGGCAGCGCCAATTAAAGCTTTGCGCTCGGTAGTGCAACAATTATTAACAGAAAGTCAGGAGCGCCTGGACTATTGGAAAAAGCAATTTTTGGATGGTTTAGGAAACAATGCTCAATTAATGATTGATGTGATTCCTAAATTAGAATTAATCATCGGAAAACAGCCCCCTGTGCCAGAAATTGGTCCCACAGAAGCGGCTCGTCGCTTTGCTCAAACTTTTACTCACTTCACTCAATCCTTTGCGGCGGCGCAACATCCCCATGTCGAATTTATTGATGATTGGCAATGGGCTGATAGTGCCACCTTGCACGCTTATCCAGATTTTTTAAGGGATTCTAAAAATCGCTATTCTCTGTTAATTGCGGCTTATCGAGATAACGAAGTGAGTCCCACCCATCCTTTTATCCAGATGGTGGAGTCTTTGCGACAAACAAAGGTTAAAATTACAGAAATTAAATTAGAATCCTTACAACTGATTCATGTGGCGCAATTGGTTGCTGATACCCTGCATACAACGGTTAATGCAGTAATGCCATTAGCGGAGTTGCTGTATGAAAAAACCGATGGAAACCCTTTTTTCCTGACTCAACTATTGAAATCATTGTATGAAGCGAAGTTAATTTGGTTTGAGATGAATTCGCGTCAGTGGCAGTGGGACTGGATAAAAATTCAACAACAAGGCGTAACAGATAATGTGGTTGAATTGATGATTAGCCGAATTAGTCAGTTGCCTGAAATTACCCAAACGGCCTTAAAGTTAGCTGCCTGTATTGGGAGTCAATTTGATTTAGAAACTCTCGCCATTACAGCAGAAACCTCCCTTGAGAAGATGGCACAGGATTTATGGCTAGCAATTCGAGAGGGATATATTATTCCTTTGAGTGAAACCTACAAAGCCTATTCGACTCAGTTAGAAACAAGCAATTCTACATTGAAGGGTTGTAACTGTGATTATCGCTTTCTCCACGACCGAGTGCAACAGGCGGCTTATGAATTAATCCCCATCTCAGATAAGCAAACAACCCATTATCATATTGGACAACTCTTGCTGAGGCAGATTTCACCAGAAAATAGAGTTGATAAAATTTTTGAGTTAGTGCGTCAGTTAAATTATGGAATCAATTTAATTTCCAGTCAAAAACAGCGGCAAGAATTGGCAGAATTAAACAGCATTGCAGCGCAAAAAGCCAAACATTCAGCCGCTTATCAAGTGGCGCAAAGTTATTGTGAAATCGGGATTGATTTACTGCCGACCACCGCTTGGCAAACTCACTATCAGTTGATGTACACTTTGCATCGAGAAGCGGCTGAAACCAGCTATCTGTGTGGGGATTTTGAGCAAGCTGAAACCCTCTATTGCACCAGTTTAGCGCAGGCTCAAACGGTTTTAGACAAGGCAACGATCTATCGAATTCAGATGACTCAATACCAGCTTCAAGGACGAAATACTGAGGCAATTGCCATCCAACGTCAGAGTCTACAACTGTTTGGCTGGGAGATGCCAGACACTTTAGGGGAGATTAAACACAGTTTAGATCGAGAAATTCAAACGGTCAATCAGTTCTTAGAAAAAAATCCCATTGAGTCTATCTTAAAATTGCCTAAAATGCCGGATAAAAGCACAGCAGAAATGCTACGAATTCTGCAAATTCTATTCTATGCCGCATGGCTGGATGGTCAAACTTTATTAGCATTATTGGCAGTGGCAAAAATGACTACACTGTCATTAAAATATGGTAATAGCGATCTGTCGACCTTTGGTTATGTTGGCTATGGGATGATTGCCAAGATTTTACTAAAAGATCCTCAAATTGCTTATCAATTTGGCAGCATGGCGGTGCAGCTTTGTGAACAATTTAATAATCCGGATGTTAGAGGAATGGCAAATTTCTTATTTGCTTCTGACGTTCATAGTTGGAGTCGTCCGCTACGAGAAGCCGATATTTATTACGAAAATGCATTTCAATATGGCATGATAGCGGGTAACTGGATCAATGTCATTTTTATGATGATGCAAAGTGGTTCAGATCGGCTAACTTATGGAAAGAACTTAATAGAATTACATGAAATTGTTCAAAATAATGCTGATTTTATTCTACAAGTTAAAAGTTTAGAAAACCGAGATGCATTGCTGGCGGGAGTCTTACAACCGCTGCGGCATCTGTTGGGTTTAACCGAAGCACCAAATAGTTTTGATGATGATAATTTTAGCGAATCCGAGTATTTAGAGAAATACAAAAATACCCCGTTTCATTTAGCTTGGTTTTATTCTGTTAAAATTCGCCATGCTTATTTGTTGAATCAATCCGATCAATATTTAGAATTAATTCCAAAGTTAGAGATTATTGAAAATACAGTTCCGACTCATGCTAAAGTCCCTTCTACTGTATTTTATGTCGCACTGATGCATTTAAGTTTAGTGGATGCAGACAGTGAAAATCTTCAAGATCAGCTTCATTGGCAGGCAGTAATTCCTTTGGAAGAAAAGTTAAACCAATGGCAGCAATATTGCCCAGAAAATATTCAGCATAAATATCTTATCATTCAAGCAGAGAAAGCCAGACTAAAAAATGAAAAAACAGCCGCAATCGATTATTATGAGCAAGCCATTACTCAAGCTCAGGCTCAAAGCTATCTTTATGAAGAAGCACTCGCATACGAATTGGCAGCAAAATTTTATCTGAATTGGGGTAAACAAAAAATTGCTCAAATCTATTTGATGGATGCTTACAGTTGTTATGAGCGCTGGGGAGCAACTACAAAAACAAATCAACTTGAACAAGAATATCCGGACTTCTTCAATCAAATTATACCCCTACAAACAGATAGAAAGCAACATCTGCAAAGTTTTAATAGTGTGAGTTCTTTATCCACTCAAGTGAGCTATTCTCATGGTTCTAATAGTAGTACAGGTTTGGCTGATTTACTAGATTTTGCTAGTATACTGAAAGTCTCTCAAGCGATTTCTGAAGAAATTGAGCTAGAGAAATTAGTAACAAAATTAATGCAGACGATTTTAGAAAATGCCGGAGCCTCAAAAGGCGTTTTAATTTTTAATCATGCTTCAGAATTAACGGTTGAAGCCGTTGCAAATCAAGAGGAAGAATCTCATAAAAGCATCAGTATCAATCAACAAAAATTACCCGTTGCAGACAGCCAAGATATTCCCCGGAAATTAGTTAATTCTGTTCAACGACAATTGAAACCGATTGTGATTGATGATGTTTTGAATCAGGCTGAATATGCCACTGATACTTATATTGTCAAGCAACAACCGAAAAGTTTACTGTGTTTACCGATTCTCAATGCGGGTCAGTTACTGGCAATTTTGTATCTAGAAAATCACTTCATCACCCATGCCTTTACAACGGAACGGATAGAAGTTTTAAAACTCCTCTGTTCTCAAGCGGCAATTTCTTTGAATAATGCTAAACTTTATCGTCAGTCTCAGAATTATGCCGAGCAACTGCAAGCGTCTCAAGCACTTCTAACATCAGTGTTGGATAATATTCCTCAACTGATTTTCTGGAAAGATAGAGAGAATGTATTTTTGGGTTGTAACCAGAATGCTGCTAAAGTGGTCGGGTTGAATTCTCCAGCAGAAATTGTCGGAAAAACGGATTTTGAGATGCCTTCGACACCAGAAGAAACGGAATGGTATATTCAATGCGATCGCGAAGTTATAGACTCAGGTGAAGCGAAACTACATATTATCGAATCTCAACAACAAGCAGATGGTAAACAGGCTTGGATAGAAACCAGTAAAGTTCCCCTGCGAGATGCTAATGGAGAAGTGTTTGGAATTCTGTGTACGGTGGAAGATATTACTGAACGTAAGCAAGCTGAAGAAACCCTGAAACGCTATAACGAAACCTTAGAAACCCAGGTCAAACAACGAACTGCACAGTTGCAACAAACAATGGCTCAGTTGCAAGAGGCTCAACGAATTGCTCAGATAGGCAACTGGGATCTAAATGTGGCTACGGGTCAGTTTTCCGGTTCTGAAGCCGCTTACCGGGTGTTTGGTCGCTCTGTGGAAAAAGATCGGCTCACCCCAATTGAAGATTTAGAAAAATTTTATCCCCCAAAAGACTTAGAAAAATTGCAGCAGGCAATGACTCGAACGGTTCAAACCGGAGAGACTTTTGACCTAGAATTAGCGATGTTCAAAATCAATGGAGAACCTGGCTATGTTCATCTTAAAGCTGAAGCCGTTAAAAATAAACAGGGAGAAGTGACACACCTATTTGGAACGCTGATGAATATTACTGAACGAAAAGAAATTGAATATAAACTTAAACAACAAACAAAACAGTTAAAAAATACTTTGAAAGAACTGAAACAAACTCAAGCGCAAATTATTCAGAGTGAGAAAATGTCGAGTTTAGGACAAATGGTCGCCGGTGTTGCCCATGAGATTAATAACCCGGTTAATTTTATTCATGCCAATTTAGAATATGCTGAAGAATACAGTCAAGATTTACTGGAATTAATTGAGCTTTATCAGGAATATTGTCCGGAAGTTTCTGAGGCAATTCAAGAAAGAATTGAAGAAATTGATTTGGAGTATTTGCAAGCAGATTATCCTCAGTTATTACAATCGATGAAAACTGGAACAGAGCGAATTCAGACGATTGTGCTTTCACTGCGGAATTTCTCTCGGTTGGATGAATCGGAAATGAAAGAGGCAGATATTAATCAAGGGCTAGAGAGTACATTATTAATCCTACAAAATCGCTTGAAAGAGAGTATTCCCAGTCTAGAAGTGATTAAGAATTATGGGGATTTGCCTCAAATAAACTGTTATCCGGGTCAACTGAATCAGGTATTTATGAATATTTTTAGTAATGCAATTGATGCAATTGAGGGGCAATCTCAACCGGGTCAAATTTGGGTGAAAACAGAATTACTGGATAATAATCGGATGATTATTCGGATTGCAGATAATGGCTATGGTATTCCAGAAAATAAGCTGAAGAAGATATTTGATCCTTTTTATACGACGAAGCCGGTGGGTAAAGGAACAGGCTTAGGCTTATCGATTAGTTATCAAATTATTACTGAAAAACATAAAGGTAAACTTTACTGTTACTCGATTCCAGGGCAGGAAACTGAGTTTATTATTGAACTGCCTATTGATACCAGTTGGATGAAAGATTGATATCAGACCCTGAAACTCAACCGACTAAAAAGTAACGAAACTTAAATCACTGATTGAATTCAGTCCTCCTTCAGTTCTATTTCTCAAGGTGGATGTGGATTTAACTTTTATCAACGATAATAGGGATATCTATGCTTACGACATACTATGGATATGACCTAGAACACGGGTATTGATGCCGTCAACAACCAACTTTGGGTGGTTTCTCAACTCACGGAAACTGACCCAATGACCCAAACGCACCGCAAGCAAGTATGCGTGTTGCTGACTGTGTGGTTGGTGAATGCTCCAGATTCACCCATCCGTTATTATATTATCGGTGAACGGCCTCAGGGTAGCTTCAATGAACAGTATACTTTTATTAATGACCGACAGGCGAACGCGTCCATGCTTGAGTCTCGACGGCAAATCTATCAACAATAAATAAATCATCATCATGGATATCATCAGAATCATTGCTGCTATTTTTCTCCCACCGCTAGGTGTGTTTTTACAAGTGGGAATTGGCCCTCAATTTTGGATTAATATTTTACTGACATTGTTGGGTTATATTCCGGGTATTATTCATGCAATTTGGATTATTGCAAAACGCTAGTTCATCTTAGCAAGATTTAACAGAAGAATCACAAAGGCACGAAGGACACAAACAGTATTTATGTTCTTCGTGTTTTTTGTAGTCAGATGAGTCTGTTTTTGATATCATACCAAATCCGGTTTTTAAAGTAGATGAAAAAGAAAAGATTCACAGTGAGTTTAATCAGAATTATGAATTGAGGCTAAGAGAGTTAAAAGCAAAGCTTCAGATGAAGGAGAGTGAAATTGAGATCTATAAGCCAGAGAGTGTGAATATACTAGAAATAACTAAACTATTAGCCAGTAGACCGATTAATACGGAGGCAACAGCTGTGGTCAACAATCCTTCAGAAACCTTTAATAACAATCTACAAGGAGCAAATATTGGTAACTACGCTAATAATGTAGTGAAAGACAATGGGCGTCAGCACACTAACCAGTATAATGGTGCGTC
>CAYNXM010000054.1:0-25080 GCA_964401105.1 uncultured Lyngbya sp. | reverse complement strand
ACAATTCAACAAGCTTGCGATCGCGCTATTGAATTACCCGATAAAATTAATAGAGTTGCTCAAAATTTGTTCGGCAAGAAGGCTTTGTTATCGGTTGAACAGTTAGAAAAGCAGTTATTAGAAGTTCAAGATAAAATTCGTTCAAATTCAGGAGTTTCCAGGCTGCATTTACAAGAATTAGCGATTAGTTTAAAACGAAATATTAAATTAGCAAAAAGGGGTCAAGATACTAGTGAGGCTAAACTGATTAGTTTGCAAAAAATGATTCAAGATTCAGCAGGTGTTTTACAGCAACTTCAAAATAAGTTAAGGACAGCAGACTTAATGGATTCTGAGGATATTCAAGCACTACAAAGTTTGAGCGAGGAGTTAAAGGTATATCAAGAAAATGTTGATATTTTAACTCAGTAATTGATTATTTCAAGACATTATCTATTTTGAGATTAATGAGATGAAAATCAATCAAAAACTGCTAAAATTATTAGCTTTTGGTATCATTGCACCCCCAACGCTATTAATTTCTACGGGAAGATCGAGTCATTTAAGTTGTGAAAAATTGGAAAAAGATTATGTTATGTGTCAATTAGAACAGCAATATATTCATGGTTTATGGCCGACTTCACCCCAGGATTTACGTCTGGCTAAAGTTGATCTTGAGTCTCAATTGCATCGGGATGATGACGGAGATTACTATACTTATAAGACTTATATTTATTCTCCTCAGAAAAAGCATCTTTTTCATCATTACGGACGCAATAAAATTTTAGCAGAAATCGATCAAGAAAGACTCAATATCTTGATTAATGGCCCCATAAAATCATCGCTTCAGTTAACCCGAAGCTATATTTGGGGCGATCTCTTCTTGGTCATTCCGGTCGTTATCTTGGGTGCGTATGTTTTGCGATAATTCAAATAATTAAATTGGGAATTTAGCGATCATGAATCTACTTAAAACGGTTGTCTTACTGGGATTTTTAACTGGAATTTTAATTCTTCTCGGTTATCTCCTTATTGGCGGTGTAGCTGGACTAATATTCGGTTTAGCAATTGCAGCCATAACAAACTTTTCTTTATGGTTTTATTCCGATCAAATAGCAATATCTGTTTATCGAGGACGTGTGCCAAACTCAAAACAAAAACAAGTCTTAGAACCCATTATTAAATTCCTCTGTTATCGCGCTAATTTACCTATTCCAAAAATTTATATTATTCCCTCTTCTGCACCCAATGCATTTGCCACAGGCAGAAGTCCTAAACAGGGTATAATAGCCGTTACAGAAGGACTATTACGAATGCTTCCTGAAGATGAACTCGAAGCAGTTATTGCTCATGAATTGAGTCATATTAAGCATCGAGATACCCTCATTAGTACAATGGCAGCAACGATAGCAGGAGCAATTTCTATTCTAACTCAGTTTAGTATTCACATTTTCTCTAACTCTATATTTTCTGTTAGAAATTCTAGTATTATTCGTTTAATTGCATTAATTCCGATGGTAATATTAGCCCCACTAACAGCCAGTATTATTCAGTTTGCAATTTCTCGGACTCGTGAATATGAAGCAGATGCAGGGGCAGCAAGATTAACAGGAAATCCAAAAGCGCTAGCAAATGCATTAAAACGAATCGAAAATAGTTCAAAACAGGTAAACTTAAATGATCCTAGCTATGCCACTTTATTAATTATCAACCCTTTGAAAAACAATATTACCCGTCAACTGTTTTCAACCCATCCCCCCACCTCAGATCGAATTCAAAAATTAACTCATTTTACCATAGGTGAAAATTCAACTATGAACGTGACTTCTACAAAAAAACAACGACAAAATAAAATAGTGATTTCAACACTACTCGCCCTAACCGCTTTGGGTTTAGCTTATGCACCCATTCCTGGCTTAGAACAAAATATTATTATCGTTAGTGGCACTGAATTAGCGGAACCCTTAAAACAGCTAGAAACTCAATTTGAACAACAGCATCCTAATATTAACTTAGAACTTAAATTTCAAGGTTCTCAGGATATTGTCAATAACTATATTGATGATAAAAATTATTTCAAACCCACCGTAGTTATTCCCGCCAGTACAGCGTTTTTAGATGAACTGAATCAACGTTGGCAAAGCCAAAATAATAGTGAAGCTTTTTATGAAAAACCGACTGCGATCGCTAAAACTTTTCTAGTCGGAATTGCCTGGCCAGAACGGGGAAATCTCTTATTTCCTAATGGGCGTTTTTCTTGGGATAAAATCGAACAAGCAATGCAAGCTAAAAATTGGAGTGAAATAGGCGGTCAAACTGATTGGGGTAGCTTTGATTTTGTGATCAGCGATCCCACTCGTTCTAATAGTGGTCAACTGACTTTAAATTTATGGGCAAAATCAAAAGCAGGTAATAATAATCTGAATAATTCCAGTGTAGAATCATTATTTCAAACCGTGAAACAATCAGTTTATTTACCACCCCGTTCCACTGATATTTTATTACAAGAATTTATTACTCGCGGCCCCAATGATGCCGATGTCGCCACTGTTTATGAAAGTATTGCCTTAGAACGTTGGCAACAGTCAAATATTAATCAAAGTCAACCCTACCACATTTATTATCTCGATCCCACCATTGAAACCGTTGCAACTGCTGCTATTGTACGTCGAAATATTGATGCAAATACGGCAAAAGCTGCCCGTCAATTTATTAATTTTCTCACCCAACCTGAACAACAAAAAGTATTTGTTCAATTTGGTTTTCGTCCAGTTCAAACTAATTTAGATTTAACCTCAATACCCGGTAGTCCTTGGAGTCAAAATATTCCGGGGGCAGAAGTTAATCCGGCTGTTAGCTTTCAACCTACCCCCAATAATACAGAAATTCGAGAAATTCAGCGCCTGTGGCAACGGGTAACGCCGTAGATCAAACCTGATAAATGATCTTTTGCTGTCCAATCTACCCGGTCACTTGAAGTGGACCCTGTGGTTGAGTATGATTGTTCAAAGCGTACTCGTAGGCATTTTTCAAGTTGTGATTACCTGCTAGAGTACCATACTGAGCGGTAAAGTCGATGGGTATGCCAATATGCTGATAACGCAGCTTGCCAACAGCAGAAAAGGGAACATCGGGAACAATATCGCAAGAATTTACTAAGCGATAGGTCGGAACTCGATTTTGGTTATAGGCGATCGCAAAGTCCCGGTTCCCAACTTTCGGGCTAGCAAAGTTATAGTGTTTAAGTGAGACTTTATCGGGTTTATACTCGGTGTTAGTGATGATATCAGGTACGGCTAGAGTGGATATCCCACAACCTAAACTATGGCCCGTTATCAATAAACGTTCTGCTTTGGGCAGTTCTTCATTGAGTATAGTAATGGCTTGCTCTTTCATACCAATATAAACCCCATAAAAGCCTCGGTGGACTTTACCATAGTTATGGACAATATTACTGAATGGTTCTTGTCCTGCTTCTGCATCTTCTATCCAGTCTTCTGCGGAGTCTGTACCGCGAAAAACGACATAAGCAGAGCCTTGATTATCCCAAGCTACAAAACCAAAAGGTTCTGAATGATGAAAGAACTTTAAAAATCTTTCTTCCACCCAAATTGGCTGACTGTAGTGGAGGGACGGATCGTGAGGTTCCCACTGGAAATGTTGGGGTTTGGGTTTGCGTTGCTCTATCCACTGAGTATACATATCATAGGCTGTTCCGACTAAAGCAGCACACTTAAGAGCCTCTTCTCGATCAAAAGGAGAAGGGGGAAAATACATTGACGGACTGACCATGATTTTAGTACCTCTTGAAACAATGACAGTTTTAGGGTTTACTTAATCCCATTGCACAGAATCAATTCTGCGCTTTCAAAGGATTCTAAATCGAGATTTAAAATTCGCCACTAACCTCTACAGGATTAATGTCAGTTGATCGCTATGAGATGGAGAATAACGGCTTTCTGGTATAAGAGATTCGGTTGACCATGTCAATTTTTCTCCTAACCAATCAATGCTGTGATTCTATCAATACATTCTGCCCCAAACAATACATAAAGTTAACATCTTTCTTGCAATTCTATTTGCTGATACACGATATCATGATTTTGTCAATGGTTTAGTCATTCCCTTCATCACGACATCAACTAAATCATTGACCAATTTTTCGGTTAAAGGTTGATGTTTCAGTAATAAACGATAGAATAATGGGCTATATAAAGCATCGATCGCGACTTCGGCATCTATTCCTTCTCTGAATTGTCCTCTTTCAACCCCTCGTTGAAATATCGCGATCGCATCTTCTCGTCTGGGAGTGAGCCAATGTTGACGAAACGCAGTGATTAATTCTTCATCTGCCTGTCCGCAACCAATCACACTCCCTAGCACTTCTCCTCTAGGACTATTCATCAGTTTGACTATTTTCTGCATTTGCTCTCTAAAATCTTCAGATACCGTACCCGTATCAGGAAATGCTAATTCTGGGTTGACAGCTTCTAAAAAAGCATCCATTGCTAATGCAGCTTTAGTTTTCCAACGTCGATAAATTGTGGGTTTGCCGACTTCTGCCCTTGCTGCTACTCCTTCGATGGTTAAATCCATAAACCCCACTTCGTTAAGCATTTCATAGGCTGCTTTGAGTATTTTGGCCCGGGTTTCAGGAGAGCGGGGTCGCCCAGGGCTAGATTTGACAGGGGTTCTGGCTTTTTTGCTTCTGGAGGTTGACATAATCGTTGAGTTTTCGCTATATTAGTTACGTAACGTAACGTTAATAAAACTATTCTACTCTATTTCATGTTTGATAGTTGACTACGGTCAAATAAAATTACCGTCTAAAAACATTAAAATTATCGACTTGATATTTTAATTTACGTTACGAAACGTATTTAATAATAAAACATCATGACACAAACAAAACAAACGGCAGACGAAGCCAAAATTAACCAGCTAACAGAACAATGGAGAAAAGTCTGGAGTCCTCAAAACAAACCCTTTACAGGAAAAGGATTTGAGAACATTTTTGCTACCGGAGATCAGGAAATCCTAGTATTTGATAATTTTGGCAATAGCGTTGTAGTATTGCATAGCCTGCAAGAATATCTTGATACTTGGATATCGGTTATGCAGGACTTTAGTATATTCTTCTGTTGTCTCGTCAAGGCTAATTAAAATTGTTTTGCGAGCAATTCTATACATGTGATCGATAGCTGTTGCAGCATCTTCGACACACAGTAATGAACTTAAAGAAAAAACAAAATCAAAGGACTTTGTAGCAATTTTTTCCAGAGCGGTTTCAATCGGCTGGTGGATAGTTTTATAACCTCTTTGGGCTGCATAATCAAGCATCTTAGCTGAAATATCAATTCCCGTATATTCAAAATTTCCCTGCAACAATTCACTTAAGCCTCCGGTTCCACAACCAATATCTAAAACATTACCTTGATTATGATTGTGTCGATGAAATATTTTAACTGCTTCATTGACGTGCTGTGCATTAACTTTGGGATCTTTTAACGTATCATCATAATTAGCAGCCATTTCATTGTAAAAATTTTCAGCAGAAATTTTTGAAGACATATCACAATCCTAAGTCATTTATCAGATAGGACTATAACAGATAAAGTCTCGCAAATCAAGATTTAAACAACCTCTATTTATTCCATAATTTTTCGGATTTGGAGAAGCCTTACGAACAACATAATTAGGACATTTTTGCTTCCGAGTCGATAGTGTTGATCATGGGATTTCCCAATTATAGCAGTGTTACGTGCTGTCGCACAGGCGCTCGCCTTCGCTGCCGGTGTCGTCAGACGTAGCGCCCTTGGCGTTTACACATTAGGTGCTACATTTCGGTGACAATAATAATAAATGATTAAGCATTTTCAGAGGCTTATTAAATGACATTAAAGACGAAAATAACTTTTCCGATTTATGGAGGTTGTCAATGTCAATGGGTACGCTATGAAATCACTAAAATGCCTTTAACTTTGTATGCCTGCCATTGTACTGAATGTCAAACACAATCTACATCTGGCTTTGGGATGTCAATGCCAACACCAAAATCTGGATTTAGATTAATTAATGGTAATCCCAAAATATGGTCTCGTAAATCTCACAGTGGTAGAGAAGTGCAATGTGCATTCTGTCCAGAATGTGGTACTCGTCTTTATCATTTGCCTTCACGAAATAAGTCTATCGTCAATATTAAACCCGGCACGCTTGATGATAAAAAATTATTTGAACCTGTAGGCAATCTTTGGCTAAAAAGTGCCCAACCCTGGGTATTTATTTCTCCTGAATCTGTTAATTTTCAACAACAGCCGGAAAGTTTTGAACCATTATATATTGCGTGGAAAAATCGTTATGAATAGTGTCTGCGCCTTTAAATAAAATAGAATTCCCCGAAATATTAATAGCGAGGAATTTTGACGATCGCGATCGCCAGCGATCTAGTATGGGTTTTCAAACAGAAATTCATTTATTATTAAAGTTAAATATAAGTTGTAGCTGATTATAGATTTCATCATTCTAAATACGATCCAACTGAGCAACTAGTTTTCAAAAACTCCAACTCTTGCGTGTACTTAGTGTTATATGCTAAAATCAGTATGGCAAAAAATAATACTGTCAGTTGTTATCTGCTGAATCTAGAAAGAGTTGGGTTTCACTAAAGAACAGTTAGCTGTTTAGCTGTCCAGAGTAGGGAAACAAATATAATGATCTTTTTGCCAGAGCAAGGAAGCCGTTCCAGCAGATAAAGAAATAGCTCTAAGTTTGAGATTAAGGGTGCAAAGAGTAGGAGTAGCATATAGGTTTGTGTTGGGGTGTATAGCTGCTTGTTAAATAATATTTGTGATTAGATATAATTAAAAGACTTGAAGATTATTGAGCGATTAAAAGATTAAGGAGATATTTAATATGAGCGATGAACTACAGAATCCTAATCTACAAGAGGCAGATGCCTTATTATCTGAGCTGTTTCAAGAAGTACAAAAATGGGAAGGAACTCTCTCTGGTGGAACAAAACTGGGTATTGCAGCAGAAGCGGTTGATAGTCTATTTCAATCAAAGGTAAGTTTTGGTAATCCGAGAGACAATTTGATTCAACTCACAGAGGAAATTTTTAAAAATAGTGGAGTTGAACTTAACGACTTTTACAAGCAACAAATGCAGGAATGGGACTTCTATTACATGACTCTCACCGTTGATTTACGTCCTGAAAGAGCAGCTAAATTTTGGCGCTTAACCTGTGAAGTTGATTTTACTCCTAAAGGCAACAACGAAGCAATCATTCACAAGCTATTTCCAACGCATAAATGGCGCTCAGTTATGAGTTTTGGTGTGGGGATGGAGGTAGGGTTAAATGCAAACCTCGATTGGAATCTTGGTGTAGATAGTTCTCAATTACCTCAAGTAATTAAACAACTCCCTGCTGAAGTAAAAGCGAATGTAGTAAATAAAAATGATTTGCAAGCGTTTCTTGCTATTCCCGCTTATAAGTATGAACTGGGTCATCCTGAAATATTAACAAATGGTGAAGGGAACTCTACTGGCTATTGGCGTATTCGGGATCAAGAATTGCAAAAAATTGGGACAGCAAAATTTGCGATCGCTTTCAAAGTCCCGAAAGGAACTGAATCAATTACGCTGCGGGGTATTGCATGGGCTGAAGCCGATCTCAATTGGCTCACGGCTGATATACGGGATGTCTTTAGTGAATTGTCAGAGCCATTGAAGCAGCTACTACGACAAAAGAATAATGTAGCAGATCGGTTTGCTCGGGGTGATGAAAAAGAGTGGGTGCTAACTTTACCAATGGCTACTCGTGAAGTGTAGTTAACTCATGGATCAACTAATTAACAACAGATAAATTTATGTCTAAAACATATTATACCTATCGTATTCGCGTTGCTAATTATCAATCAGTACAGGTAGAAAAATGGGATGATCAATATCAAAATTTAGGAGAACCTTCTGGAGTGTTTCGCTACCAGGAGAAGTTTGAAGAAATTACTCCTCTTTTGAAAATGGTTCAAGAAGGTGAACTGAATGATTTAGAGAAAGCACGGGCATTAGGGGAAACTTTATTTGATATTCTGTTTAATGATGTACTACGCTATGATTTTGTTCAATTTTACAATCAAGTAGTGCATCAGGAAGAAAGACTACTTCGAGTTGAACTGGATATTGATGAACAGAAAATGCCGGAAGTGGCTGCTCTCCCCTGGGAATTTTTGTGCTTACCTAAACGAGCTAATTTAGGAACAATCTGGCTCGCAATAGCACCAAACCTGGTTTTTTCCCGTTGGCGATCGCAAGGAATTCCTGCACAACCTATTCAGTTAGATCAAGATGAAAAATTGAAAATTGCTTTGGTTATTTCTACCCCACCAGATTTACCAACAGTTGCTTATGAACCTGTACAAAAAGCTCTAGAGAAACTAGTTAGTGAACAGCCAAATCGCATTGAGCTTCTACCAATAGTCAGTTCTGCAAATCCTGAAAAAATTGATATAATTCTCTCGAAAAAGCCTCATATTTTTCATTTTATTGGTCATGGACGCTTGCTCAATGAAAGCGATCGCCAAGAAGGTCAAATTGCCTTAGTCGATCCAGATTTTGATGAGGCTATGTGGGTAAATGCGGATTATTTTAGTGAACTCTTAAATCAACATCGTCCAGGTGTTGTAATGCTGCAAGCCTGTGAAAGCGGAATGTTATCAGAATCTCAAGCATTTGTAGGGGTAGCTTCGAGTATTGTGGCACAAAATATTCCTGTTGTGGTGGCGATGCAATATGAAGTTAATAATAGCACTGCCAGTCGGTTTGCTCGTGGCTTTTATGAACAACTAGCAGCAGATCAGCCCGTTGATATTGCTACCCAGCATGGCAGACGTTCTATTGCCCTTGGTTCAACTCAATATCGTAAGCGAGATTTTGCTACTCCTGTGATTTTTATGCGTGTAAAAGATGGTTATCTATTTAAGCGTATAGATGAGGAAGTTGAACCCAAAAAAGCAAATGACCAGTTTTCTACTAAAGATAATCCTCAAAGTCGGACTCATATAACCCAGAATGCAAAATATATTAATAACATTAATGAAGTTAGTGGGGGACACTTTGGTGAAGTTATCTATAAACGTGATTCTAAGGGAGATGATGAATCATGGCTACCTTAGATAAAATAAAAAAAATTATTATAAAAATTGTAAATAAGACTGCTAATGATGACGATTTTGAATTTCTCAGTCAAGTATGTGAGGAGATTTTACAACTATTGGATGAAAACGAAAAAAAGATCGTTATTCAGTATGCTAAACAGGTTAACAATATTGGAAAAGCAGAAAATAGTAAGTTTGGCGATCGCACAGACTCATCAGACTCCTATAACAGAGTTCAACGTCCTAGAGCAGAAAAATTATTACTTGATGAGGTCAAAAAAGATATTAAAGGGCGTTTGAGTTTACGCTTGTTTATCAAAGATACTAAACCTATTAACTTAAATAAGGAACTACAGCAAGAGTTAGTGAACTGTCCTTGGACTCAAGATCTTAAAACTCGTCCTAATTTCAAAGGATTAACTTCTGAAGCATCTGATATCTTGGAAATATTTGATCATGATGAAATTGCAGGAAAACTGTTAATTGTTGGTCAGCCTGGAGCGGGTAAAACAACAACCTTGCTAGAGTTGACTCAAAAGCTAATTCTTAGAGCAGAGAAGGACTGTGATGCTGCAATACCTGTACTATTAAACTTAGCATCTTGGCGAGATAAACAATCTATAGATGAATGGATAATAGAAGCACTCAAAAGAAAAGCTGAAACGATTCATGACTTTTTACAAGAACAGAAGATACTACCAATATTAGATGGTTTAGATGAACTCGAAGTATCCGATCAGGAATTATGTATCAGAGCGATCAATATATTTTTAACTCAAGAAAATCGCCCAAGCTCTTTAGTAGTTTGTGGTCGCAGAGAAGAATATATAAACTGTAAAACTCGGTTGGATCTTAACGGTGCAGTTTGTCTTCTTCCACTAAGTGATGAACAGATAGAAGCTTATTTAAAACAAATTGAAAATACTCCAGGCTGGCATTTATTTTATCTGAAGCAAGCTAAAAATACTCCTAGTTGGAATTGGTTTTATCAAGATTCTATTTTACTAGAATTAGTTCGTGTTCCATTATTTTTAAATATTGCCCTTGTAGCTTGTCAAGATAAATCTCCTACGGAATGGGAGAATATAAAGTCTTCAGAAGAACGTCTTGAATATCTATGGAATGGGTTTATTTCTGAAAAATTAAAATTAAGTGATAATAGAGCAAAAAATCAGCAAAAGTTAAGATGGCTTATTTGGATAGCTCAACAGTTGACACAAAAATCTCACGATCAAGAATCTTCAAAAGTTAGCTTTGTAATCTCACAACTTCAACCTAATCAAACATTAGAAGGAAAGTTGCATAAAATATACGCCGTAACCCTATTCATAATTTTTATATTAATAATTGAATTAGCTATTTATTTACAAAACGATTTAGTTATAGAAAGCTATCAAAGTATAATTCCACAAACAATCATCTTATTATTTTTAATAGTATTTGTAGTCAAATTTACTAAATATATTAATCCTGTAGAGAAAATTATCAGTTTACTACAATTCTCTAAATTATCAGTTGCTATCACATTATTTACTGGATTAATATCAGGATTATATTACAAGCTCAATTTTATTTTTTTTGAACCCAATTTTTTATTATTTTTTTCAGTTGAATTAAATGTAGCTATTTTACTGTATATTTTAATTATAAACTTTATTCTAATAGTATTTTTTACAGTATCATCAACTATTCTACAAATAAATAATGATAAAAAGTCTATCCTAGCTATTGTAAAAAGCTCTTTCATTACTGCTTTAGGTTTAATAAATTCTTTGATGACTACTTTTAAATATTTTTTATTTCAAGCATATATTACAATTATTATTTTTATTTATTTTATTTTTAGTATCTTTATATTTGTAATATTTCTCTGTCTGAATTTTGATGTTTATAGTCATTCTATATTAGATATTTTTTTAAAAAGTATTTTAATAATACCTTTTATATTATTTCTGTATATTGGTGCTTTTATGGGGAAACTAAACTGGGGAGTAATATACACGGTAATACTCCTGCCTTCTCTACCTTTGTTGACTGCTTCACTTTTTATTTCAACAATCAACTATTTTTTCGGAAGTACAGAGAATATTTGGTATATTAGCATAATTAATGGACTAACTTTTGGTCAAATTACACAAACTATTCTGAAAACAAAAGCTGATGATGCTTCAGCAATTGAAAGTGCAGAAAAAGCAACTCACTCAAATCAAGCAATCCGAAAGTCTTTAATTAATGCTACTATTATTGGATTTACTACTACTATAATCATTGCATTGGTAAAAGATTTTTCACAAGGTATAGGTATAGGTTTTATTTTTTGGCTACTGAGTGGAGGAATTGCCTGTATTCAGCATTTTACTCTGCGTCTTATCCTTTACTATAATGGTAATATTCCTTGGAACTATAATAAATTCTTAAAGAATGCTACCAAACAACTTTTACTTCAGGAAATTGGTGGTTCTTATAAGTTTATTCATAGACTTCTACAAGAACACTTAGTTAATATGTCATTTGAAGGAGAAAAAGATCAATGAATACTGCCGATCAAATCAATGTTATTCTCAAACGTATTGCTGAAAATGAGTACACAGATACTGATATTCAATATCTCCGACAATTACTTATAAGTAATGATAGTCAAAGTTTAAAGCAGCTTAATAAATTTAATATTAATATCGGTCTTAATCAAACTATTCATATTCACGATAAAACTTACGATTATTGGAACGATAAAGCAATTGAGGCTTTAATTCAAGCTGTTTGTACCAGTCAAGAACCCAATCTGAATCCTGAATATTTTAGAACTATAGAAGCTTGTAGCGATCGCCAATCTTTACAGCAATATTTTGAATGTATTTTGCCAAAATTACAACAAATAGGTGATTTAAAGCTAGACCAAAATGTATTTAAAACAGGAATATTATTTAATAATATTGCCAAACTATCAAACCTTAAACTTGGAAGAAAAAATTTGAGTGAAGCTTTCTTTATGTTTTCGGAGTTTTCTTCGATAAAATTTCATATTTTACAGCAATATTCAAGCCAATGTTTGCAGATAGCTAAGCAGAATACTAAAATAACTAATAATTCACAAAATTTAAGTTATATTTGTTTTGCTATTGCAATTGTTGACAATTTAGATAAAGATACAAAAAATAGAATTTCATCTATAGAAAAAACCAATTTAGTTGAGGATAATATTGATTCATTTTGGTACAAAATTCCAATAGTTTATGAACTCAGCGAGCAACAATTACATTTTTATAAAGAATCTTCAGAAAAATCAAACACTGAGTTATTTATTCAAGAAAATCTTAGTTATTCTGAAGATTTACAGCAGATTTTAGATCGGGTTACTAATGGTCAGTATACTGAGGCTGACATAGATACTTTACGTCAGTTTCTAAGTTCAGGCGATCGCGAAGTTCTACAACAATTCAGTAAATACAATGTTAATATTGGAGAAGGAAGAGACATTCATATTGGCGATCGCGTTTATCAACAGTTAGATGAAGAAGCCATTCAAGCTTTAGTTAAGGAAATTCAAAAAGTAAGATGGCGATGTGTAGCAAGTCTCACTGAAAATGATTACACTCAAGTTGAATTGCAATCTGTTGGAATTCCTTTGATTGATAAATTAGCTAAAAATTTAACAGATATTTCTCAACAGTCTGTGATGCGTTATGGCTTAAAGTTAGCTTTTAGTCCAAATCCTAACCTAGAGTATTTTATTAAGGGCGGAAATCAAGTTATTCAACGTTGGCAGAAGCGGAGAAATAATTGGGCAATTCACCAAGAAATTGCTGTTAAAGGTAATGTTGATTTATGGTTTACTTCGGTTGCTATTAGTCCGGATGGTCGATACATGGCTGCTTGTAAAGTGTATCAAATTATAATTTGGCGTTTAGGGGAAGAAAAGGCACTTCATACTTTTAGTAAAACTCCTTTTAGTAATTTTTTCGATGTGTCAGGTTTTGACTCTGTTAGTTTTAGTCCAGATGGTAAACTTTTAGCGGCAAACGATAATAAAGATGTTAAAATTTGGGATATTGAAACTGGAAAAGAAATCACTAAACTTTCGGGACATTCGGATAAAGTTACGGGTGTGGTTTTTAATCCTAAAAATGCACGAGTTTTAGCAAGTTGTAGTTACGATAAAACGATTAAAATTTGGGATATTACTCAGCAGAGATGTTTGGGTACACTGTCAGCCCATCGAGATGCAGTTTATACTTTAGCTTTTAGTCCAGATGGAAATATACTTGCCAGTGGTAGTAATGATAATACAATTAAATTATGGAATCTTGATACAAGAGAAGCGCTAGAAACACTTCGAGATCATTCAGATGCAGTGACTTGTTTAGTATTTAGTCCAGATACTGAAACTTTAATTAGCGGCAGTAATGATGGAAGCATAATAGAATGGAAAATTAGCGGAGAAAAATTACTCACTTTTTCGCAAAGACATCCCAGAGGAGTAACGTCTCTTGCTATTAGTCCAGATGGGGAAACATTAATGAGTGGAGGAAGAGATCAGACAATAAAAGTTTGGAGACGATAAAATATAGTAATATTGGAGGGCGTATTGAATACGCCCTTAGGGTTTAAAATTTAATCACACTTTTCAACTGATCGACAGGGGCTTTGGGTAAGCGGGGGCCGTGAATTTTGACCACTTCTGAACCGAGGAAATTACCCCAACGGGCGGCTTCAACATTGCTTAAACCGTTAGTAATTCCATACAATACACCCCCGGCAAAGGCATCTCCTGCGCCAACCGTATCGACGGGTTTAACGGGAAAACCAGGGACTTGAGTAGCTTGCTTATTTTCTACGACTAAACAACCTTTTTCACTATTAGTAATAAACGCTAAGTCAACAATATTACCGAGTTTACGGGTACATTCTTCTAAGTCTTCGGTTTGGAAGAAATGACGGACTTCATCAGCATTACAAAAAACGACATCACAATAGTCTGACACCAGTTGATGAAAATCATCAGTGAAGCGGTCTAATAAGAACCCATCAGAGAAGGTAAACGCGACTTTGACCCCATGCCGTTTAGACTGTTCCATCGTCTCCACAGAGGCTTTGCGGGGGTCTGCTGCATCCCACAAATACCCCTCAACATAACTATATTCACATTGCTTTAAATGATCGAGATTAATATCCGTTGTGGCTAAAGTTGTCGCCACCCCTAAATTGGTACACATAGTGCGTTCAGCATCCGGGGTGGTTAAGACTAAACAGGTTCCGGTTGGCCCGCCATCCCCGTTGGCTGCTTCTACCTCATACCCAATTCCCACCGCTTCCATGTCTTGACGATAGAATTCTCCATTGGTATCTGCGCCGACTTTCCCGGCATAATATCCACTGCCGCCACTTTGCGCGATCGCTATCATTGTATTGGCTGCCGAACCACCACAGCGCAATTCTAAAGATTGATTTTCTAATTCCTGTAATAATGTGCCTTGTTGATGGGCATCCATCAGGGTCATTGAACCCCGATTTAAGTTATGCTGTTGAACAAAATCATCCTCTACAAGTGCCAAAATATCAAGCAGTGCGTTACCTACGCCGAAGACGTTGCGAGAGTTTGAGGTGGGTGTATTTCCTGTCATTCGATAATTTAATTGAGAATTGTTTCACTTTTGTCGCATTTAATCATATCAAATTCTGGGTTTAGACATAATAAAAATATCAAATCCCATGACTCAATCAAAAAATTATGACCGCTTCTAATTTGCCGCCACTCATCCAACAAATGCTGCAACCGGAGTTTTATCCGCATCCGGTACAAGTTCCTATTCAGCTTTATCAAACCCATATTTCCTATATTTTTCTCACTGGAAATTTCGCATATAAAATCAAAAAGTCTGTTAATTTAGGTTTTCTGGATTATTCGACTTTAGAAGATCGTCATTTTTTCTGCAATCAAGAATTATGGAATAATCAGGTTTTAGCACCTAAATTATATTTAGAAGTTTTACCAATCATACAAAAAGACAATAAATTTAGCTTTGGTAACGATTCTAATCATATTGTTGAATATACTCTGAAAATGCGCCAATTCCCGCAAGAGGATTTATTAATTAATCAGTTTAAGCAAGGAAAACTGACATTACAACAGATGGAAGAGCTGGGGCAAGTTGTCGCATATTTTCATTTGTCTGCACCGACTAATGATTATATTCTAGAATTTGGTGAAGTTGAAAAGGTTCGTCATAGTATTAATCAGAATTTTGAACAAACTGAAAAATATATTGGGATTGCCCAAACTCAGAAACAATATGATGAAACCCAGCAATTTAATCAGTATTATTTTGATAACTGCCAAGCTTTATTTAATCAACGAATTAAGCAAAAATGGATTAAAGTCTGTCATGGGGATTTACATCTCAAAAATATCTGTATCTTTGAAGATAAAATTACCCTATTTGATCGGATAGAATTTAATGATGAATTCTGCTTTGTTGATGTCATGTATGATGTTGCTTTTTTGGTGATGGACTTGGAAGCGCGAGGACGAATAGATCTGAGTTATCAGTTTTTAAATACTTATATTGAAATTACGGGAAACTGGGAAGGATTACAAATATTACCGTTTTATTTAAGTCGTCAAGCTTATGTGCGGGCAAAAGTGAATTCAATGATGTTAGATGAAAAAACTATTTCAGAAGAGGAGAAATTAGCAATTATTCAAGAAGCAAAACATTATTATCAACTGGCTTGGCAATATACTCAAAAACAGGATGGCGGGATAATTATCATGTCGGGTTTATCAGGTTCTGGAAAGAGTACAACAGCCCGAAAATTGTCTCAATTAATGGGTGCAATTCAAATTCGTAGCGATGCTGTTCGTAAACATTTAGGCGGTTTTCATTTGCAGGAAAAAGGTAGAGATGAACTCTATACTGTTGAAATGACACAGAAGACTTACAGCCGATTATTAGAACTCGGAATACTATTATCAAAAGCGGGATTCTGGGTAATTTTAGATGGGAAATATGACAGAAAAATATTACGAAAAAAAGTGATAAATTCTTGTGAGTCTCAGCAATTACCTTTACATATTGTAGAATGCCATGCGCCATTAGAACTATTGCGATCGCGTCTACAAAACCGTCAAGGAGATATTGCTGATGCCACAGCCGATTTACTGGCTTCACAACAAGCATTAGCTGAACCTATAGCGCCGGGGGAACAGTCTTATTTAACCCGAATTGATACAACTCAAAATATTGAAAATCAGTTAAAATGTTTGATAAAAAATATCAAAGAGTAGCATATAATGTTTGTTTTAACATATAGAAAGCCCATTGCATTTTTATCTATTTTACTGATTATTGCTTTAGGTATTATCGTCAATCTTAAAATATTAAACCTTTGGGAATATGATCCTGGAGGAAATGATATTTACTATACTTGGCTGGAAGGAAAGCGCCTGCTGGCAGGGGAAAATCCTTATGCAAGAATATTAGCCGGGAATATAAGGGAAAATGATAAATATGCCACCTATTTTCCGCTATTTTATTTACTGTCAGCCTTCAGTCAATGGATCGGTTTTCGAGACTATTCAACTTGGTTAGATTTATGGCGACCAATATTTTTAGCGTTTAATATTGGCATTGGTGTTTTAATTTTTTATCAGTTTTATCAAGATCGCCTATTACTGCTTGGCTTATTTTCATCTGGCTTTTGGTTATTTAGTCGCTGGACGATTCATGTTACTAAAATTGTACATATAGAATTTATTGCCCTGTTTTTATTATTGCTTTCTCTGATATTATTACCGCGTAAAACCTATCTGGCTTTTATTCTGTTTGGCTGTTCTTTAGCGATCAAGCAAGTTGCCATATTTTTATTACCGCTTTATTTAATTTGGGCGTGGCAATTGGCAGAAGAGAATAAATTAAAAGAAGTGATTACAGCCTTATTTTATATCGCTTTAATTCCTAGTATTTTATCATTACCATTTATTCTTTGGAATGCCGAAGGATTCTTTAAATCCATTCTATTTTCTGCAACGCGACTCCCCGATAGTCATGTCAATGCAGACTCACTTGATGCCATAATTAGTTATAACTATTCTAATTTTATAGGAATAAAAGCCAAATTACCCATGGTATTTTTAATGAGTATAATATTTCTAGGTTCCATTAAACGACAAATTGGCATTTATACCAGTGTATTATTAATGATGGCAGTCTTTATTAACTTCAACTCCGTCTTATTTTTACAATACTTTTGTTGGGTTGTTCCCTTTATTCCGTTGGTATTATGCGATCGATATATTAATATATTATCTGAGTAGCTATTTATCTATTGCTTAAAATATTCTCAATTATGATTACCTCTACTTCCCTCACAGATCTCGCCCAACAAACAAGTCTTGCTGCGCGAAAATTGGCAGTATTATCCACAGATGCAAAAAATCAAGCCATTGAAGCCGTCGCCTTAGCATTAGAGGCCGCTACACCGGAAATTATCGCCGCTAACGAGGCGGACTGTCGCCAAGCTGAAGCGGATGGCATTGCCAAAGCGCTATATAATCGTCTGAAAATGGATGAAGTGAAGTTAAAAGGGGCGATCGCAGGATTACGAAATGTCGGCAAACTCGATGACCCAGTGGGAAAAGTTCAACTGCATCGAGAGTTAGATACAGGCTTAATTCTAAAGCGGTTAACTTGTCCGTTGGGGGTATTAGGGGTCGTGTTTGAGGCCCGTCCGGATGCAGTGATTCAGATTTCAGCATTGGCAATTAAATCAGGAAATGGAGTAATTTTAAAAGGGGGAAAAGAGGCAACTCAATCTTGTCAAGCCTTAGTGAAAGCGATTCAAACGGGATTATCTCAAACGGCAATTCATCCTGATGCGGTACAACTTTTAACCACACGGGAAGAAATTATTGAGTTATTGAAATTGGATGAATATATTGATTTAATTATTCCCCGAGGATCGAATGCTTTTGTCCGATTTGTACAGGATAATACCCGAATTCCGGTACTAGGTCATGCTGAAGGAATCTGTCATATTTATGTAGATAAAAAAGCAGATTTACAACAAGCCGTTGCGATTACAGTCGATGCAAAAACGAACTATCCGGCAGCTTGTAATGCATTGGAAACATTACTCGTTCATCAGGCGATCGCAGAACAATTTTTACCGGAAGTGGTAACAGGATTACAACAGCATCAAGTTGAATTACGCGGCGATAAACAAACTTGTAATATTGTTGCTATTAATTCCGCGACTGAGGAAGATTGGTCAACTGAATATAGTGATTTAATTCTTTCAATTAAAATTGTCGCCGATTTAGATGAGGCAATGACTCATATTAATACTTACGGATCTCAACATACTGAAGCTATTATTACTGAAGATAAAATTGCTGCTGAAACCTTTATGAATTTTGTTGATGCTGCGGGTGTGTTTCACAATTGTTCAACTCGGTTTTCTGATGGATTTCGGTATGGATTTGGGGCAGAAGTGGGAATTAGTACACAAAAAATGCCGCCCCGTGGCCCCGTTGGACTAGAAGGATTAGTGACTTATAAATATCAAGTCGTTGGTCAGGGTCATATTGCTGCCACCTATTCTGGAAAAGAGGCAAAACCGTTTACACATCGCGATCTTTAAGCCATCAATATAATATTTTCTGGTTGAAATTGATGTTGCTGGTCTAAACGCCAACTGCGGAGATCGGCAACGTTCCCTTGTTGAACAGAAACGATTATATAAGAATAACCCAGCCACGCACAAACCCGATCAAATTCTGAGGGAATGGCGGGATGATCGGGATGAGAATGATAAATGCCAATAATGGAAAGTTGGCGTTCGCGCCCTTGTTTTTGAGCATTTAATAATACTTCTGGTGCAATCGTATACCGTCGTTCCGTTGTTATTACCGCTTTGTCGCTGGTTTCCAGTCGTTCAAAATCTGTGGCATTATCTTCATCCCAAGCATTTTCTGTGGGTAAAACTTCTACTAAAATTTGATAATCCGCCTTGTCTAAGCGTCCCATTAATAACCCACAACATTCGTGAGGATAAGCTTGCTGGGCATGAGTACAAATTTGTTTTAAAAGTTGAGGAGAAATCTGTAAAGTAGACATTTTAATAAATGAACAACCACTGTATAATTCTAGTTGATTTTCGGATTCTATATCTTAGAATATTAGAATGCGGTAGATACTCTGGGTTTTCCCTTCTTTTACAGATGCTTATACAGCCCTTCAAACTCAATAGATAGGTAATCGGATGCTAAACTGTGTACCTTGCCCCAAAGATGATTTCACATCCAAACTTCCACCATGCTTGTCCACAATAATTTGTCGAGCAATAGCCAACCCTAATCCAGTACCTTTACCTACACCTTTAGTGGTAAACAAATGGTCAAAAATTCTGTTTTTTACTTCTGGTGGCATACCTTTGCCATTATCCCCAATCACAATTTCTACGACATTTAGTTCCGTCAATTGTGCCGTTTTAATCGTAATTTTCTGAGGCATGAGTTCTAAATCTGAGTAAGACAAATCCTGAGCAATTTCATCAAAAACATCAATGGCATTCGCAATGATATTCATGAAAACCTGGTTGAGTTGTCCAGGAAAACAGTCCAACTCGGATAACTCTCTATAATCTTTAATCACTTCAATTGCAGGGCGATTTTCCGAAGCTTTGAGTCGATATTTCAGAATAAGCAAAGTGCTATCAAGTCCTTCATGGATGTTCGCACTAACTTTATGTTCTGTATCAGCACGAGAGAACGTACGGAGACTAATACTAATACTTTTAATGCGTTCTGTGGCAGTTTCCATCGAGTTCAGCATTTGCGGTGTATCTTCACACAGAAAATCTAAATCAATCTCTTCGGCATTCTCTTGTATGGGTTCGGCTGCATCAGGATAGTGGTTTTTATAGAGTTCTAAATGTTCGATTAAGTCTTGCAGATTCTCCTGAACATTGGCAATACTACCATTGAGAAAGCCCAGAGGATTATTAATTTCATGGGCTACCCCCGCCATTAAATTGCCCAAAGAAGCCATTTTTTCATATTGCACAATTTGCAGTTGAGATTGCTCCAACTTTTGAGCATAAGCTTGAGATTGTTGATAAAGACGGGCATTTTCTAGGGAAATCGCAGCTTGGGTACAAAGGAAATCGAGAACAAGAATTCGCTCTTTTGTAAACGCATCACGGGTTGATAAATTTTTGAGGCACAAAATACCAATTAAATGTCCCTGGTTGAGGATGGGTAAGCACAATACACTCTTCGGTTGCTGTGTCAGTAAATATTCATCAATCACAGGTAAATCTGTGTTTAAATCGTCAATGATGACAGCTTCTTGAGTGTTTTTGACATACTGTATTAATTTAATCGGTACATCGGAACTATTGTCTAATTGTTGAGAACAAAGTTCTGTGTCTTCTAGTGTGGCGATGGCTTTGACAAACCATTCTCCGTTGCTATCAGCTAGGATTAAAGCACAGCAATCGCCGCCAGAATGTTGTAATATAATTTGGGTGAGTTGACGCAATAATTCATCGAGTTCAATTATTCCAGACAGGGCTTGGGAGGCTTTGAATACCGTCGCAAAATCCAAGGCGCTGTTAACGCTGGTGCTGGTAGAATGGCTAGTCGTAATGGAATGATGAATGGAGAGACTAGATTGAGTCAGAGTTGATAAGGTTTCGAGAGGATTAAGGGTTTGTCCAGCCTGCTTTAAAATGGGATGAAGTAAGTTGGGATAGCGCTGTTCTAAATCGTCGGTTTTGGCTTTGGCTCCCCAACGGGCATAGCAGTAGTAAGCATCAGTCATATAACCTGCTGCCACTTTTTCTTTACCCCAATCGAGGTAGAATTTAGCAGCCAGTTCGTTAGCGAGGGCTTCCTTGTGTAAATATCCCCTTGTCTTCGCCTCAGCAATTGCTAAGTCATAGTGTTCAAGAGCTTGTGCAAAATTATTATTAATCCGACTTACTTCTGCTTCTAATAATAGGGAGAAAACTGAGTAATTTTCTGGGCCAATATTGGCTAATACTTTTATTTTTCTGGTATAGCTTTCTATCTTGCCTAGGATATTATCTTTATCATTATTTTTACTATCGTCGTAGAATAATTGTGTGAGACTGATTGCTTGATAAAAATCATGAAGGACTAATTGAAACTGACTATAGAGGGAATCATGAGTTTTCTCTGCTTCTAATCCAAATTGATAAGCTTCTGAATAATAGCCATAGCAAAAATGTATAAATGCTTTGGCAAAATAATAGGTGCTACTTCCATAAAAATAATTATAATCACTAAATATCTTCAGTGTTGATATCTCATCAAAATTTTCATCGCTCAAATTTAACTGATTATCAGTCCGACCGTGTAAGTTCAGAATAACTTGGCGTTGAGTCGCAATGGCTAAAGCAGCAGGAAGCTCTACCTTATAAGCAAAATCAAATAGCTTTTTTTGCTCCTGGCTCAGAAATTCTAAGCTTTCAGATAACACAAACTTCTTCCAAAAATTAAACAGAGAACCATGAAAACACCAAGACAATTCCCCGGCTTCCATAGCGGGTTGAAAAGAACGTTCTATCCATTTTAAACCCACTTTTAATGGTCTTTTCCAGTGGCTAATAAAGCTACCAAATGTCATGTAAATTTTACCCCTGAGGGCAAAAATATCTGATTTTTCATTGATGCTTAACCCCAACTCCCCAAACCGATCTCCTTCGTTATACTTTTCAAACATTGAGCAGAGAACAGTCCCATACCAAAGATAAACAAACCCCGACAAAGGTGTATTGCCATACTTGATACTAAGACCTGTCATGTGCAAAATAACAAGTACCATTAAATTTGTATTTGTAATATAAGTTGGGGGAATTAAGTTAATCAGTAACTGTAACATCATTTGTTGCTTTGAATCTTGCATCTGAGGCCGCAGTGCAAAGCTTTGTATATCCTGATTTTCAATCAGTTTTTCTACTTCTAAATAGACTGATTTAATCTGTTGTTGATTGGGTTTTTCCGGCAGAGCTAATCCCAACATATTTAAATTTTCTAACCCAGTTTTAATCGCTTTTTCATAAACAGCATTATTCTGGTAATGTATCAGACGAATGACATTGATGCTGGCTTTATCTAATACAGAAGCCGCATTTTTTAAAGTAATTTTAACTAATTCTTCTGCTTTTTCAAATTCTCCCGCCAGGTAGTGGCATTCGATACACTCCTGATAAAGAGAGAATGTCAAAGTGTAATCAATCTCCCAACTCTGAGGGGGTAGAAGCTTTATCCCAGTCGAAAGATAAGAGATGCCAGCCTGATATGCGGTTGAAGTTTTTGCTCTTTTACCTGCTACTAAGTTGAGATGACACACCTTGAAAATCTGAGTCTGTTCCACAATATAATCTAGACCCATATTAATATGATTCAGAATATCAAACAGCTTTTCATTGTTATCTAAATCTATTGCAACCGCTGATAAAAGTTCCCCAACAGTATGATGGATGTATGCTCTTTCTTGTTCAGGAATCAGAGCATAGGCAGCTTGTTGAACCCGGTCATGCAAAAATTTATAACTGGGTGAGGAGTTATCAGAAATTGAAAAAGAATGATTAATCTTTCCGGGTTGAAAAAACTTATAAACTTGATTTTGAGGTAAAATCAATCCCTGTTGTAATGCTCTCCATAAACCATCTGCTGTATCCCCTTCTGACTGTTCACAAACGATTGCTAAAGTAGACAAATCAAACTGATTACCTATACAAGCAGCCAGTTTCAACACCTGTTGAGTTTCTTCGGGTAACTTCTGTATCTGCCCAGCCATAAACGCTACCACATCATCTGTTAGCGCTCGTTGCCTCACCTGGGCAATATCACACTCCCAATGCCTCACTGTTCTATCAAACTGAATTAAATTTTCCCCATATAAACCCAACAAAAACTGAGTGGTAAAAAATGGATTTCCCTTCGTTTTTTGATAGATTAATTCTGTCAAAGGTTGAGCCGCCTCTCCATCACAATTAAGGGTATCAGCCACTAAACAATTAATATGTTTCTGGGACAATGGCGCTAAAGTAATTGTGTTAATCGTTGCATTTGCTTTTCCCATCTCATCAAAGGTTAACATTAATGGGTGGGCAGAAAACACTTCATTATCTCGATAGGCCCCAATCATCAATAAATAGGAATTAGTGGCTTCAGCAATCAATAGTTTAATTAAATTGAGAGAAGCAGAATCAGCCCACTGTAAGTCATCTAAAAATATAACTAAAGGATGCTCTTTTGTTGTGAAAACTTGAATAAACTTACTAAACAGTAAATTAAAACGATTTTGGGCTGCACTTGCGGGTAATTCTGCCACAGGAGGCTGAGTCCCAATAATTTGTTCTAACTCAGGAACAACATCAATAATGACTTGCCCTTGAACTCCTACTGCATCGAGAATTTTGTCTTTCCATTGTTGCAGTTGAGTATCACTTTCACTTAATAATTGTTCCATCAAATCTCGCAGCGCTTGCACAAAGGCAGAAAAGGGAATATTCCGATTAAATTGGTCAAATTTTCCTTTGATAAAATAACCCCGTTTCTTCACAATGGGCTTATGAACTTCGTTGACAACCGCTGTTTTTCCAATCCCAGAGAAACCAGCCACCAGCATTAACTCGGTGGTACCCTCTGCAACCCTTTTCTCCGGAGGAGACGCTACGCGAACAAAAGCATCAAGCAAGGTTTGCACTTCCAATCCCCTTCCATATAATTTTTCAGGAATGAGGAAGCGATCGCTGATATCTCGTTGTGCGAGTTCAAATTCTGTAACTGTGCCTGTTTCTTTGCCTTGAGTCCAACACAACTCCAAGTCATACTTCAGCCCCAAGGCACTCTGATAGCGATCTTCGGCATTTTTCGCCATCAGTTTCAGAACAATGGCTGAGACCATGGGGGGAATATTGGGGTTAATCTGATGGGGTGGTGTCGGAAGCTTCGCAATATGACAATGTACCAGTTCGAGAGGATCGTGACTAGAAAAAGGTAATTCTCCTGTCAAGAGTTGATAGAGGGTTACCCCCAAGCCATAAAAATCTGTGCGGTAATCAATACCCCGGTTCATTCTTCCCGTTTGTTCAGGCGCTAAGTAAGCTAAAGTCCCTTCCAATACGTTGGGATTCTTGAGTTCCTGGGTTTCTTTGGGAAGCAGCGAAGCAATACTAAAGTCAATCAGTTTAATTTGTTTAGATTGGGGACAAATCAGAATATTGGCGGGTTTAATGTCTTTGTGTACGACACGATACTCGATTAAGTCATGTAAAATATCTGCTAATTGTTGGGTAATTTCTAGTATTTCCAACCAATTTAAAGGTTGATCTTTGATATATTGCTGAAGAGATATACCCCCGACATCTTCCATCACTAAGGCAAAGCTATTGCGCCAGGGTTCAAGCCCCAGGGGATGAACAATACCGGAAGTTACTAAGTGCTTGGCAATCGTATATTGGTTATGAAATTGTACTAATTCGCTGAAGTTAGGATATTCCCGTTGCAAGACTTTGATAATGACCGGATGCTGTTGATGCTGTTCTAATGCACGATATACTGCTGTTCTTGAACCGTTATAGAGTTGTTCAATGATCGAGTAGCCGGGGATTTGAGGTGGATTGCTACTTGCTGTAAATGTCATAGTTTAGGTCGGAATTTCTAGTGATTGGGTTGACCTTATAATGCCCAAAATTACCTTTACTATTACAAGTGGTTAAATGTTATTAATAAACGAATCGGTTCAATCAATTTAGCTATATCATCCCTTGCTTCAATTGGGATAGTAGCATCTCCATGGATCAGCCCTTTGAAAAGATTTAGACGCATAACGGCTGATTTTTGTCAAGATTGTTTAAGAGTTTTCATCATTAATCCGCAGAATCGTTAAATTTTGGACAAGCAACATTTAAT
>CAYNXM010000053.1:0-14669 GCA_964401105.1 uncultured Lyngbya sp. | reverse complement strand
TTATAGTTGCATTTATTGTAGGCTCTTGGCAACTTTTAGCGATTCAGCGCGCGATCGCACGGGCAACCTCGTATCACCAATCCCTTACTCGGGTAGAACAGCAGCACTCTCACTCAACTTTTGCTGCTTCATATATTGGCGGAGTTGCTTATGATACTTGGGAGGTAGGTAGGTGACAGCCCTGATATTCTTTGTACTCATGGGTGCTTTATATGTGCTGTTTACGGCACAGTTTAGCGGATATTTGGTGTGCTGTGGGTAGCATACTTTGCTTGATAGTGTTAAAAATTTATAATCTAACTAATTCATTTTTAACCTGAAAGCCAAGTTGGGTTGGTAATAATCTGACCAATAAATATCTGAACTGTTAAGGTAAACCGCAAGAATTAATATCTCGTTTATCCATAGATTGGAGCTGCAACTGAGATAATCCATCAGGCATTACAGTTTCGTCATTGTATTGTGCCTTAGAGAGAATTGCACCTTCAAAATTGGCTTCACGGAGGTTGGCTCCACAAAGGATAGCACCAGTCAGGTTAGTTCTCCTTAAATCAGCACCAGTCAAGTCAACATACGATAAATCTAACGTAGCTAGATTAGCTCTCCTAATTGGAATAAATCGGGAGAGAGAAGAATTACCAATAAATCTAATGATCTGACTTTTTCGACTTGCATCTTCTCCAAGTATCTCCAACGTTGCAAGGGTTCTGGAACCTAACAACTCTCGCTCTGGAGCATACTCTTTTGCCTTTGTCAAAGTTTCCAGTTTTTGCTGCTCAAACACTAAAGCACTTAGTTCATTGAAGTAATCTCTTAATATTTGTTGTTTATATTGCTCAGTTAAGTTATACTCTTGCCTTCTACTTTCTGTTGTTTCTAGTACAAAAATACCAACAGCTAACATTACGGGAACTAATAGCAAATCTAGCCAGTCCCAGAGCGTTTTTCCTTGAAAACCTGTCCATTTAGGAAGTCCCATTCTTCTATCTCCTATCCACAAACTTTAATCAGCCTACGAGGTCTAAGTTATTTAAGTCTATTTACAGGGGGAGGACTTCAGCCCAAATAAAATTGAAACAATAATTCACCCAGAACACGTAACCTCACCAAAAAGCCCCGACTACAACAGTCAGGGCATCAACTTAAAACTCAAAATTGTTCAGCAGCATGGACAGCTTCACCGTAGCAGATTCTTAATCTTCTTCATAATCATCCCCAATCAATTCATCATCATCGGGCATATCATCCGATAAATCATCCGACAGATCATCATTGACTTCTTGAAAATCGTCTAAATCACCCTCATTCGATTCAGCGAAGTTAGGAAAATTGAGGTCTTCTGCTGGGGTTGACTGACTATTAGAACGATAAGACCGAGCGCTATGGTCGTCAAGCACCACATCGGTTAATTCATCCTCATCTTCGCCAAAATAAGGGGGTGCGGCATTATCCATGCCTAAATCAGTGGAAACTGATTCTTCATAAGCATTAAACCCACTGCCGGCTGGAATCAAACGCCCAATAATCACGTTTTCTTTTAACCCTCGCAGCCAGTCGGATTTGCCTTCAATTGCCGCTTCCGTTAACACCCGTGTGGTTTCCTGGAAACTGGCCGCCGAAATAAAGCTATCGGTATTCAGGGAAGCTTTGGTAATCCCCAACAATACAGGGGTATACCGCGCTGGGGCACCCCCGGTAATTGACATCGCTTCATTCACCTGTTCCACTTGGCGTAATTCTACCAATTCTCCCGGCAACATAATCGTATCGCCCCCATCATCAATCCGCACTTTTGAAGTCATCTGTCGCACAATCACCTCAATATGTTTATCGGAAATATCAATTCCTTGGGATTGATAAACAGACTGCACTTCATTCACCAACAACGTTTGACATTCTTGGAAACTCTTAATCGCCGCTTCATACACCCCCTCACTATCTTTCTCAATATAGTAATTAAAGAACACCTCCAACATTTCATGGGGATTGGCTGGTCCATCGGTAACCGGTTGCCCCACATCGACTTTTTGACCATCTCCAACAATCACATTCTGTCCCGGCGTTAATGGATAATCGGTCACCGTCCCATCCGATTCCATTACCCGTAACTCAATCATCTCATCATTCACATCCACCTGCGCCGTCCCCGGTCGCCGCGCCAGAATACAGGCTTCCTTGGGTTTACGCGCCTCCAACAACTCTTCAATCCGAGGTAACCCTTGAATAATATCCCCGGTTTTTGCCCGTTCAAACACCAACAACACCAGGTTATCTCCCCGTTGTACCAAATCCCCATCATTCAGATGCAACACCGCCCCGGAAGACACCCGATAAGGCCGTCCTAAACGCAATACTACATGGGGTTGAGAAGTGGTTGCCAAAGCCGATTCAGAATCAGACTCCTGTACAGAGGTTCCATCCAACGTCTCCACCGATATCACCTCTCCCGACTCCGGTAAAATCACTCCCGGTGCCACTTCCATCCCTTCCACCACCAATTGTCCGGGTTTGAGATTAACTTCAGTCCCGGCGGGGATATCCAACGGAATCATTAATTGGTCTGCATCCCGCACCACCAATAACCGTCGTAATATTTCTGCCCCGGAATGAATCCCCCCAACAACACCCCCATCCTTGCTGAGGATTTCTGTCCGCGTCACCACCGCCCCCGGTTCAATTTCATCCCCATCTTTCACCAACAAACGGGTGCGAGTACTGCCCTGAGTCGCATCGGCAATCACATCTCGGCGAATCACTAATGATTCTAAAATCACCAACTGTAGGCGCATCACTTCCTCGTCCTCTTCGTCGGGAAGCAACTCAATATCAGCCGCCAACTGAGGCGCTTCTGTACCAATATTAATTACCAGTTGGGTACGCAATAGTTCCACCCCTTCCACAGAACGAACCCGTTCCCCATCTTTAAACGGTAACCGTTGCACCGCTTCCAAAGAAATCGATTCATTTAGCGCCTCCTGAGAAGGAATTGGCGGGGTTTCAGGCACATTAAACTCAACCACCGGCCGTAACAAAATTGCAGGCCCCTCAGGGGTTTCTACATACTCGATATAGCGTAATTCAGAAGCCACCAATCCGGGAATCACTTCTTGCTGGGGTTTGGCAATTTGACCATCCAGGGCCATCACCATCTCCGGGTCATCGACTAAGTGCAAATCCCCTGGCTTAACCACAATTTCCCGCAAAATATCGTTTTTCTGGGTGACTTCTACTACCCCTTTGGTTTGACAGAAGATGTCTTTCACCACTTCCGTCCCCGCTTCCACATACTGACCATCTTCCACCGCCAGCAAAGAAATGTCTTTATTCACCTCATGGCATTCTTCCGGAATCCATAATAGAGTTCCCCCAGAAATCACCTCATAACCTTGTTTGGCCTTACCCCGTTTGGCCACCTCAACCCCGGCATATTTAATAATCCCCCCAGTGGTGGTGCGGTAACTATCATCCATCAACTCCGCAATCACTTCATGATTTTCTACCTTACTACCGGGAGTCACTTTCAATAAAAAGCGGTGATTATTGCTGGTTTCAATCACATATTGTTCCCGGTTTTGCAGATGTTGCATCCGCACTAAAGCTTGGTCCAGTAAGACTGAAGCGGTGATAATCTCAATTTCGCGCGGTAGTTCCTCTTCTTCCGACTCAGACAGGGCGCTTTGATTGGAAACCGCAAGGTCTTCCCCTTGCATCTCCTGTAGAATCATACTGTCATCCATCATCAGCGGATCATCTTCGTCGTTCTGATTGATGCGGACAATTCCCCCATGTTCAGACACTAACTGAGTTTGCGCCAGCACACTATTGACTGTAATTTGGTCGCCGTTTTTCACTACAGGTTCGGCAGAGGCGGGTAAATTATAAACTTCTCCGGCCAATACCCACAACAAACCTCCAGCCCGGGCAATTCGGGTCATGTTGCCCTGACGGTCTACTTTTTCTTCTGGAACCACATCGGCAAATTTGACTTCTCCTGATAAGTCCGTTGCCACATCCTTGGTGGCTTTTTCTGTGGTTTTGCGGGCGGTTCGACCCCCGGCTGGAATCTCGACTAAAATCTGTTCCGCTATTACAGATTCCCCATTTTTCACCACCAAAGTGGTTCCTTGAGACACATTCAAGGATTTCTTCTGGCTGCCTGCTTCAACCGCAATTTTACCGTTGTTTTCAATTAAAAAGGCATCATCCCCATGACGGGTGCGGAATGCCCGTAATTTCAGGGTTTTGGGGACAGATAATACTCCTTCAAATGGGGCACGAATCACAGCGGCTGCCTCGGCGGTAAATACCCCGCCGGTGTGGAATGTCCGCATGGTTAACTGGGTCCCCGGTTCTCCTATCGACTGGGCGGCAATAATCCCAATCGCTTCCCCTAAATCCACCATCTCCGCATGGGCCAAACTCCAACCATAACAATGGCGACAAACCGAACGGTTGGCCTCACAGGTGAGGGGACTGCGTAAAAAGACTTTCTTCACCCCCGCTTGAATAATCGTTTCCGCTAAATCAGCACAAATACTTTGATTGCGAACGGCTTTTTTCTCGCCAAAACTAACAATTTCTCCGGTTTCCGGGTGATGGACATCTGCCCCTAAGACTCGACCAAAGATCCGATCTCGAAGGTTAATCAGGATGCGATCGCCATCGGTCATGTGGCCGAGTTCAATCCCTCGGTCGGTGCCACAATCTATTTCTCGGACAATCACATCTTGGGAGACATCGACTAAGCGTCGGGTGAGGTAGCCGGAGTCTGCGGTTCGCAGGGCTGTATCGACGAGTCCTTTGCGCGCCCCGTAGGAGGAGATGATGTATTCGGTAACGGTTAATCCTTCCCGGAAATTAGTCTTAATCGGAATATTAATAATTTCCCCTTGCGGATTTGCCATCAACCCCCGCATTCCCACCAACTGACGCACCTGAGAGATATTCCCCCGTGCCCCAGAAAATGCCATCATATACACTGAATTGAGGGGATTAGTCGATTTAAAGTTGCGAACCACTTCATCTTTTAATTCTTCTGAGGTATTATTCCAAGTATCAACCACTTTTTGAAAGCGTTCAACTTCAGTAATTTCCCCTTTAGAATATCGCCGTTCTGTGGTGCGAATTTCTTCTTCAGTTGCCTCTAACATTTCTCTTTTAGAAGGCGGAACTTGCAAATCATCCACACTAATAGAAACCCCCGCCCGCGTGGCATATTTGAACCCCAAATCTTTGAGTTCATCCGCCATTTGAGCGCTTCGAGCCGTCCCATAATTGGTAAACGACCAAGACATTAACTTCTTCAGTTGTTTCTTGTCAATAATTTGATTGCGGAAAATTTTCTTCGGCTCGTTGTTGTTAGTCATTATTTTCTATGTGTTTGTTGGTTATTTATAGCGCTCTTAAAAAGGCAACAGCTCATCTGGCAACGGGCAACGGGCAACAGGAAGGAGAGAACAGATCATTTTTTTGTCTCTAATTTTTGAATCAATGATGTTATCATTTTTAGTTATTGTTTAATTTTATCTAGGATAGGTTCAACTTCTTTTTGAGTACAAAGATTGACAGAAGCCGACAAGATAAGATGAGTTTGCAATTCATTGGTCGAACCAATTGTAATATTTAGAAATCGTTGATAATCGCCTGGAGAACGTCTTCCGTATCCTTCAGAAATGTTTGCTGGAATTGATGAAGCCGATCTTCTAATTTGCTTAGTCATGCCAAAAAGTTCTTCTTTTGGAAACTTTTTAGTTAGGAAATAACACATTTTTGCTATTTCCATTCCCTTTTGCCAAATCAACAAATCCTTGAAATCGTTAATCATTTTCCAGTCTCCTCACTGTTGCCCGTTGCCCGTTGCCTGTTGCCTAATAATTAATCACTAATTACATCTTGCACCGTCTTATTGAAAAGTACTCGTCCGGGTGTTGTTCGCACATATTGAGATAAAATTGTTCCTTCTTCATTCAAACGAACACGACGAGTCACTTTCCCACTTTTTTCACTCTTATAAATCCGAGTCACGGCACCGGAAGTCGATGTTTCTTCCTGATCAACCACTTCTGATTCACCATTCACCACTTCTCCATCAAATCGCACCCAAATATAGGCGTGTAAATCCACAACTTCTTGTTCATAAGCAGTAATCACATCTTCCAAATGAGCAAAGTATTGGTCTGCTCCTTTTGTGGCATTCGGATTTTCAGCCGTTAAGTAATAACAGCCCAATACCATATCCTGACTCGGCGTAACAATCGGTGTTCCGGTTGCTGGAGAGAGGATATTATTAGAAGCCAACATTAACAATCGAGCTTCCGCTTGAGATTCAATGGATAATGGTACATGAACCGCCATTTGATCCCCATCAAAGTCAGCGTTAAATGCCGGACAAACTAAGGGATGGAGTTGAATGGCTCGCCCTTCCACTAACATCGGTTCAAAGGCTTGAATTCCCAAACGGTGTAATGTCGGTGCCCGGTTTAATAGCACAGGGTGACCGGTAATCACTTCTTCTAAAACATCCCAAACACTGGGGTCATTACGCTGAATTAATTTCTTCGCCGCCTTAATATTATTGACGAGTCCCTGACGAATCAGACGATGAATCACAAAGGGTTGAAATAACTCAATAGCCATTTCCCGTGGCAAGCCACATTGATGCATTTTTAATTTAGGGCCAACCACAATTACAGAACGACCGGAATAATCGACCCGTTTACCCAATAAGTTTTGACGAAAACGTCCTTGTTTCCCTTCAATAATATCGGATAAAGATTTCAGCGGTCGATTGTTTGCCCCCACCACAGTCCGTCCCCGGCGGCCGTTATCAATTAAGGCATCCACCGCTTCTTGTAGCATCCGTTTTTCGTTGCGGATAATAATCTCAGGGGCTAAAATCTCCTGTAATCTTGCTAAACGGTTATTGCGGTTAATCACCCGGCGATATAGGTCATTTAAGTCACTGGTGGCAAAACGACCCCCATCGAGTTGTACCATTGGACGCAGGTCGGGGGGAATCACAGGGATGACATTTAAGACCATCCATTCTGGACTCGAACCGGTAGCCACGAAGTTATCAATCACCCGTAAGCGTTTAATCAACTTCGCCCGTTTTTGTCCTTTGGCATTGGCGATGTCTTCCCGTAGACGTTCGGCTTCTTCTTCTAAAGGGATATCATCGAGTAAGCGGGCAATCGCTTCAGCCCCAATCCCCACTTCTACATCATTGAGGGTGGAATCTTCACTATAAATCTGCTCTTCTAACTCTAACCACTGTTCTTCTGTTAACAGTTGTTTATAAGAGAGATTCTCCGCGTTGCCGGGATTGAGCACCACATAAGCGTTAAAATACACCACCTGTTCGACATCACGCAAAGGCATATCGAGCAAAATTGCCATGTAACTGGGAATCCCTTTGAGATACCAGACATGAGTCACAGGGGCAGCGAGTTTGATATAGCCCATGCGGTGACGACGAACCCGTGATTCTGTGACTTCTACACCACAGCGTTCGCAGACAATACCCCGGTGTCTGACCCGTTTATATTTACCGCAATGACATTCCCAATCTTTTGCTGGGCCAAAAATCCGCTCACAGAAGAGACCATCCATCTCTGGCTTTAACGTTCGGTAGTTAATGGTTTCAGGTTTGGTGACTTCTCCCACAACCTGACCATTGGGTAAGGTGCGTTCTCCCCATTGACGAATTCGTTCTGGGGAAGCTAAACCAATTTTGACGTAATCAAAGTGTTGTTCCAGTTTGGGCATTGTTTCTGTTGGTATGGGTGAATAGGGTTGAGGCTTCTGTTACGAAGAGTGGTTATGGGTTGAATTTGACACTCCACGGGATAAATCCGCGTGGATTCTAAAGCAAGCTTCAAGCAGGGGATGAATCCACCTGCTTAAACTTCTCATCAGTTAAGGGACTGCCATAGACCCCTCTCTACACTCTGTTATCCCAGGCTAATGACCCATAACTCCTCTCAAATGACTCATGACTAATTTTCTTCTTCTTCAACTGAACTCAATTCATAGGTGGGTTTAGAGGGAGTTCGCCCTCGGTTAGACTCATCGGCCATTAAATCAACTTCAGAATCACGACCATCGGTTGTATCAACTTTGTGAACAGCAATATCTAAGCATAATGATTGCAATTCTCGCATCAATACTTTGAATGATTCTGGAGTTCCCGGACGAGGAATTGCCTTCCCTTTCACAATTGAATTTAGGGCTTCATTGCGTCCTTGCATATCGTCAGATTTAACCGTTAACAATTCCTGCAAGGTATAAGCCGCACCGAAGGCTTCCAGGGCCCAAACTTCCATCTCTCCAAACCGCTGACCCCCTTGTTGGGCTTTTCCACCCAGAGGTTGCTGGGTAACCAATGAATAAGGGCCTGTGGAACGGGCGTGAATTTTATCATCCACTAAGTGAACTAACTTCAGCATATAAGCCACCCCGACAGTAATGGGTTGGTCAAACGCTTCCCCAGTCCGGCCATCATACACGATAGTTTTACCGGGATGATTTTCATTAAACAACCAATCCTGGTTTTTCTTCTCACGGGCTTGCTTGAGTTTGCCATGAACGGTTTTGCGGGACATTTCCGCCCCATGCATTTCGTCAAACGGAATCACTTTAAACCGTAAATTCAGGTTTTCTCCCGCCCATCCCATCAAACACTCAAAAATCTGACCGACATTCATCCGTGAGGGTACACCCAGAGGATTAAGCACAATATCAACAGGGCGACCATCGGGGAGATAGGGCATATCTTCGATGGGCAAGATGCGGGAAACAATTCCTTTATTCCCATGTCGTCCCGCCATTTTATCCCCAACTTGGATTTTGCGTTTCTGGGCGACATAAACCCGTACCACCATATTGGCACCGGGGGGCAGTTCATCTCCTTGTTCGCGAGTAAATACCCGGACATCTACCACGCGGCCTTTTTCACCGTTAGGAACCCGCAGGGAATTATCCCGTACATCTCGGGCTTTTTCCCCAAAAATTGCCCGTAGTAGTTTTTCTTCTGGGGGTTGGTCGGATTCTCCTTTGGGGGTGACTTTCCCCACCAAAATATCCCCAGATTCTACCCAAGCACCAATCCGAATAATCCCATTACCATCGAGTTGGCGCAGGGCATCTTCCCCAACGTTAGGAATTTCTCGGGTAATTTCTTCTGGCCCTAGTTTGGTTTGGCGGGCCTCAATCTCAAACTTCTCAATGTGAATCGAGGTGTAATAATCCTCATAAACCAACCGTTCACTAATTAAGATGGCATCTTCGTAGTTATAGCCTTCCCAGGGCATATAGGCCACCACAATATTTTGACCCAATGCCAGTTCGGCCCCTTCGGTGGAAGACCCATCCGCTAACACCTGACCGGCAATCACTTGGTCCCCTTCATAAACCAGAGGACGTTGATTTAAACAGGTATCTTGGTTAGAACGCTGATACTTTTGCAGTTCATATTCGTATTCATGGCCATCTGTTGCCATCACCCGAATTTTGGACCCATCTACATAGCTAACTTCGCCATCGGTTTGGGTTAGCACCACCATCCCAGAGTCCCGTGCTGCTTGGGCTTCTAACCCAGTTCCCACCAAAGGTCGTTGCGGACGCAATAAAGGAACGGCTTGCCGCTGCATATTAGACCCCATCAAGGCCCGGTTAGCATCATCATGTTCCAAGAATGGAATCAAAGAGGTAGCAACGGAGACAATTTGTACGGGAGAAACGGCAACATAGTCCACTTGGTCAGGGGTCGTTTCGGTAAAGTCCTGACGATATCGGACTGGGACAAAATCCCCAATAATATAGCCTTCCTCGTCCATGCGAATATCCCCCGGTGCTACCCGCAGGTCATCTTCCTCATCCGCTGTCATATAAGTGGGGGGTTGGTCTTTCAGCACCCGACCATTTTCTACGGGATAATAAGGAGTTTCAATAAAGCCAAAATGACTGACTCGGGCGTGAGTTGCCAAGGAACCAATTAATCCAGCGTTTGGCCCTTCTGGGGTTTCAATCGGACAAATACGGCCATAATGAGAGGGGTGAATATCTCGCACCGCAAACCCAGCCCGTTCTCGGGTTAATCCTCCTGGCCCCAAGGCAGAAATCCGTCGTTTGTGGGTCAATTCCGCCAGGGGATTAGTTTGATCCATAAACTGAGATAATTGAGAACTACCAAAGAACTCTTTAACCGCAGCCACTAAAGGTTTTGGGTTGACCAAAGATGCTGGAGTTAAGGCATCAGAATCACTCACCGTCATCCGTTCGCGAATAATCCGTTCTAGGCGGTTTAAACCGACACGAATTTGGTTTTGTAGCAATTCTCCGACAGAACGGACTCGACGATTTCCCAAGTGGTCAATATCGTCTGTTTCTCCGATATCGTATTCTAGGTTAATCAAATAATCAACCGCCGCTAAAATATCAGTTGGGGTCAAAACCCGTGTGGTTTCCGGAATATTCAGCCGGAGTTTGCGATTGAGTTTGTGCCGTCCCACCCGACCTAAATCATAGCGTTTGGGGTCAAAAAAGCGATTATTAAGAAGCTGTTCTCCCCCAGCCACTGTCGGCGGTTCACCCGGACGCAGCTTGCGATACAGTTCCATTAAGGCTTCTTCTTCGGAAAATTCCCCTTCTCGCTCAATGGTTTTTTGGAAGTAGTCGGGGTGACGTAAAGCATCAAAAATTTCATTATTTGAAAGTCCTAATGCTTTGAGTAAAACTTGGGCTGACAGTTTACGAGTCTTATCAATTCTGACCCAAACTAGATCATTTTTATCGGTTTCAAATTTCAGCCAAGCGCCTCGGTTAGGAATCAAAGAAGCACTGTAAGTCCGGCGTTGGTTTTTGTCAATTTCTGACTTATAATAAACCCCCGGACTGCGAACAATTTGGTTAACAATAACTCGTTCAGCACCATTAATAATAAAAGTGCCCCGTTCCGTCATCAGGGGCAAATCCCCAATAAAGACTTCTTGTTCTTTAATTTCTCCTGTTTCTTTGTTAATAAAGCGGGTGGGAACATACATTTGCACCGCATAGCTGCTGTCGCGGCGTTTTGCTTCATCAACGTCATATTTCGGTTCTTTGAGCTTATAATTTTTAGCGAGAAAGTGAAGTTCTAATTTTCCGGTATAGTCTGAAATGGGAGAAAAACTTTCAAGCTCTTCAATTAACCCGGTTTCTAAAAACCACCGAAAACTAGATCTTTGAATATCAATTAGATCCGGTAAAAGAGTCTGGTTAGATACTGATTTTGTCATGGAGGATATGAGTAACTCACTGAAGAATAGATTTCAACTTTTACCCCGAAGGATAAAGTTTAACTGACCATACAAGGTGATCAATTCAAATTGAATTTGAGTGTGATATTTTTAAACGGGGTTTGATTGAGCCGGTTGAGATAAACCAAACAGTTGACAGGCATTTTTAGTAGTTTGCTGTGTAATAGTTTCTAAGGGAACGTTTCTGAGTTTCGCCAATGCATCAGCAACGTATTGCACATAGGAAGGTTCATTACGTTTTCCTCGTCGGGGGACTGGCGCTAAAAACGGACAGTCTGTTTCAATTAATAACCGATCCGATCTAACTTGGCGAGCCGAGGCATGAACAGATTGGGCATTTTTGAATGTTACAATCCCACTGAAACTAATATAAAACCCTAGGTCCAAAAACCACTGGGTTTCTTCGGGTGTCCCACCCCAACAATGCATGACCCCAGATACAGGCCCAGTACGATCCCAAAACTTTTTAAGTAATCTCAGCATCGGTGCGGCTGCATCCCGGCAATGAATGATCACGGGTTTATTTAAATAATGAGCAATCTCTAACTGTGCCTCAAAGATTTTTTCCTGTTGGGATTGATCGTCGGCTTTATAAAAGTCTAAACCCATTTCACCAATTGCGACGACTCGGGAATCGGAACTGGCCAGATCTGTAATTTGATCGGCTGAGTTCAAAGTCCACTTTTCGGTGTCGAGAGGGTGTAACCCTACCGCAAAGGAGAGTTCAGGCACCCGGTCGGCGATCGCAGAGATCTGACTAAATTCTCCTGGATGAACGCATGAATGTACTAAGCGAACAACGCCAGCTTGTTGCCAACGTTGCCGAACTGCATCTAGATCGGATGCCAAGGTATCAAAGTTTAGATGAACGTGTGTATCAATCAGATGCATCTCAACAGATTTTCCACTGCTCACTGGACTTCCTTATGTTAAGACGACTTTAGAGTTTAATGCCCTATAACTGACTGCCTGGAAATCTGAGTCTCATCAAATTCTAGAATGAATTCTGGGCTGGATGCTACGATTACTAAGGGTCACCTGTTTCTATTTTCGATCGCGATCGTGATTAATCCGATCGATCGTAGGCTTTCTTCTGACTCAGGGCAACTGAATCAATTTCATATCCCCAACCCAAGAGTCAACTCACCAGGGTCTTTCCTCACAGGTCATTCCCTAAAGATAGAACAAGCGATCATTGAGGAAGTTTAAGACTACGCAGATTCTGTCTGAGCTGGTGCTTGACGCTGAAGTGCTTTCGCTAAGCGAGCCTTTTTCCGTGCCCCGTTATTGCGATGAAACACTCCCGTTTTAACTGCTTTATCAATCTTACTATAGGCTTCTGACATCCGTTGGTTGACTTCTTCTAGCTTTTCTGCGCTAGGATTTGTACCATAGTCTTCCACCGCGATCAAGTACTTTTTCATTAAAGTCCGAACGGCTGATTTGTAAGACTTATTTTGCAGTCGATTGCGTTCTGCAATCTGGATTCGCTTTAGTGCAGATTTAATATTAGCCATGGGTATTCGAGATTTAGAGATTTAGGAGATGCCGATCTTTAATTCTAAGAGATATATTGCAGAAATACTAATATAACATCTCTGCGACTATTGGGGGAACTGAATTGAAGTATTTAATTTTTTGTGGTTTCGAGGGGGTTAGCAGACAGCAGATCCAAAGCTCCAGCTCAGCACGTAGATGTCTTCTTCTTGTCCTTTCGTTTCGTTGCCCGACTCTCTTGACTTGACAAAATTTTCAAATAATGTGTTATGTTAATTAACAGTTCCAATGGGAACATAGCCGTAAAGCTAGCAAGGAGGTGATGCCCATGAGTGATAGTAGTAAACGCATGGGTCAGTTTGTTGGAGAATGCCGGCTGTGGGCCGGGGCTGTCCTCTAGAGATGAGCTTGGTTTCAATCTTGGAAGCCAACCTTCCTGGGTGACCGGATTCACTTTAGAGTGTTCCTCCCGGCAGTCAGGTTTCAACAAAATGACCCGCTAGGCCGCTCTTACCACCCGATCAAATAACGCCAAGCGTTAAGCGATCGCTAGCTGGTAGGAGCGGATAGTTATGGTTAAAAATTTAATCAAGAATTAAGTAGAAAAAGTTATCAAACCAATGGCAGAACAGCTTAGTGCATCTCAAGTTCAAAGCTTATCGGCTCAAGTGCCAGAATGGACAGTAGAAGGAAAACAACTGAAAATCGTTAAAACCTTCGAAGATTTTATTGCAGCGATGGATTTTGTCAATCAATTAGTTGAACCCGCCGAATCTGCTGGACATCATCCAGATATTGCAATTTCCTATAATAAAGTAACGATTAGTTTAACAACCCATGATACCGGAGGGCTAACCGAAAAAGACTTTGAGATGGCGAAAATAATTTCTGATTTAAGCTAAATTTTCACATTATTGTTGTTTAAGCAAAACCCTACTGCGAATATAAAGCTGAAGCTGTAAACTGCATCCTCACGGATTAATTTAAGTTAAGACAATCTAACTGTTATATTTTTCTACAATTTAACTTTGATTTTTCCGGTAAGCTAGGTAAGATTTAGGACAAAAGAAGTCCTTTGACTTTAGTTGTTTGAAATAGTGTACTCGTTTGTATGGTGCTTAACAAAAATATGGGTAAATATAGTTCTTGGATATTGGCTACACTATTGTTAGCTATCCCGTTAACCGCTTGTGATTCAGGGGGGACAGGTGACTCAACCGACGGGGTGCAAAGTTCAACCGGTGGGGTACAAAGCCGCTTAGACACCGTTAAAGCTAGAGGAACCCTTGTTTGTGGCGTAGATGGGGGAATTCCAGGATTTAGCTTTGTGGATGAAAGTGGTCAATATTCCGGTTTAGATGTTGATATTTGTAAAGCCGTAGCGGCGGCGTTATTTGATGACCCACAAGCCGTTGAATATCGTAACCTCGACTCTACAGAACGGTTTGAGGCATTAAAATCGGGTGAAGTAGATATGTTGTCTAGGAATACCACCTGGACCATTAGCCGTGATACCTCGGTCGGGATGGAATTTGCACCCACCACCTTTTATGATGGTCAAGGAATGATGGTTCGCCAAGACAGTGGCATTACTTCCTTAGAAGATTTTGAAGGTCGGGCAGTTTGTGTCGAAGCCGGCACTACCACAGAATTAAACTTGACTGATAATATGCGGGAACGGGGTGTTAACTTTGAAACCGTGACTTTCCAACAAGCTGACCCGGCTTATGCCGCTTATGCAGAAGGTCGCTGTGAAGGGATGACTTCTGACAAATCTCAGTTAATTGCCCGTCGCAGTACTCTGCCTAACCCCGATGAACACATTCTGTTGGATGTCACCATGTCAAAAGAACCATTGGGGCCGGTAACGATTAA
>CAYNXM010000052.1:0-15962 GCA_964401105.1 uncultured Lyngbya sp. | reverse complement strand
GCCAACCCGTCGATTTATAAACCCCCGGCAGCTCGCCTCCCCCACCCCCCTGTGTCCCCCCTTATAAAGGGGGGAGGAGGGGGACTACAGGGGGTAATGGATTGAGTGCATGATTACAGAGAAATGGTATTAAGGGAAATTTCAGTAAAACCAATTGTTGTTGAACCTCCGAATAGTTAAATATCCCATCGGTAGAGTCAGTAATGAGTCTAATAAATTCCGTATTTTCACGGATTAGGGAATCATAGAGTTGAGTTAGGATAGAAATATCAGCTAATATCGTTTAAATTTCGGGTTCAACGTGAACTCAGCGCTATCAGTTTTAGGGATACATTTCGCGATCGCTCTAGTATTCTAACTGAAAATGACTACAATTTTGAGTGGATCTCTTGAGTTGAATTCTGCAAAAAACACTGCTTAACGATCAAAAAGTTGATCCCATTATAGCTTGAAAGAATTATAATTCCTAGGTTTTTTATGATGAATGATTTGAATTATCAGATTAAGCTAATTGGTCATTGTACATTAAACACAGATGCAATTACTCGGAAGTTTGCAGAAAACGGTGCTTCAGATTTAGTGAATCTTCCGGGGAATTATGTCATTCTGATTGAAAAGCCTGAAGAATGCTACATTATTACGTCTCCCTATGGCGCTTGTCAATATTACTACACTATTAAAGACAATCAACTCTTCCATCATGAAACTGTTCTTGGTGTTCTTAAAGATAGCCAAATCAGTTGGTCATGGAATTGGCAAAGTTTAGCGGATTTAATTTTAATCGATCACACTCTAGAACTCGATACACTACATCCTGATATTCATCGCGTTCCTTCCGGCAGTATTCTACATTTTAAGCAAGGAAAGCTTGACATTTCAACCCTGAGTTGGGAAGAATTGAACCCTCCCCAACGGAGTTCAGCGAAACAAGCCGTTAATACTTTTAATCAAGAAGTAGAAGCTTGGATAACAGATGATGTTGTTGTTTCCATGTCAGGAGGATTTGATTCTCGATTAATTTTGGGTAGTGTATTAAAACAGGGTTATAAACCCTTTTTAGTCACGATGGGACATAGTGAAAGTACTGATGTTGTTATTTCCAAACAAATTGCCGATCATTTCGGCTTAGATTTATCCTTAATTGAGTTAAACTTAGAAGATTATTTTAAGTTTGGTCAAACGATTGCAGCCTTGACTAATGGGACGAAATCATCTCGACATTGGCATACTTATGTGTATACTTATCAGGCTCAATTAAACCCCAATCAGTTAATGTATGTTGGCACGAATGGAGGATTTGCTAAGAATTTCTATTATGACAAAGGCATTCAGGCTATTTACAAAAATATTACAGCCTCTATTCCCACATTATATCAACTTTGGAAAGGTCGATTAAAGCCCTTTTTTACACCCGATGAACTGAATCAAATTGCACCGGAGTTAGTGCAAGAATTTTCAGAAGAAAAGAAACAGGAAAGAATTCAGCGTTTAATTAAATTGAGTCATGAGCAATTATTAGGGGGATTAGAACGTTTTTATTTAGAACAACGGGTTCAGAACTTTATGGGAAATGGCATGAAATTGTATTCCGCTAATGTAAATTGGCGCGCACCATTTATGAGTCGAGAATGGGTACGAGATATTTGGAATTTAGACCGAAAATGGCGACTAGGAAATAACTGGCATCGTTATGCGATTGAGAAAACTTATCCTCAACTCATGAAGTTTCCAGAACAAGGAGAATTTGGCAAAAAAATGAAGTCTCAAGCCCCCTCATTCTACTGGCGAGAAAAACGTCAAAAAGCACCCATTATTTCTTATGCAAAATATCCGGAATGGTTTCAACAAACCTTTGTCAAAGAGTTTATCCTAGATCATGCAGACTTACTCTCAGATCGAATTGCACCCAAAGGGATTCAATCTATTGTAGAAGATCATCAGAAAACAGGAAAACGATTGATGCCCATGGCATTTTTAGTGACTCAAATCTTTTGGCAAATGAACTTAAATGCAGCATTGAAAAAATAGTCTTTTAGTAGTCTCATTCAGACATCTGTTTTTGAGTTTGAGGCTGCTATTTCTTATTGATATGTTGTAACTTAATTCTAAATTACCCTAATTAACCGTGAATTCATTACTCATTACTGATACTTTTTCTCCCCGTGTAGGCGGACGAGAAGCCTACTACAATCATTTATTTAGTTATCTTAAACAAGATAAAATTGTTGTGATTACTCCTGATATAACAGGAGATTATCAAGAATTTGATCGTCAATCGACCTTATCCATTTATCGGATTCCGGACTTAAGTCAAAAATGGTTTCGTTGGGGTCGTCCTGGTCGATTTAAGTGGTTGAAAACCCTATTTGGAGTTTGTCAGAAGCATCAGATTGATTTAGTTCACTGCGGCTTAGTCTTACCGGATGGGTTATCAGGTTGGTTATTGCAAAAAACCTTTGGAATTCCTTATATTGTTTATACTCATGGTAAAGAAATTTTAGAAAATCAAAAAAAACCGGAAAAAGAACAATTAATGAGAATGGCGTTCAATTCAGCAGCGCGTGTTGTTGCTAATAGTGACTATACCGCTGGATTATTAAAAGATTTTGGTGTCCCGGCTGAAAAAATTGTTCGCATTCCCCCAGGAATTCAACCTCAACAATGGACAGCAGAAGTTTCATCTCAACGGGTTGAACAGCTTCGACAACAACATCAATTGGGCAATCATCCCATTATTTTAACAGTAGGAAGATTAAACGAAAGAAAGGGTCATGATACAGTTATTCAGGCAATGCCTGCCATTTTATCTGAAGTTCCAGATGCCATTTATTTAATTGTTGGAGATGGATTAGAACGAGAAAATTTACAGGCTTTAAGCCAAAAAATGGGACTCGAAAAAGCAGTTGTTTTTGCAGGAGAAGTGCCTGACGAAGACTTACCCGCCTACTATCAATTGGCAACTGTATTTACCATGATTAGCCGCCAGCCTCCCGGTAGTCATGAAGTAGAAGGATTTGGTATTGTTTATCTAGAAGCCAATGCTTGCGGACTGCCTGTCGTCGCTGGCCGTAGTGGGGGCGTTCCTGATGCGGTCGTTGATGGTGAAACCGGATTTTTAGTTGACCCATTTAAGGTTGAGGAAACAGCAACGGCAATCATCAACTTATTAAACAATCCTCAACTGTGTCAACAACTCGCAACAACAGGACAAAAACGGGCGCTAGAGAAGTTTTCTTGGGAAAATTCTAGTCAACAGCTTCAAGCATTAATTCAGGCAGTAGAGGTAGAAAATTCTAAAACATCTCTGATTAGCCGTGTATTTAAGACAGTTCCATTGATGCTAAAACATCATATTTTAAATGAGGTGAGTAAATCTCAATGACTACTTCAAAAAATCAAAAAGTTTCTATCGTTGTCAGTGATTTATCGGAAAAAGGTGTGGGACGTTGGGCTGGTGGCGGAGTCCGTCCATTTTTACTGAGTCGTGTACTTCAATCTTTGAATTATCAGGTTGAAATTGTAGGATTTGTGGCAGAAAATACTCCAGCCATTCAAACGACAGAAATCCCAATTAAAGCCATTTCTTATTCTGGATATCCTCAGTTTATCAATGCTGCTAGACAATTACTGAGTCATATCGATGGGGATATTATTTATGCTTATAAACTTAAACCGAGTAGCTTTGGCGTTTCTTTAATTAAAAAATGGACTCAAAATAAGCCGTTATTACTCGATATTGACGACTGGGAATTAAGCTGGCATGGGGGAGAAAACTATAGTTATCGTCCTCATCCTAAACAGTTAGCAAGAGATTTATTAAAACCTCATGGTGCGCTACGAGAACCCGATCATCCTCGTTATATTCAGTGGATTGAAAATTGGGTTAATCGCGCAGATATCATTACAACTCATAATCAATTTTTACAAAATAAATTTGGTGGAATTTGTTTACCGAATGGGAAGGATATTTCTGTATTTAATCCTGAAAATTATAGTTCAGTTAAGAGTAAAGAAAAATATAACCTTTCAAATTATCGAGTGTTAATGTTTCCCGGTGCGCCTCGACCTTATAAAGGAGTCGAAGATATTTTAATGGCATTAGATCAATTAAATGATACTCGTTATCGCTTAGTGATTGTGGGTGGAAGTCCTTATGATGATTACGATCAACAGTTAATGAAACAATGGGGAAAATGGATTATTAAACTGCCTAAAATTCCTTATACAGATATGCCAGAAGTGGTGGCAGCAGCGGATATTATTATGGTTCCTCAACGAAATTCTCCGGCTGCATTAGCACAATTTCCCTTAAAATTAACGGATGGCATGGCAATGGCAAAACCCATTATTGCCAGTCAAGTTGGGGATATTCCTGATATTTTAGCCGATACGGGCTATTTAGTCAATCCCAGTTCTCCTGAAGAAATCGTCCTACAAATTAAGACAATTTTTGAGGATTTAGAACAGGCAAAAACACGAGGAGAAGCCGCTAGAGAAAGATGTATTCAATATTATAGTTTAGAAGCAATGGCAGATATTTTATCTAAAATATTATCTTCTTTGAAAAGATAACAATAAAGTCAGACTGACATAGCCAACTTACCCTATAATCCGACTCTTGATAATTCCTTTAACGTCTTGCCATCACCTTTTGAAATGCTGGACGAGTAGTCATTCTTTGCACATAATCCATGACTCCTGGATAAGGACTATAGTCCAGTTTTATCATCATTTGTAAGTAGCCTAAAATGGAACCCACCGCCACATCAACTACACCAAATTCTGTTCCCATCATATAGGGATGTTGTTGTAAGCGATCGCTTAAAGGCTTTAAAAGTTGGGGAGTTTCTTTAGCGCGGCTTGTTTCATTAAATAATCCACTACTCAGAGTAGCATTAGCAAACAATACCCACTGATAAATCTCAGCTTGTTGTTCGATAGAATCCGGCATTTTGCCATGTTTTTGTGCTAAATAGAGTAAAATTGCGCCAGATTCCCAAAGTTTAAAACCCTCATCATCAATAGCAGGGACTTTTCCCATGGGATTAATCTCTAAAAATTCTGCCTGTTGCTGTTCCCCTACTTGCAAATCAATGGTTACAAACTCGTAGGGAACTTCTAATTCTTCTAGATACCACTGAACAATAGTAGCGCGGCTGACAACGCCGCCATAAAGTTTTAACATTTCTATACTTCAATTCACTATATCTACCTCAACTATTGTACATCTAAAGTGTTACCTTTTATCAAATACATACAGAATATTTTATATTAATTCTCATTGATTAGAGCTTGATTCGGTCGTATTTGTATACAATTATTATATTTTAAAGCTAAAATCACTTGAATTTAAATAAAGCTGTTAATATACAAGGATTAAAAATATATTATAACTTAAAAAACGTTAATGAATAAACGGATTAACAAACAACGATCTCATTTAGTCTGGATTAAAGAAATTAATGAAATTGTTCGGGGTGCAGCCGGAGGCTTCTTGTTTGGAATTCCATTATTATACACTTTTGAAGTCTGGCAGACGGGTTCCTACATCAAGCCATCTTTGATGTTATCTATCTTAGCAGTCACTTATCTTGTTGTTTTCTTTTTTAATCGAGTTGAAGGCTTTCGTCATCAAAAAAGAACAAATCTTAGCGATGTTATTTTAGAAAGTATAGAAGTCTTAGCGATCGCTATTATCTGTGCGACGTTAATGCTGTTTTTATTACAACGAATCACCTTCAATACCTCTTTACAAGAAGCTTTAGGTAAAATTACATTTGAGAGTGTTCCGTTTGCACTGGGTGTGGCTTTGAGCCGATTAATTTTAACTGAAGATGATTCAAAAAACTTTTCAGAACATTCTCGCCAAACCAAAGATTTTATGGATGAAAATATAAAAAAAGTAAAAGGAGCGAATCAGACACTATCAGATTTAGGAGGAACAATAACTGGAGCCATTATTATTGCATTTAGTATTGCACCAACCGATGAAGTTACTGAATTAGGCGTTGCATCTTCTCCTCCTTGGCTTATTGCAATTATTTTAGCTTCTTTATTGATTTCTTATCTGATTGTTTTTGCAGCCGGTTTTGGTAACCAAAAGCAACGTAAACAACAACAAGGACTATTTCAAACCCCTGAAAGTGAAACTATTTTCTCATACCTAATTTCTTTATTTGCTTCTGTTCTAATGTTATTATTTTTCCAAAAAGTCAGTTTTGTTGATCCTTGGTTTATCTGGTTGCGTTATGCTATTATACTGGGACTTCCCGCCAGTATTGGAGGCGCAGCCGGACGTTTAGCCGTATGAGTGAAGCTTCTACAGATTCAAAACAAAAAAAACAGCGTTCTTTTCCAGAACGTTTAAGTTTCGGTATCGCCTGCTTTATCCTAGGATTGTTAATATTTCTGATTCTTTATCAATGGAAAATTATAGAAACTCAGCCTCCTATTTTATCTATTATTGTCGATCAAGAAATTCGTTATCAGGGGACTCAATACTATGTTCCTTTCACAGTTTCTAATACGGGCGGACAAACAGCAAAATCGGTTCAAGTGATTGGAGAACTAAAAATAGAAGAGGAAGATATTCAACAAACAGGCGAACAACAAATTGACTTTTTATCCGGTGGTGAAGAAGCATCAGGTGCTTTTATTTTTACCAATAATCCTGAACAAGGTGAACTAACAATTCGTGTCGCAAGTTACAAGCTTCCTTAATGATTTTAACTATTCTACAAGTTAGAATATAATCAATTTTATCGATATACTAAAAATGCTATTAGAACTTAGACGACTAACAATTCCTCCAGGACAACGAGTGTTATTAGAAGCGGTAAGTTGGGAGGAATTTGAAGCGATTTTACAAGAATTAGGTGAACGACGGTCTACACGGGTAGCTTATGATAATGGACTTTTGGAAATTATGACACCATTACCAGAACATGAACGAGGAAAAGGGGAAGAAGAAAATAAGAAAGCATGGAAATGGGGAAAATAAAAGCTGATCCTAGTTATTAAATTTAACAGGCTTATTATTTTAAGCGATCGCATGACTCGCATTACCCTAATATATTTTTCAATATCGTCAATTTCGTAGATAATTCGATAATCACCTACTCTAACCCGATATAAATTTTCATCTCCTTGCAGCTTAACAACACTTGAAGGACGAGGATTTTCACAGAGTTGATCGATCACAGGTACAATTTTTTGTTGAATTATAAGCGGTAACTTTCGGAATTCCTTAGCAGCAGAAGACTTAAAATTTAACCGATAGTTAGCCATTCCTCTAATTTTTTGACTCTATCTCAGCCTTTAAATCTTCCCACAAGATTTCAGATTCGTCTTGTCTGGTTTTAGCCACTAAAACATCATAAAAATCTTCCCAAACATCACCCCATTGTTCTAAATCAATAATAACTGCTGTTGGTTTTCCTGATTGATCGGTTACAAATTGAATTCCATCCATTTTGCTGTTTAACTCAATCCTTAAATAATATAACTCTAATAATAACCTTTGTTTCTCCAATTTACGAAGAAGTATCAGTTGGGGAAGTCTCTCGTTTTTGCCAGCGTTGAATCAAAATCTGTACCATTAATGCCAATAAACCCACAGCAGCAATGGTAAATATTCCGGTTCCTAACGCACACATTCCCACCACTAACGTTCTGACAGCAGAAGCAATTCGCATGGCATATTCATTACCGGAACGAATCGGAGTTTCTGCTAACGTTTGGGCAACGGAAGACGTTAATAAATATAATGCGATCGCAAACCCACTGGAAATGAAAGCACCGGTTAAACAGCGGAACGGACTCGCTTTAGTTAAGTCAGTAATTGAGGTTGAATTAGTTTGATTTTGGTCAGTCATTTTTATCCTTTTTAATATTATGCTAAAGTAATTCCAGTTGAAATAAATTTCGCAGTCCAAAACTCTAAATTCGGGTCAGCAATTTGTTGTTTAACTTCTTTCATTACTGCGACAGCTTGTTCCTGGGACTCGGTTAAAGCAAACACAGTTGGCCCGGAACCTGACATCATTGTCCCCAGTACATTTTGACTGGCAAAGGCTTCTCGCAATTGTAGAATTTGAGGATATTCCGGTAACGCCACTTTTTCTAAATCATTGTGTAACAGTTTACCGATTTTTTCCCCTTCATCATGCATAATTGCTGATACAATCGGCCCTGAATGGACTCGTTTTTGGCGACTTTGTAAATCTTGCGCTTGAGACACATAAGTACTGCTAAATTGCTGACGATAGGTGTTGTAAGCCCAGGGAGTTGAGATAGAAAGATTATTATATTTTGCCAAAACCAGATGAAAATGATCTAAATTTTTTAAGGGTGATAAAACTTCCCCGCGACCCGTTGCTAAGGCCGTTCCCCCGCGAATACAGAAAGGAATATCTGAACCAATTTGCGCCCCTAATTCCTGTAATTCTAATTTTGTTAGTCCCAATTCCCACAATAAGTCTAACCCCACCAATACCGCCGCCCCATTGCTAGACCCTCCGGCTAAGCCCGCAGCAACAGGAATTTGTTTATCAATGGTAATTTCAACCCCACCATATTTTGTCATCGCATCGGGGAATTGCTGCGCCATCAACGCCGCTGCCCGATAAGCTAGGTTCGTTTGATCGTTTGGCACTTGAGGATGGTTACAGCGCACACTAATGGTATCAATACTGATGGGGTTGAGGGTAACCACATCTGCTAAACTAATACTCTGAAGTACCATCGCCAATTCGTGAAAACCATCGGGGCGATCGCCAAGAATTTCCAAATATAAATTAATTTTAGCCGGGGCAATTAAAGAATAAGTTCGCATTTCATTTACAGATTAGACACGGTTTGGGCGGAAATCAAATCACTCAAAGCCACCCATTGTTTCACTCCCAAATCTTCAGCGCGGGCCTGAGGATTTATGTTTAATTGTTCCAGCAATGGGGTCAATTGATCCCGATCCGCAATAGTTTTTAAATTATTTCGTAACATTTTGCGTTTATTGGCAAAGCCGAGTTTCACCAGCATTTCCAAATGGCGTGGATTTTTTACGGGGGTATCGATGGGTCGAGGGCGCAAACGAACCACCGCAGAGTCCACTTTAGGCGGGGGATAGAAGGCTTTTGCGGGCACTTCACAGATGAATTCACATTCTGCTAAATATTGGACTCGTACCGATAAGGCCCCAAAAATTTTAGCACCGGCTGTGGCACATAAGCGCTGGGCAACTTCTTTTTGTACCAATAATACAATCAATTCATGGGGATTAATTGCAGGAGTGGTTAGGGTTCCCAACAGCTTTGTTAAAATCGGCCCGGTAATATTATAGGGGATATTGGCAACGACTTTATTCATCGGTTTAAATTTAGGAAAATCCTGGAGTAAAGGATCCAAGTCTATTTCTAGAAAATCTCCCTGTAGCAATAAAAAATGATCGATATTCCCTAATTTTTTGACTAACTTTTTACATAAATCTCTGTCAATTTCAACTGCTACAACGGTTTTGGCAAAATTTAACAAATCTTGGGTTAAAATTCCAGTCCCTGGGCCAATTTCTAAAATTTTATCGGTGGCTGATAACTCTGCTGCTGTGATAATTTGATTCAGGGCGGTTGGACTACGTAGCCAATGTTGGGCAAATTGTTTACGGGGATGGGGCATTGTGTTTATTTTTGTGAAGTTAGTTAATTTACTGGAAAATTGTGAGGCATCCTTGTAGACAATATTAAAGATACAATACAGGAGTCCCAAACGGTGCAGTTTGACATTCGTTACAAACCTGCCTTTGCTACCATTTTCATCACTCTTGAACCGGGTGAAAAAATTACCGCAGAAGCCGGAGGAATGGTGAGTATGGATGCTGATTTATCAGTTAAAACTACATTTTCAGGGGGATTTTTTTCTGGTTTCCTCAAAAAGTTTTTTGGCGGAGAATCATTATTTGTCAATACATTTATCAATACCACTTCCTTTGCGCGACAGCTTGTTTTGTCTCAATCGACTCCAGGAGATATTGTAGCAGTTGAGTTGCACAGAAAACAGCAATTGTGTTTTCAGCCTGGGGCTTATATTGCTAGTACACCTGATGTCAAGCTGGGGGTTGGATGGGCTGGTTTTAGTAGTTGGTTTGCCGGGGAAGGATTATTTAAGTTAAAAATAAAAGGCAAAGGGACTGTCTTTTTTGGGGGTTATGGTGGCATTAGTCAACAATATATGACTCAAGATTTAATTGTAGATAATGGTCATTTAGTCGCTTACGAAGATGGGATTAAAATGGGTATCGGTTTAGCGGGTGGTTTATTGGGTTCGATGACTTCTGGGGAAGGTTTTATTAATAAACTCAAAGGAAAAGGTGTGATTTATTTACAATCCCGTAGCACCAGTGGATTAGTGAAGTTTTTAAGTTCAAAATGTCGTTAAAAATAATCCTGATTTGAGTGAGATGGAAATTAAAATTTTACAACAACCGGATAATGCGATCGCTCATATTATACTGGCTGCCCGAGAAGAATTAATTGCTGAAGCGGGGGCAATGATTGCGATGAGTGAGTTTATTAATACTAGCACCACATTACGGCAGGGAAAAGGCGGCGGAGTGTTTGGTGGATTAAAAAGAATGATTGCCGGAGAATCACTTTTTCTGAGTGTTTTTCGTTCTCCTACTGCGAATGGGGAAGTCTTTTTAGCGCCGCAATTCATGGGAGATATTCTTCATTATCCCTTGAGAAAAGATGGATTAATCGTACAAGCAACTTCTTATTTAGCCAGTAGTGAAAATATTGAGATTGATTTAGGCTTTCAAGGATTCAAATCCTTCTTTTCGGGAGAGTCAATATTCTGGTTAGATTTTTCTGGATATGGGGATATTCTTATTAGTGCTTTTGGGGGAATTTATGAAATTGATGTCAATGGAGAATATATTGTAGATACAGGTCATATTGTTGCTTTTGAAAAAAGTTTGGAATTTGAAATCACTAAACCCGGTTCAAGTTGGTTCGGGGCCTTTTTTGGCAAAGAAGGGTTAGTTTGCCGCTTTCATGGCCGAGGTAAACTTTATTGTCAAACCCATAACCCTACAAATTTTGGTCAGTTAATCGGGCCACAATTACCAGCTAGAAAACAGTAGGGTGTGTCATGAGTTTGATTGACTTAATAATGATAAGGTTGCTGTCATTAGACGCACCCTACAAATAATAAATAACCAACAAAAAATAACCATGAACGAAATTACTTACGAAATTGAACATTCTCCCTCATACGCTTCTTTACAATTAGAAAATAGTAGGGTGCGTCATGAGTTTTACGGAGTTAATAATGATCGGGTTGCTGTCATTATACGCACCCGACAAATAACTTATTTACTTAACTGACTTAATAATTCTAAGTAGTAGGGTGTGTCATGAGTTTGATTGACTGAATAATTCCAGGGTAGCTGTCATTAGACCCACCCGACAAATAATAAATAATCCACTACAAATAACAAATAACCATGAACGAAATTACTTACGAAATTGAACATTCTCCCTCTTATGCTTCTTTGCAATTAGATTTACAACCGGAACAAACGGTTATTGTAGAAGCAGGGGCAATGGCGGCAATGGATACCTGCATTAAAATGAAGTCAAAAATGCGAGGTGGCTTAATCAAAGGTGTGGGTAGAATGGTGAGTGGAGAATCATTATTCTTGAGTGAATTTACCGCCAAAGATCAATCCGGAAAACTATTTATTTCTCCTGGTGTTCCCGGAGATATTCAACATTATTTTTTAAATGGAAATGGTTTAATAATTCAAGCCTCTGGGTTTGTAGCTTCGGGTAAAAACGTAGATTTAGATACCCAATTCCAAGGATTTAAAGGCTTTTTAAGCGGAGAATCTTTGTTTTTTATGAAAGCCACTGGTATTGGTGATATTTGGTTTAGTTCTTATGGGGCAATTATGGAAATTAATGTGACAGGTGATTATGTCGTTGATACGGGATATATTGTCGCCTTTGAAAATAGCTTAAATTATCAAGTTGAAGTCGTGGGTGGATTATCTTTTAATAATCTCAGAACCGGTCTGTTTGGCGGCGAAGGATTAGTTTGTCGTTTTCGCGGAGAAGGTCGTTTATGGATTCAAACCCGTAATTTATTATCTTTTCTCAATTTCCTCCATCCCTTTCGACCCGTTCAATCTAACAATAGTTAGTCAATCATTAACGAATTAATGGGCTACCATGATGATGAATTAAATACCATTGATTTGCCATCTTTGTAAAAATATTGGTTGCCATCGACTCCGCCTGTAGCCGTTTGCGACCTACTACTTGCATGACATTTTCAACCAGTACAACATAAGCAGTATCTCCGCTAACTTCCACTGAAATAATCTCGAGATCAATTTCTAAATATTGGGTGGCATGAAAGATTTGTTCCCAAGACTTTTGAATGCTGTCCCATCCGGCTGTCACGTCTCGTCCAGGATGGATGCAAAGACTGGCGGTGCCTTTTGACCAAACCGCACTCATGGCCTCAATATCTTTCTTTTCAAAGGCACGATAGAAAGCTTTATTCGCCGCTAAGACAATTTGTGCATCACTCATAAACAGGGCAGTCGATACCTCTATCTCAGCTTAGCAGTTAGGTCAGGAAACCAGCAGAAATCAACAACAATTTACAAAAACGTGGTATAAGTGAACATACTCACAACTTATCACGTTCACCTTTAAAGTCAATCGTGTACAACTTGATTCGCTCTTGCTGCGGTAGTTTATTAATTGCTGTGATTACTGCCACAAGTCCTACACTTGTTTATGCGGGGGAATTACTCGCCCAAGCCTCTAACCTCTCTAACGAGGCCTTAGATCGGTTATTAGACCAAGGCCGTGAATTCGTAGAAGCTGGAAATCTGGACAAAGCGGTTCAAATTTATATCGAAGCGGCTGGCATTGACCCCAGTAACCCGATGATTTTCTCTGGCATTGCTTATGTGCAAGCATTGCGGGGAGAGTATGACCAAGCGGTACAATTTTATCGGGATGCCTTGATCTTAGATCCCCAAAATTCGGATTTTTATTACGGTTTGGGATATAGTCTAGCCATGGCGGATAATTACGCTGAAGCCGCTACCGCTTACCGTCAAGCAATTAATTTACAACAAAGTAATATAGATGCTCATTTGGGACTGGCTGCGGCTTTATTCCGTTTACAAGACTACCCTGGAGCGATTCAAACCTACCAAGGTATCTTAGCGACTTACCCTAACAATTGGCAAGCCCACGCGGCTATCGGAATGGCTTTCCTGCAACAGAATAATGTGACTCAAGCTTTGGCATCTTTACAACAGGCCGCAACTCTCGCACCCAATGAAGCCAGTATTCAGATTAAACTGGGGGCAGCCTTACTCAAAAGTGGCGATCAAAATGCGGGAATGGCTGCCTTTAGACAAGCTGCCACTCTTGCCCCTTGGAATGGGGAAATTCAATACCAAATTGGCGAAATATTCCGGGCTGAAAATAACCCAGAAGCCGCCATGAAAGCTTATCAACAAGCTTTAGCTGTTAAACCCGATTTAATTGAAGTCAATGCCGCCATTGGAGAACTTCAGCTTCAGCAAGAAAACTATATTGGGGCAATTGTTAGCTTTCGCAAAGTAGTAGAAGAATTCCCCAATGATCCTTTAGCTTATTTTAATTTAGGTCGCGCTTTACAAGCCAGAGGCGGACGGGAAAAACAAGCGATTAAAGCGTTTGAAAAAGCCAGAGATCTCTATGAAAAACAAGGAGACCCAGAGAAAGTTCGTGAAGCTGAAGCGGCCTTGAAAGAATTAGATGATTAAAGTTCAATAACAGCCGGCTGATAATGATTAATAGCGGCTAAGGGTTTACCTTAACTCTTAGCTTTAAAATCCTTGAAAGTATTCTGAAACTCATACATTAAACGGTTAATATTATTAGTTTTATCCGGTATAACTCCCGTTTCCCATTTTCGTTTCCGACTGGCTAATAACTTGGCAACAGTATCCGACTCACTGTTAGAGACAAAGTAACAATTTCCCCTCACTCTCAACTCCGAAGAAAATGCTAAAAAGGCTTGCGCCAATTCTAATTTTAATTGAGTCGTGTAATGTTGGCAATCCACCGCAATTAAAATCCGAGAAGCCCGGGGTTCTCGCCGATTTTCTCGACAGCTTTCGGCTTCTATTTTATATAAAACACAGACATCACAATCATACAACATTCTCAGACGACCATGAACTTTCACGCCCAGGTGAATTTCTAGAGGAGGCTTATTTTCAAATTCAATCACACCATGGGTATAAGGTTGAGTGGTATCATAAATTTGTCCGGCTCGATTACGAAATGTTAACCGTTCAGGATGGCGTTTTAAAACATCCTTAAAATAGACTAACGCCCCTTCATTTCGAGCCGCTTGAATCACAATATTCAAAATATAAAAGTTAAATAAATTAGCAGCTTGTCGTTGGGTTTGGATATCCGGTGAAAGGGTTTGTTCTAACTGTGTTTTGATGTCTTGAATTAAATTAGTATTAATCGGCATTTTGAATCACCTCTTGTTTTAATTGATCTAGGAGTGTTTGAAGTTGTAAGGCATGATCTTGACGAATATTCAGATGATCGGGAATCAATTTAATGTATGTTCCTGTTTTCTCAAAAGGTGAGATAAAACATAACTCAGGTTTAAGTTCAGAAATCTTTATTTCATCAGCGATCGCAGTCTGAACCTTGGCTTCAAACTTAAGAGTATTTAAAATAACTTGTTCCAGGGTTGAAATCAGCAACAAAAGTTGTTCTCGGGGAGAATAATAACTTAACTTTAAATCAGGTGTTTTTCGCCCTAAAACTGTCTCTTCTACTGTCTTACCAGCACTGACTGTATCGAGCACTTGTTCAACAACCCAGCCTAAATTGAAGTCTTTTAAACAATCTAATAATTGATCGTATACGATTAAACAATCTTGTTCACTCATCATCTTAACTGATACCCATTTTATTCAAATTTATAATTTAATTCACTAAAATGATTCTGACTAATATCAGCCAGTTTTCTACACTATTTTTCCCAGATAAAAATAGCAGCCTCACCGTGATTTCATTTTTTCTATTATAGCTAATTTTTTAAAAAAATGATTTAAAAATCAACTTAGTTAACAAGACTTAGTATTGAGACTCATATCCGCTACTCCCCTCACCCGATTACCAGACTGGAGAGTAAGTTTTGGGTACGATGTCTTAAAGTCGGGTTTCTATAGTAGACTGACTTCTGAGGAATTCTGTATTGACGCGGGACTCTCGGGTCATGGCGATTTTTCCAGTCCGGGCAATTTCTCGAATGCCAAAGGGACTCAGGACTTGAACAATGGCAACCATTTTACCTGGGTCACCCACCACTTCGATGGTTACAGAATCCGTACCGATATCCACCACACGCGCCCGGAAAATTTGAGCCAGTTCCATAATTTCTGAGCGAACTTGGCTATTATTGTAATTAACCTTCAGCAGCATCAATTCCCGTTCCACACAGGGAACTTCTGTAATATCCTGAACTTTGAGGACATTAATCAGCTTATACAGTTGTTTCGTCAACTGCTCAATCACCTGGTTATCTCCAGGGACAACCATAGTAATGCGAGAAATATTCGGGGTTTCCGCAGGGCCAACAGCTAGACTTTCGATATTAAATCCTCGACGAGCAAATAAGCCAGCAATTCGGGTTAAAACACCCGCTTCGTCTTCAACCAAAACAGATAAGGTGTGTTTCATGGGTTGGGGTAAAATTTAAGATTGAATTTTTCATTGTATGCGATTCAATTACCGCTCTAATAAACTTACCTAAACCTACTCATGGGTAAATTTAGAGTTATTTTCTTGCTTCATTGTAGCAGTGTCGGCACTCACTACTCCACAAGCTGAAACGACGAAGCTCGCCGCCAAAGACTTTAAATTTATAGCTGC
>CAYNXM010000051.1:0-12350 GCA_964401105.1 uncultured Lyngbya sp. | reverse complement strand
TCTTTATCTTCTGTTTCAATCTCATCTATATCAGTTTCTTCAATTGTGAGAGAATGAATTTCAGAATGAACTGTTTCTTCGTGGTCATATTCATCTCTGATGTCAGAGAGAGATTCAGAAGAAATGATAGTCTCTAATCCTCGATCAAAAATGCTCATTTCTTGAGTATATTCTGAGACAATAGGAGATAATTGTAAGTGCTTTTCCTGTGTGATCACCTCCTCTAAATATTTTGTTTTTTCTGCTTCTATAAAGTTTATTGATTCACTAAAAGTAGACTCAGATGAAACAGAAAATCCTTGCTCTTTCCATTTGGCTTTTTGTTGATCATAAATTCCTGTAAATGCTAATAAACCAATAGTAACCATTCCTTGAGTCTGTTGCTCGAGTGCATCAACTGAAGTACTCGCTAAAGCACTGAGTTGAGGTTGATTCAGCATCTGACCCAAAGTGATGAAAACTTCCATTTGAGTTTTGAATTCTTCTCTTAACTCCAGCTCAATGTGAGTTTGATCTTGTGATTCAACTTCGGCTAGCAAAGTAGGATGAGTCTCTGAAGAGTCAGTAATTTCTTGTACAGAACATCCCAATTTAGCTTCTAATTGTTGTACGATAGCTTGAATTTTAACCAGTGCTTGCTCCGGTTGGGAATGACCGGTTTCGATTTGTTCTAATAAAGGTAAACGAAGACATTCTAACCCTTGCAGCAGCAATTCTGATATGCTTAATTCTGTATCAGATTGAGGCGTTGGGGATTGAACTGGAGCAGTTTCGCTCAGCGGGGGTAAAATAAATAAATCACTCGGATCTGAGGTTTCTATCGTCGTGGAGGCTGCAACAGTAACGGGTTGGCTCAACGCAGTTAATGTTTCACTGGGTTTTCCCCCAACGCTACGATCCCCGGCTATGACTGCATCTCGGCTAGCCCACAAGTCTGCTAATGCAATTTGACCTATTTGACGACAGGCTTGAGGATTGACATCAATCGCCTTTAACACCGTATCTGCGATCGCACAAAACCCAGATAAGCCTAACATACTACCCAGAGTAGAGAAGACTTCGGCTTGGGTTTTCAACTCAGCCCGAATTTTAGACTCATCCTCAGCTTTCAGTACGCTTTCCCATCGTCGTAAACCAGAGGGGACTTCTTCGGCAAACAGAAAGGCAGTCATATCCCCTTCCATCGGCACTTCCGGTAACTCCGCCGCTTCTTCTAGAGAATGCCCGAGTTTGGCTTCGAGTTGTTCAAAAATGGGTTTTGAACGCTTAACAGCCGCTTCTTCGTTAGAGAAACCCGTTTCAATTTGCTCGACAATCGGCGATCGCAAACAATCAAAGGCTTGTAAGAATAATTCTTCTAATTCTAAATCAAAAACGGTTTCTTCGGCATACAACGCCCGAATGCCATTTTCTAAATCATGGGCAATATATTGAACTCCCATGAACCCCACACAAGCTGCACCGCCTTTAATCGAGTGGGCTGCCCGCATTAATTCATGCAGTTTCTGCATCTCATGAACTTGGGATAAATTCATCAATCCCTGTTCTAAAATCTGCAATAATTCAGTTGATTCTTGTACAAAAAATTCGTAAGCTTGATCTTGAGTTTCAATCATCATGATAGGTTATTTATTATTTTTTATTCGTAATTAATGATGAGTTATTCTTTCTTTGTCACCGAATACCTGCAATTGAGTTGATTTCGTCCCCTTTTGCCCCCTAAATCTGGGGAATGACTCAACCCTTTGTAAATCCTGTTTGTGATGAATCTGTGTTCTTCTTGTTTTTATAAAATGAAATACATTCATGTCATGGGTTCACCCAGTGTGGCGTAGGCTGTATCGCATCAATCTCACCCTCTGCTTGTAGGAGATAGGGAGTCATGAGTGATCAATGATCAAAACTGATGACTCCACAGATGTAGGACTACTTGACCGTAAACTGTGTTACCCCTTGTTGAAGCTGTCCTGCAACCGTCAGGAGTTGATTAAAGGAAGTTGCAACCGTTAAGGATTTTTCCGAGGTTTGCTGGGCAATCTCGGCGACTTCCTGCACTGTTTGAGACAAGGCTGTAGAGGTTTGGGCTTGTGTCCCAGCCGACTCGGCAATTTGTTGTACCAATTGTTGGATGTGTTGACTGACATTCACCAAGTCTGTGAGGATTTTACGGGTTCCTTTCACGTATTTGGTTCCCACCATGACTCGTTTTAACCCCAATTCCATCGCTTTAATCACTTCATCGGTTTCAGTCTGAATTTCTACCACAATTTGCTCAATTTCACGGGTGGCATTGGCAGACTGTTCGGCTAAGGTACGAACCTCAGTGGCAACGGTGGCAAACCCTTGTTCTTCTTGGCTGACGCGGGTGGCTTCTACGGAGGCATTCAACGCCAGAATATTAGTTTGGTTGGCAAACTCACTAATTAAGTTGACCACGCGAGAAATTTTCGCTGAAGCTTCCCCTAAATTCTTCACTTTACGGGCGGTTGCATACACGGTTTTTTGCACGGCCACAATTCCCGCCACTGTTTGGTTCATGGCCTGATCCCCTGTTTCGAGGATGTGTCCGGCTTGTTGAACTTGAACTTCTGCCGCTTTGGCATTCTCCGCCACTGCCTGAATGGAAGAAGTCATCATCTGAATTTGATTGAGGGCGTTGGTGATGGCCTCAGCTTGCCGTTGGCTTTCGTGGGATAATTCTTGAATATCCTGTTCACTACCCTGGGCGGTGGTCGTCACCACGTTGGCACCTGATTGTACCTGCAACACCAACTGCTGTAAACTCTCAATGGTGGCGTTAAAGAAGTCGGCAACAGTCCCCATGACTCCTTCGGTGACCTGTGCCCGTACCGTTAGGTTTCCTTCAAAGGAGTCTTCAATATCTCCTAAGAATGACTCAATTTGATATTCTAATTGTTCCTTTTGTTGTTGCTGTTCAAAGGAAGTGTCTTCAGCAATGGTACGGGCTTGTTGCACTTCTTCCAGTAATAGCGCCTGTTCCATGGCATACCCCATTTGCAGTGCAATTTGCTTGAAGGTTTCTACCTCCGCATCAGACCATGGATGAGGAGCAGAACAGTCATGAGCGCCTAACAACCCATACAATTGTTGGTTGAGTAAGATGGGAACCACCACATTGGCTTTAACTTGCCATTTTTCCAATTGTTCTCGGTGGCACGTGCTTAAATTCGCTTGACTCACATCTTCAATGGCTTGAATACGACCCTTGCGATAGGGTTCGACGTAATCAGCCGGAAAACAAGGAACCTCACTCTCTAACTCGATAATTTTTACCCAATTGGGCTTGACCGCTTCGGCAATAATTTGACCGTTCCAATCTTCATCAAAACGATAGATCACCACCCGGTCTGTTTGCATCAAAGCCAGAGATTCTTTGACAGTCGTTTCGATAATTTGTTCTGGGTTGAGCGATTGACGAATCTGAGAACTAATCTCACTAAATAAGCGGGCTTGTTCGGCGGCTTTGCGCTGTTGTTGCAGCAATAATGCTTGGTCTAGAGCATATCCTACCTGGGTCGAAACTTGTCGAATTAAGTCAATCTCAATCTCTGTCCACTCACGGGGGCCGGAACATTGGTGGGCAATCAGTAACCCATGCAGTTTTCCTGTGGCAACAATCGGGGCAACTAAGTTCGCCCGGACTTTATAGGGTTCAAGCTGCTTCAGGTGACATTCTGTTAATCCTGCTTCCTGAATATTATTGGTGGCTTTGATTCGACCTTTCATGTAGGGACGAACATAGTTTTGAGCAAAGCAGGGATCGTAAATTTCTGACCCTAAAGTTGCCGGAAAACGGGAAGAAACGGCTTCAGCGACAAAAGTCCCTTTCCAATTGTCGTCAAACTGATACACCACTGCGCGATCGGACTGTAGCAAATCTTTAAGTTCTTCAACACTCGTTTGTAAGATGTCCTCAACGTTAAGGGATTGGCGAATATTAGAGGTAATTTTGTTGAGGCGGCGGGCTTGTTGGGCGGCAACGGCTTGTTTATTCAGCAGAATCAGTTGATCGAGGGTTAAACTAATTTGGTTACACAGTTGTCGGATCAGATTGACTTCAGAATCCAACCATTTACGAGGGCTGGAACATTGGTGAATCATCAGCAGAGCATATAGTTTACCCTCAACTAAAATCGGTGCGCTAATATCGGCTTTGATGTTATAAGTTTCTAGAAGCTGAAGATGACATTCTTCTAAGCCTGCTTCTTGTACGTCATTAATCACGGTCATCCGTCCCCGTTGGAAGGCTTGGGCGTAGTTGTTAAATCGACACACATTACAATCACCATCGCCCATGGCACTCCCGATCAGAGAAGGTTGCGCTTTGGCTAAGGATTCGGCAACGACGGTTCCCATCAGATTGCTATCGAACTGATAGATCAGAGCGCGGTCAATCTGAAGCAATTCCTGGATTTGTTCAACCATGATGTTAAGCACTTCCTCAACCTGATTGATATTGCGGAGTTTGGCAGCGATCTGATTTAAAAATTGTGTTTGTTGGGTCACTGCTTTTTGCTCTGCGAGCAGGTACGCTTTATCCAGGACGTATCCCGCTTGCACAGCAATATTACGAACGAGATCAATTTCAAGTTTAGTCCACTGCCGAGGGGCCCCACATTCATGGGCAATTAACAGGGCTTTGAGCTTTTTACGAACTAAAATCGGTGCTGAAATATAGGCTTTGACTTCAAAGGGTTCGAGTTGCTTAATATGACATTCGGTGAGGTTAGAGTTATAAATATCATCAAAGGCTTTGACCCGTCCTCGAGTATAGGGTTGCACATACCGAGTCGCAATACAAGGATCTTCAAGCTGAGCACCTAAACTAATCGTCCAGTGACTACCCACGGATTCAGCCACAACGGTTCCTACCCATTTCTCATCAAATTCATAGATAATCACCCGACTAGTGTTCAAAGCTAACCGGGTTTCTTCGACGGTGGCGCTGTGGATATCCTTAATCTCAAACGATTGACGAATTTGAGCATAGATTTGATTGAGTAGCTCGACCTGCTGGGAAGCGGCTTGTTTTTCTGCTAACAGTTGAGCTTGGTCAACCGCATAGCCAACTTGTTGGGCGATTTGATAGAAAAGTTCAATTTCTGCCTCCAGCCACTTGCGAGATTCACTACATTGATGAGCAACGAGTAGGCCAACGAGGGTTTCTTCTGTCCGAATCGGAGCAATCATATTGGCTTTGACTCCGAAGGATTCGAGTTTTTCTAAGTAACAGTCGTTGAATCCGGCTTCGTAAATATTGGGATTGGCTTTGACTCGGATTTTTTGATACATTTCAACGTAACGATCCTCAAAGCAAGGATCGTGAATGTAAACGCCGAGAATACTCGGCCAACCTGGGTCTACTGACTCAGCAACAATCGTACCACTCCAGTCTGAGTTGAACTGATACACGACGACGCGGTCGGCTTGTAGGGCAACCCGGGCATCTTCAACTACGGTTTTGAAGATACTCTCAACCTTTAGGGATTCTCGCATCCGAGCGGTGATCTCACTGATCAGTTCAGCCCGTTCGGCAGAGGTTCCTTCTATTTCTATTAGGGTTTGGAGTTGATTCACCCGTTGTTCAATACTCGAACGTAGAACGGATAACTCTTTGGCAATGGCTGTGGTTTTTGCTTTGACTCCTGGGGGTTTTTGATTGAGGCTGGGAATCTGGACTTCCGGCTCAACAACGACGGGCTGTACGGGAATAATCATAGACTCATCCATTTCTTCAGATGGGGTGGAAGCCGATTTGGAAGTGAAAGCCGAGTAGGAATTTTTAGAATTTGTGTTACGAGAATTAAAAGAATTAGAAGAAATTGGTGTCTTAGTCATGGTGAAAGTACAATATTGCTGTAGTGATCGGTCGGGAGTTATTTGTCACGTGCGCCCACACACGCCCGAAGCGATTGTCATCAGACAAACAGACTGAGAAATTTAATTCAAACGTCAGTTAGCTGAGCATGAGTTTGAAACTCAATGTGTCGGTAGATGCTAGAGATTAAAGTAGATGCAATGTAATTAAATTGAAGATCGCGGAGGATGAGGTATAAAGTTTTTACCCGATTAATTTGTTGAGCTTCTCATCCTTTTTATTTGAAAAACAGGTATCATCCCAGATTAACTTTGCTAAGTTTATGGTTTTTTTTTCAGCCACAGTTAATTTGTTATTAAAATCAAAGTTGATGTGGGATGGGTGCAATGTCTTGAGTGAGTGGGAACATATATTATTGGACTAGATGTTGCACGACTGTATCCAAATCTAAGATGGGTAGCAGTTCTCCTGATGGATTATGCCAAATCCCTTTAATACATTCTGGTCGAATCGGCAACATTTTAGGGGTAATATTAACTTCGTTGATCTGATTTAATCTAGAGAGTCCTGAGCTATCTTTCATCGATTGAATATGTTGCACCTCACAGGATTTCAGTTGCCCGACTTGATGGACCAGTAGTCCTAATGTGCCCCCCTGACATCTAACTTTGATAATACTGCAATGGGATTGCGTTCTGTTATAAGAAGTTCTTGAACGCTCCCCCACAGAATGATCGGATGAAGTCAGTGCTGAAGTCAAAAGAGGATCTGCCCCGCTCCAATAGCTTAAATCAACTAACCACAATACCTCTCCTTGCCAGGAACAAACACCCACCACAGCCGAGGGCATTTCTGGAATGGGAACAATTTCCTGGGCCTCTAAGTGAATAATTTCAGCCAGTTGCCGAGTGGATAATAGCGCTTGGTATTGGGGAGTGAGAAAAAAACTGAGGTAGTTTTCAGTTTTATTAATGGCAGCTTGAGTGTCCATAAAGTTAACCGACCAATTGCTTCAGAGTACTGACGATTTCTTCACCATTAATGGGTTTAGGAATATAAGCGGATGCTCCTTGTTTCATCCCCCAGTTTTTATCAATTTTACCGGCTTTATTGGAGCAAATAATAATGGGAACATTGGCTGTTTTTTCTTGATTTCTCAGCTCCCGACATAAACCAAAGCCACTCTGACCCGGTAAAACGACATCCATCAAAATGGCATCAAAGTTTTGTTGCTGCAACATCGCTTTAGCCGCTTCTGCTGTCGTAACGCTCAAAACTTGAAAGCCAGATTGTTGTAAACAGTTGCTTAAGAGTTGAGCTTCTGTTGCACTGTCTTCGACAACAAGCACACTAAACATTAAAAAACCTCCATCGATAAGTTGTTATAGAATCAATTTTTCGGTAATGGCTAACTTCTCAGTACCCATTTTTAAAGTTCAATTGCTCTCTCGAGCTGGGTGACTCAGAGAAGGGTAAAATTGGGCTGGGCAGATATTTCTGTACCATTTTTACCGTTTCATCAGGGTTCGGCGGTTTACCCAAAAACCCAGAAGCCCCAACTAATTTTGTGCGACTGCGGTCAACAACGTTGTCTCGACTGGTCAGAATAATTACGGGTGTATTCTGAAACACCGGAGCATTTCGTAAAAATTGACAGACGGTATAACCGTTGGCGTTGGGCATGACTAAATCGAGAAAGATTAAATCCGGTCTCTGTTTCGCGATTTGTGCCAAGGCTTGTACGGGGTCTTGAATGCCAAACACCTCATATCCGGAGGGAGTTAAAATCTTTTTCAAGGTTTCAGCAACCACGGGACTATCGTCAATACAGGCAATTAAAGGCCGTTTGAAGTCATCCGGTAACGGTTGAGGTTTAAATGAGGCGGGAATTTTGACAGGGGATTTGCTGGCTTTGCTGGCTTTGCTGGCTTCACTGGCTTCACTGGCTTCACTGGCTGGGGAATACTGAAGTAAAGGGTCGGGTAAATCCGGTACCATCCGTAATTGCACCACCCCTTTTTTGATAAAAGGCAGTAAAGCCCGAGTCACGGCGGTGATCGATTTTCCAAGGCGCAAGGAAATATCCCACAGGGTAAATTTGCCATTGAGATATTTATCCCAACCCGATAAGGTTTTTGAGTTAACAGATTGTTTTAAGACGGGCGCTAGGCTGGGATTAAAACTGTTTAAACCTGCGGTTTCCCATTGAAAATGAAGTTGAGAAACTCGGGTCAGCACAGGCTCTACCTCGGCATAGGTTAAACCTAAAGGCACTTCATCCTCAGCGGTGAATCCTTGGGATGGAGAGACTCTCAATAAGCTTTCTGCCGTGAAGCTGACACTGTCAAATAAAGAAAACAATACTTCTAAAGTGACATAATCGATAACCGTTTTTGCTTGTGCCAAAGTCAGTTTTTCTTGAGCTAAACCTTGTTGCAATAATTGATATTCCCAAGGTTGATCTGGCTTTGGAGTGAGGGCAGTGGGTTGGGGATTCCAGTTAGGGCAATTTTTTTTGATGGCTCGATGCCAGCGTCTAACGCGATGAAAATCACTGGTTGCATACAGTAACTGGCTTTGACAAAAGTGAAGTCTTCCCTCTTTGGCATGGGTATCGAAAATAAGATCACCAGTAACCATTTTCTGGCAGAGGGTATTCAATTTTTGTACCATGCTTTCTATTCTGGTGGATTCGGTGGTCAACATCCTATCCTCTTGAGTCCGACGGTAAATACAGAAATATTGATAGTAATCCAATGCATGTTGGGTTGAAGTGTTGGTGTCATGATTTAATCTTCCTCCTGCCGAGGCTGACACGTTCACTGCTGCTCAATCCTTAAGGATTACTATAACGATAAAAATAGTAGATTCTCTCTTTCAGATAAACTACAGTTTCTATGAAAGATTAAATCCGAATCTTGACACCCTGAATCTCTTGAAATGAACGAGCACAATACAGCAATATTCTATGTGCTACTTTTTACAATCTTTTGACACCCTAATCTACAATTCATTCATTGGTTTTGAGCTGATTATTCGGTTTACTTCTCTACCCCGCACCCAGAAGTCTTCCTTGAAAAAGAGGGGTAAAAAAACCGGATGTAGAATCTTCTTGGAAATTACATAAATCTCATCCAATCTATTACTCATTATAACAGCTTTTTCCGTAAATTCTCTATCAAGTCTGAGATCTATGTTACACCTTTACAAGGAAGCTAATATTTATCATAATATTTTTTACCTCGTTGCTGCCAATCATTGCTGAATATTGTTGCTTTGTGTATGATTGGCTACTAATATCTGATAAAAAACGAACCGAGGGGATGAGTCTAGGCTCTACTCAGTATTGATCGCCGATTGAATAGTACTTCACTTGTTGTAACAAACTGTTAACCAGATTTTGCCAAGTAATAAAACAGATTATATAACTTATGTATAACTATCTGTTTACTATACCTACACGTCGCCCCATCACTGCCTCAGGGCTAGTCTAAGTGATACTTAATCCTTGTTCAACAACTTGTTTCCAAGCTGATGACTCAGTTAGGGCAATACTATCAAATCTTTCACCTTGTTGTTTGGAAAGACGGACAAAATCATTAATTAAATCTAAAACCGTTTCACTCATCAATGCAAAAGGAGAATGGCAAACAGCTTGCTGCAAAAACGTTAACATTTCTGCTTCGTTTTCCTGACGATAACTATTCCAAGCATTCCAAACTAACGCAGCATAATATAAGCGTTGATTGAGGGCTTTTACGCCTATTTTAACTGAGGAGAGTTGAGCAAAATTATCAATACTATTGTTAGCAATTGCTTGTTGAAAAATCTCAATTGTTTCTTTCAACATTCGCTCTTCTTTAAATAAATATTCTGCTCGTCGTTTACATTTTTTGCCAATTTCATGACGTAATTCCGCATATAATGCCCATTCTTGTAGCGTTTCAACTAATACTTTAACGGTTTTTTGCGGATAAATATTCGGATCGGGTAACAATTTACCCGTATTTCCTAACCCTTCTGGAATGCCGCCCGCCGCTGAAGCCACAATCGGTAAACCTTTCGCCATCGCTTCCATCACCGCAAAGGAAGGGGCCGCTTCTGCCAAGGAAGTTAATACAAAAATATCACAGGCATCCAACCAGTCAGGAATATTCCATTGTTGCCCAATCAGTTTAACTTGATCTGCCACACCCAATTGTGTTATTTTAGCTTCAAGTTCGGGTTCAAGATCGCGATCGCTTCCTTTCCCAGTTCCCGCCCAAACAAAGTATAATTTTGACCAAACTGGGGTATCTTTGAGTTGGGCGATCGCCTCGAGTTGATATTGATGTCCTTTGATGGGGGCGAGTCGGGCAGTAGTTAAACACATCACCCCATCTGCCGGAATTCCGAGTGATTGTCTGAGGGTTTCACGGGTGGTTAAATTAGGTGTCGCAAAGTATTGTTCACTACGACCATAATAGACCCTATTCCCCTTATTTTGAGGCAGTTTAAACTGTTGTTGTAAAATATCTAGATGTTCCTGGGCGGCTGTATTAAACGTCCGCGCTAAACCATATTGATAGAGTACTCCTTCTGGGTAAGGAACTCCATCCCCTAAGGAAAAATTAATATGTTCAGGGGTTGCTAATCCTAATGCTATCATATAGGGAATCTTCTGTTGTATTGCCACTTGTTTGGCGGCAAAATGAGAAAACGGCCAGCCATCACTAAAAATGATAAAATCCGGTTGAATTTCACGATATAATTTTTCTGCATCTAATGTATTACGAAGCACTCGAGATAAGTCTTGACTGGTGCTATAATCTAGCCAATATTGTTGAATACCTAACGCTTTTTCTGTTTCGGCTAAAGGAGTTTGATGATAAGGACGGACGGCTGTAACTTTATACCCTATTTTCGCGAGTTGACTCATAATTAAATGATCGTATTGCGCTAAGCCACCAATCCCTGGATCATCCAGATTCATTAACATTATATGAGACTCTGGCTGGGAAATTGTAACTGAATTAGTCGTGAATAAAGTATTCACTGCATTTTGCCATTCACTCGTATTTGTTAACTCTTCTATCTTAAAAATTTCGCCATATTCCTGAGTAATATTTTTAAAGGCTTCTGTCCAATGCAGTAATGTTTCAGTCCTATAATTTGGTGCATATTCTATTGATTTTGTTAAACATTCTAACATTAATTCAGGATAACCATCTCGGTACATTCGCCAAGCTAACCAAACCCAACGCTGATACTGTTCTTTCTGTTTTAAATTTAAAATATATTCCGGTAAATCCGGATGTGTAAAAAATAAATTCATCACTTTTTCTGTATTATCAATCACCCTTTTACCCCCAGACATTAAATTAGAATCATGTTGACGATAACAAGCATGAACCTTTTTTAACCAAACGGCTTTACAGCCCATTAAACCCAGCTTTAAAACAAAATCTAAATCTTCCGTGGGGGGATAACGATGATCAAATCCGCCTACTTTTTTCCACCATATTTTACGAAGAATTAACGCGCTAGGGCGTACACATTTATGCAATAGCCAAGTTTCTAAATTTAACTCTGGGGCAACTTTCCAAGGGGTGACATCGGTTAAACCTTCTCCATTTTTATCAACAATAATCCAACCGCTTTGCACTAAATCAATAGTAGAATCAGCTTCAAAAATAGCCATTTGTTCTTCTAATTTATTCGGCAAGAAAAAGTCATCGGCATCGAGGAAAGCGATAAATTCTCCTTGAGCAATTTGACAGCCATAATTGCGGGCGATCGCCGCTCCTTGATTAGTTTGATAAAGATATTGAATCACATCATCATATAACTTTAAAATATTGCCAGTATTATCAATAGAGCCATCATCCACTACAATGACTTCGTAATCTGTATAAGTTTGTTCGAGAACACTTTTAACGGATCGTTCAACATATTTTTCACAATTATAAGTCGGAATAATTACACTCACTCTCGGCTGTTTAGTCGGTAAAATCTGTTGAATTAGATGTTGCCATTCAGGTAACAGTCTACAGAATTCAATCTCAAATTGATAACCATAAGATTGACAATATCCCGTAAACCGTTGTAACCAATCTGTAATCGTAATCGGGATAGTATAAGGACTATAAGATAAAGAATTTAATAAATAATTAGCCATCTCCGAAAAGTGGCGAGTATGATATAAATGCCATCCCATCCAAGTCAAACCTTCATAACGGCTTGAGGCTTCTAATTGACGGACTTCTTTCGGTAAATTGGGCAGGCTAAAAAAGTGATTTTGGGCAGCAATAAACAGATTAGCGCGTTTAACCGCTTTTTGCTCAGAAACCGTTTGAGAATGTTGCCGATAATTAACAGTAATTTGCGGTAACCACATCGCCTCATATCCCGCTAACGCCAAGCGCCAAACAAACTCAACATCATCGACCCCATTGAAGCGGGAGTCAAACCCCCCCACTGTTTGCCAAGCCTCTCGCCGAAACATCATAGCGCTGGGTAAAATCGGAGTACG
>CAYNXM010000050.1:0-18026 GCA_964401105.1 uncultured Lyngbya sp. | reverse complement strand
AGTAAATCTAACTATTGCGTTTATAGAACTGTTGAGTAAATCTAACTATTGCGTTTATAGAACTGTTGAGTAAATCTAACTATTGCGTTTATAGAACTGTTGAGTAAATCTAACTATTGCGTTTATAGAACTGTGACACTCATGTTTGTGTTTGACAATATAATCTGATGGAGTGAGAGGCTCTATTTAACAGACTTCAGAAAAGCGGAAAGTTGTCCCCGCCGGAGCGAGGATGACAGGTGTCGGCTGACCTCCCGCCAAACTTTTCAAGAAAAAGATGTCAATCACCAATTCGTGTAGCGCTATAGGATAGAAAAAGTCCTCAAATCCCTCAAACTTCGGCAAAAGAAGCGGTAATCTAGTTCAACTCCTCTTGACTATCAATGAGAGTCAAACATTAGGGGATTTTAGCCCTTTGGCTTAAAATCAGATTAATTTAATATATCTGTGTATAAGGTTTAATATGCACTCTTTTAAACGCACCCAGTTGCTGATACTGATGATCTTATTGGGGATGAGTCCTACAACACCTGTATTAGCTCAATTGCCCTTGTTACCGCCACCTAATTCTCCTCAACAAGATCCCCTACCCGCACCCACACCGACTCCTGAGCCTATCCCAGACATTCCCTTAGACTCTCCCCCTTCACCTCCAGTTACCCCCCCAATAGAACAACCTCAACTCGAACAGATTCCCGATACTTTCACGATTCAACAATTTCAGTTTGAAGGCAATACAGCATTTAGTGATACTGAATTAGCTGAAGTGATTCAATCTTATATTAACCGTCCGATTACCTTTGCCGAACTGCTGCAAGCTGAAGCTGTAATTACTCAATATTATATTGATGCTGGATATGTTAACTCCGGTGCCTTCCTGCCTGCAGATCAAAACTTATCGACAGCAATTGTTACCCTGCAAATTGTCGAAGGAGGAGTGACAGAGATTACCATCAGCGGTAATGGTCGCTTAGATGCAGACTATATTCGCAGTCGAATTGCCCGCAAGACGCAAACTCCTTTAAACGTCAATCAACTAATTGAAGCGTTGCAACTGCTTCAGCTTAATCCCTTAATCGATCAAATATCGGCTGAATTAGCGGCGGGGACTCGTCCGGAAACTAGTACTTTGAATATTACGGTAACTGTTGCGGACACGTTTGATGTCGATCTGTTTTTGGATAATGGACGAACTCCTAGCGTCGGTAGTTTCCGGCGAGGTGTAACTGTGACAGAAGCCAATTTATTGGGGTTAGGAGATCAAATTAGTGCCACTTATGCCAATACAGACGGCAGTAACCGCTATGACGCTAACTATACATTTCCGATAAACGCCAGTAATGGTACTATCCGATTTGACTTTTATGGCAATGATTCTGATGTGATTGAAGAACCGTTTAACCGCCTTGATATTATCGGAAAATCTCAACAATATAGTTTGACTTTTCGTCAACCGATTTATCAAACCCCCACACAGGATATTGCTTTAGGATTAACCTTGTCACGAGATAATAGCCAAACAACGATTCTGGGTGAACGGGAACCCTTATCCGCTGGGGCAGATGAACGAGGGCGGACGCGGATCTCAGCCATTCGATTTTTTCAAGATTATCTGCGACGGGATGCCCAGTCTGTATTTGCTGTGCGATCGCAATTTAGCTTCGGTGTGGGGGCGTTTGACGCAACGGTAAATGACGAGGCCCCTGATAGTCGGTTTGTGGCTTGGCGAGGACAAGGGCAATATGTGCGACTCTTGGCCCCGGAAACGTTATTGGTATTGCGAAGCGATATTCAGTTAGCCTCTCGTCCGTTATTGGCTTTAGAACAGTTTGCCCTGGGAGGCTATCAAAGTGTGCGGGGGTATCGTCAAGATTTACTGTTAAGTGATAATGGGATATTGCTGTCGGCTGAGGCTTTATTTCCGATTGTGGGAATTGGGGATGATGGGATTTTGCAAGTTTACCCGTTTCTGGATTTTGGCACAGCTTGGAATAGTGGCGATCGCGTCGATCCTCCTGATTCTACTTTACTCGGAACTGGGATTGGTTTACAACTGCGATTAGGAGAAACTCTGACCGGACGGATTGAATATGGTGTGCCGTTAATTGATGTAGAAACGCGAGATAAAGGCACATTACAGGAGGATGGATTATACTTTTCTCTGATTGTGACACCGTTTTAGGAAGATTTAAAACGTCAATAATTATAACTCAATCAATCAATTCAGAGGGAGATTGTTATCCTACTGAATCAGGTGATATTCTCTTGGCTTTCCAGATTTTTTATCAAAGAGTATGGAAAAACTAGGGACTAGACTATAGCAGATTGGTTTTTAAAAAGAGTTAAAAAGTTAAAAAAAGAATATTATATAGCTGACGCTATAGATGAACAGAAATAGCATTGATAAAAGGAGAATTAAAAGGGACGGAAAGTTGGCTAGCGCCAAACATTTTCCTAACGATATTATTGTCATCAATACACAAAAAAACGGCAAAGGAAGAATAGAGGAAGTCAATGGTTTTTTCAAGGTATTTGAAAGAAATAAAAATTTGTCAGTCAACTTTAACAAGTTGTATATTGAAAAACTTAAAGAAAAATACAAACTCTGTTCATATCACGAATATGACACATTTGAAAGTATTAGAGATGAAGAAATGCAGAGACTGATAAGAAAAATAAAGTTTAATGATTGGATCAGAGAAATTAATCAAGGAGTAATACATTTAACACAATATGATCGGTATGAAATAGGAACAAGTACATCAATAATATACAAAATATATAAAATTACAAATATTTTTTTTAACAATTTACATGAAGAATTTAAGTCTCAAGAAAATCACAAAAGTGTTGAAAATGAAATCGAAAAAGATTTAAAGGGAAAAATAAAATATATCATTAGTAAAAAGTCTCCTTTAGCGGGATCATTAGATATTAAAATAATAGAATATATAGAAAAACTAAACAAAATAATTATTGAAAATAAAAAGGGATTAAACTAACATTGAAATACATTAAAAAAATCAAGAAGATATTTGATATGAATTTTACCAATAATGAAACATCCCCGATCATCTTCAGGAGTGTTTAAAATTGCGAAGCTTATAATTTGTGTAAATCTAATAATTTTGTCTTGTTATGAGATACCATTAGTGAATTCCTGATTTAAGCTAGACAAAAAAGAATCTAAATCATTTAATCTCTATTAGTTTTTCATTTATCTGACAACTCTTTAATGATTGAAGCTGTATTTCTTTCATTTTTTATTCGCTTTTAATAGCACTAAGCGCTTGTTTAGGAGATTTTACTATTACCGTTTGCGTAGCGATCGGCAGTATTGCCTTTACGGAATTTTGTAATGCTATAATATCTGATTTTTTTCGATAATTATCAAAAAATATATAGGCTGTTTTATTGTAAATAAAAATCCGTAAAATTACGGAAAAGATGCCAAGTTGGCATTTCATTCCAGACATATTATTCAATAATGTGTCTTAAGAGCCTACAGCATTCAGAATCATATCAAGCTCAGAAAAGGTAAAAACAGACAAGATAACCATGTCATATAATCAATTCAATTCAAAAGTAAATAACAGTATAGAACACACTTCACAATGTAATTACTTGACCTGTTTTCAACGTAAACTATTGCAAAAAAATCTAGATGACGACTTACCCAAACAATATCGTCAACGAATTGAAATTATGTTGATGGCAGACGAGGGACACACTCAGGCTCAAATATGTAAAACTTTAGGATGTTCTCCCGGCACAGCCAGACACTGGATATTGATGGCTCAGTCGGGTCAAGCACACAAGTGGAAGGAAAGTCGAATTGGACGACCTCAGACCATTAATGAACAATATTTAGAGCGTTTAAAAGAACTGGTGAGTCAGAGTCCCAAAGCATTTGGCTATGTTTTTCGCCGCTGGACAGCCAATTGGTTAAGTCGGCATCTGGCTCAAGAATTTGGTATTAAATTGAGTGAACGTCACATCAACCGTCTATTAAAACAGATGGGTTTATCCACTAAACCTAAATCCACTCAAACGGAAGATATTACTGCTCAAAATAATAGTCGTAACGGGATTACGATTGGTGATTTAGCATCAGATTCAACTGTTGAGTCCCTAGAACTATTCACGATTCATTCTATCACCATTCATTGAGAATTAATTTCGCAAAAGTTATGGTTCATAATCCATCCTTAGCAGTCATTTCCCCTCAGCAACTGAGGGATATTCTGGGAGATTCACTGTCTGAAAAAGACCGAGAAAACTGCCTCAAACAAATCCAGACATTAGCCCCGAAAGTGGGTCGATTTTGGCAAGCTGATGAGGCTGCATCGGGTCTCTACATTGTAATAGCCGGCAAGGTGAGACTGCTTGACCCAACGGGTGAACTGATTACAACCCTAAAGCCGGGAGACTCCTGGGGTGAATGTACATTATTTCCCAAAACTTCTTTTGAATACTATTGCGCTCGAGCATCCGTAAATCTCAAACTGCTATATATACCTGGAGAAATCCTCTGTTCAGTGTTTGAGCAATATCCTAAAATTCGGGAACATCTTTATCATCAAGCGCTGCAACAAAATAGCTTAATTAATGGCTCAAATTCTCAACCCAATCCCGTGATAGAACATTCCAGTGTCTCTATCAAAAGCGTAGATCAACTGGTTAGCCATACTGCACCCCAGCAGCGGAGTCAGAAGTCCTCAAACAAGATTAGCAAGGCCTACTTTCCCAGCCCCACACAGCAAGTCAGTCATTTATGGCAGCGCATCACTCGACGCTATCCATTTTTTGCTCAACAGAGTAATTCGGACTGTGGTGCTGCTTGTTTGGTGATGGTGGCGCGTTACTGGGGGAAACGCTTTAGTGTCAACCGACTACGGGATGTTGCCAATGTAGACCGCAATGGTGCCTCACTCCGAGGGTTATCAGCCGCAGCAGAAAGTATTGGATTTTCAACACGACCCGTCAAAGCCAGTCTCGACCAATTAGCCAAACAGAAGTTACCCGCAATTGTCCACTGGGAAGGCAAACATTACATTGTTGTCTATGAAGTCACCCCGAAACAGGTGATTGTGGCTGACCCCGGTATTGGTCAACGCAGCCTCACACACCAGGAATTTAAAGCTTGTTGGACGGGGTATACTCTGCTGCTGCAACCCACTGCCTTAATTCGAGACGCGCAAAATACCAATACTCCTTTTTGGCAGTTTTTTGAATTAATTAAACCTCATGGAGTAGTGTTGCTGGAAGTCTTTATTGCTTCGCTGCTAATTCAGATTTTTGGATTGATTACTCCTTTATTTACTCAGCTTTTATTAGACCGAGTCGTCGTCCAAGGTAGCACTTTAACCTTAACGGCTGTGGGATTAGGTTTAATCATCTTTAGCTTATTTCGCGTAGCGATGACGGGGTTAAGACAATATTTATTAGACCACACTGCCAATAAAGTTCATGTGGCGTTAATTGTTGGATTTCTGCGCCATACATTTCAACTGCGTCTCAGTTTCTTTGAGTCTCGTTATGTGGGGGATATTATTTCCCGTGTCCAGGAAAATCAAAAGATTCAACGGTTTATTACTGGGGAAGCCCTATCAATTTTACTGGATTTACTCACGGTGTTTATTTATGTGGGGCTAATGTTTTGGTATAGCTGGAAAATGGCTTTACTGGCGTTAGTGATTGTGCCACCGTTTATATTATTGGCTTTGATTGCTACACCGTTTTTACAAAAGATTTCTCGAGAAATTTTTGGGGCTGTTGCGGAGGAAAATAGTTATTTAATTGAATCTCTCAATGGTGTTCGCACTGTTAAATCTATGGCAGTGGAACAAACGGTGCGCTGGCGTTGGGAAGAGTTTCTGAATAAGTCAGTCCAGAAAAACTTTACCGGACAAGTGATTCGGAATCGCCTTCAAATCTTTAGTTTAAGTATTGAATCTTTAGTGAAAACCGGGTTACTGTGGTTTGGGGCTTGGTTAGTGATTCAGGGAGAATTAACAATTGGGCAATTAGTGGCATTTAATATGTTAATTGGTAATGTGATTGCTCCTTTTCAAAGATTAACCGTACTTTGGAATCAATTACAGGAAGTGATTATTGCTGTAGAGCGAATTAACGATATTATTGAAACGGAACCGGAAGAGGATTTACAACATCAAGCCCGTCAATCTTTAATCAACTTTAAAGGTCATATTGTCTTCGATCAAGTCACTTTTCGTTATCATCCCGAGGGCGATATTAATATTTTAGAAAATCTTAGTTTTGAAGTCAAGCCGGGGCAAACCGTTGCTTTAGTCGGGCGAAGTGGATCGGGAAAAACCACTATTTCTAAGTTAGTGTTGGGGCTATATCCGGCAACTGATGGTCGAATTTTAATTGATAATCAAGATGTTGCCACCCTTTCATTACGCTCCCTACGACAACAAATCGGTGTGGTAGATCAGGATACATTTCTATTCGGTGGTACGATTCGTGAAAACCTCAGTATTGCTCATTCCTCTGCTAGTTTAGAAGAGATTATAGAAGCCGCAAAAATGGCGGGGGCAGATGAATTTATTCAACAATTACCAATGGGATATGAGACTCAAATTGGCGAAGGAGGTGGGATGTTATCGGGAGGTCAACGTCAAAGATTAGCGATCGCTCGTGCTTTATTAGGCAATGCTCGATTATTGATTTTTGATGAGGCAACTTCTCATTTAGATGCGGAGTCTGAGCGAATTATTCAGAATAATTTAAATAATATTCTGCAAAATAGAACAACATTAATTATTGCTCATCGTTTATCGACTGTTCGCAAAGCTGATTTAATTTTAGTACTAGATAGAGGAGTGTTAATTGAGCAAGGACGTCATGAAGAATTAATGGCAAAGCGAGGACACTATTATTATTTGAATCAACAACAGTTAGATGTGGCTGTTTAAATTATCAAAATATTTAATCAAGGTGAATTATGTCATCCTTAAATTTCAATGCATCAGAAAATTATCAGTCCAATGGTCATCAAATTTTAGAGACAGATGTAGTCACACTAGAGCGCAATTCAACGACTTCTGATTCTGAGCCAAAATCATTGGTTAACAACTCAGATTCATCAATAGAAGACTGGTCTTCTGTTACCAAAGAATTACTCGATACTTTACCTCAACGTTGGACAAGAGGACTGCTGTATTTTATTGTATTCTTCGTGGCAATTGCTTTACCTTGGTCGATGCTCTCTCAAGTTGATGAAACCGGTATTGCCAGAGGAAAGCTAGAACCGCAAAAAGGTACAATCAAACAAGAAATTGACTTTTCAGAAACGGTTAAAAAAGTTTATATTGATGAAGGAGAGACTGTTCAATCTGGAGATATTTTAATTGAATTTGAAACACAGTCAATTCAGGATCAGTTACAACAGCAACAGATAAAACTAGAAGGTCAAAATAATCGATTAATTCAGTTAGAAAAACAGCAAAATCAACAGCAGATAGAACAAACCAGTCAACAACGACAAAATCAATCTCAACAATTAGAAAAATCTGCACAAGTAGAGCAAGCACGACGAAATATGGAATCTCTTAAAACAGTCTATACCTTACAGAAAGAAGAAAAATTAACGCAAGTTCATCAAGCCCAACAAAATCTTGAGGCACTCAGGAGAGCATCCAATTTACAACGAGAAGAAAAACTGGCTCAAGTCAGTCAGGCACGACAACAATTAGAGGATAGTAAAACCGCTTATCAATTAACAGAAATTCGATGGAAAAAAGCTCAGCGAGAAGTCGAACGTTACCGTAAACTTTGGGAGCAAGGTGTCATCACTGAAGTTCAGGTAATTGAACAAGAAGATTTAGCCGAAGAAAGACAACGGTTATGGGAACAAGCCGCCTCTGATATTGAACAAGCTCAATTGCGTTTAGAAGAACAACAAAGTAGCTATGAGAGAATTATCGATCAAGCCGAGTCTGATATTGAACAAGCTCAATTGCGTTTAGAAGAACAACAAAGTAGCTATGAGAGAATTATTCATCAAGCTTCTTCTGATATCGAACAAGCTCAATTGCGACTTTCAGAACAGGAAAATGGCTCTCAAACTATGATTTATTCAGGTGATATTTCCCTCTCTAATATTCAGGAAAGACTCAAGAATATAGAAATTCAAAAGGCAACCCTCAAAGCAGAAATTGCTCAAACCGAGAAAGAAATAGAATCTTTAAAATTTGATCTAGAAAAACGAGTGATTAAAGCACAAGCTAGTGGTACAATTTTTAATTTATCGATTGAAACAGCCGGAGAAGTTGTACAAAATGGGGAAATGGTGGTTGAAATTGCCCCGGAAAATTCTGTGATGTTACTGCGCTCTAAAATGGCAACAACAGAAAGTGGTTCATTACGAGAAAAAATGCCTGTAAAAATTAAATTTGATGCCTATCCTTTTCAAGATTATGGTATAATAGAAGGAAGACTCAATAAGATTTCTCCGACTTCCGAAGAACAAGAAACACCTCAGGGAACAGTCGCCACTTATGAGTTAGAAATTGAATTAAATCAAACTTGTATTCCAACAGCGACTGAATGTATTGTTCTGCGCCCAGGAGATACAGCAACAGCAGAAGTCATTGTGCGTCAGCGTCGTGTGATTGACTTTATTCTTGACCCATTTAAGAAATTACAGCAGGGGGGATTAGAGTTGTAAACACTGTTGCTAAAATCCCTCTCCCTCTCTCGTGTTGTCTTTGACGTTATCTCATTTTTACTTTCACTTTTTTTGGAGAAAAACCATGTCACAAACAATTGCAATTACCTCAGCAGATATTATTGAGCAAGTCAAGCTCTCTTGTCAAGTTCCAGAATTAACTGAAGGAATTCTGGGTCGTCAAATTATTGCAAAAGCGGCGACTGAAGCGGGTATAAAATTAGAAACAGAAGAACTACAAAAAGCAGCCGATCAAATGCGATTAATTAGAGAATTACATAATGCTAAAGAAACTTGGAATTGGTTAGAAAAACATAGTCTTTCAATTAATGAATTTCAAAATATTGCCTATCATTCCTTAATTTCCGGAAAGTTAGTCGCTCATTTATTTGCCGATAAAGTTGAGCCTTATTTCTTTGAAAACCAATTAGATTATACAAAAGTGGTGATGTATGAAGTCGTCTTAGATGACGAAGATTTAGCCATGGAATTATTTTATGCCATTCAAGAGGAAGAAATTAGTTTTTATGAAGTGGCTCATCAATATATTCAAGAACCAGAGTTACGTCGTGCAGGTGGTTATCGTGGGATATTACATCGCCAAGACTTAAAGCCTGAAATTTCTGCTGCTGTTTTCGCTGCTCATCCTCCCCAACTTCTAAAGCCAATTGTAACCGCTAAAGGCGTACATTTAGTATTCGTTGAAGAGATCATTACACCCGAATTAAACGATCAGTTACGTTATAAAATTCTGACCCATTTATTTGCAGAATGGATGAAACAGCAAATTGAACAAGTTGAAGTGGTTATGCAGCTTAATCACGAACTAAAAGCAAGCTAAGATATTTAGTTAATATAGGGAGACAAGAGAATAGAACAGATTACTCTTGTTTCTCTTTCGTCTATTTTATCCTCAATCTATCAATTAACTCGGTTCAATGAAGGGACAAAAACAGCTAGCCGTTTCGATCTGCTAGCTGTCGAATGACTGAAAAATACAGAATGTTTAGGATTAGTCCTTAACAAATCTAACTTTTTTGACTCCTTCAATCATTTGCAAAGCAAATTGAGCGGAAGTAAAGGAATTAAACCCTAAAGGATTCTTCATTTAATCAGCTAGTTCATTTAAGTTAATCACTCCTTTTGGGTGATTATTCCAAGGAATTGAAACTTCATTTCCGCTTTGTTCTCCATTGCGGGATCTTAAATTTTTGTACCAATTTTCAGGTGGATGTTCAGATAATCCAAAGTGCATCGCTTCGGGTTTTAGGTGAAGATCTACTGTTTTAACTTCTCCTTCAAACAAACAAATTAACACATTATTGGATAACTTTTCCATCCGTAATAAAGGTAAAAGATTGGCTTCACTCGGGTCAATAGAATCTAAATCTTGCACGGATTGATCGTAACCATCAATCAGTAAATTTGGCCAGCCAGGAACCACTTGCGATCGCAGAATAATTCCGGTAATTTTCCGATCTGTATTGCGGTTCAAACCAGAATCATGACGAATGTGATGATCGTCTTGATGATCTGTATTAGTCACGCGACCAATACTAAACGCACCATCTTGTAAACAGTCTACCCATAATGAATCGACCCAAAAGAACCGGATTGATTCTGGGGGAAGTAATCTTTCATCTGGAAGTAAATAATTAAACGGTATTCCTTGTAATAATTCAAACCCTTTAAACCCGTCTTGAATCTTTTGAGGAATTGGGATTGCTGCTGAACTTTGTTGGGTTAAGGGTAAATCACTGACTTCTTGTTCTAATTGTTTGATTTGTTGAGCATGGGCTTGTTTCCAGTTAAACAATTCAATCGCTAAACTTTGATTTTGTAGGGTCAACATTCGTCCTAATTGCCAAGCGGCAGCATAGGAGGTATCAAATAGCCCTAAATGATGATTGTAACGTAATAATTCATCAGATGCTTTGATCGGAAACTGACGGGTTTCTGAGTTATGACCAGGAATTAAAGGACTACGATACCAAGAAACAGTATGACTGCCTTGTCGTAGGGAATGGGGTAGGGGAATATAACCCATTGCTAGGTTTTCTTCCGCTTGTGAATTAGGGTTTTGAGGAAGTCGAGGGTAACTTGGATTACGGTTCAGTTTCTGTAATATGTTGGTCAAGCTTTGCTCAGGATCGACACAAGCAAAACTCCAACTTGCTAAACTGACTAAGCGGATTTTATCCTGATCTCCGGCTCCCATATAATCAAAACTATTCCCATCCGTATAGCGTCCTTCTACGGAGACTAAATAGACTGTACTCATGCCATTGGCTTCCGGGAGACGGTTACAAAGAATAGTCGCAAATTCATCCTCAGAAGAATTACCGTTTCCGTCTTCCCTTTGCCGCACATGAGCGAGATAGGCTAGGTCAGATTTGGTAGGGAGAATAGGTTCTAAATATTTCTTTTTAATATCAATGACAGTGACTTGTTGATTGTCTGTTTGCCCTAATTCAAAAGTAATATTCGGAAACTTGATATTGTGATGATTGTTTGTCGTCTGTTTTAAGTTATCCAGACTAATCGTTTGGGGTGTGGGTTTATCAGACTGACGATCAAAATCCGTATCTCGCAATAAAATCAAAACTAACCAGGGGAGATTTTCATCCCTTGTTCCGGGGTAACGTTCCCCCAGCAGAGTACTCCGTTTAACCGTAATATGGGGAAGAACATTGTCATGTTGTCCTAAGCTATCTGCTGGGGGAAAAACAGCATAAATATCTTCTGGAGACAGGGGACTAAAGCGTTCCCCTAGGACAGCAAAAGTCAGGTCACGAGTATAAGTTTGTTGGCTAATTTTGCCGCTACTTTCAATCGTTTGCTCAATTTTGAGGTGGTATTCTCCACTTTCTAAACTGGGTTGATGATACTGAATGAATTTAACTGAACCTTTGGTGCTATTAGACATGGTGATATTTTCTGGTGTTAGGTGTTAGGTGTTAGGTGTTAGGTGTTAGGGGTGGATATTGGGGTGGTTTTTAATTAACTTCAGGAGCAAAAACAAAACTATCAGCCACTGCGTTACTAACATTGACTTGATTAGAATCAAATCCTAATGCTTGCAAAACCTGATTCCGTTGGTCATTATTGGCGATAGAATCCCGAATGCGATCGCGCCGTTGTTGCTCTGAATAGGAAGTGTTGCGGTAAAATTGCTCTAAGGTTTGCCAGCGATAAGCATTCTCCAGCCCGATGGTGTCATACTGTAAATGTTCAACACCAATCTCATGGGTTTCCCCTGCTTTGGGCGCATTGGCAGGAGTAATCCGGAACCCAGAGAACGTATCATCAACAAATTGCTGTGCATTCACTTCAGGAAGCTTTAAGCCCCCTCCAGAATTAAACTTAGGCTGTCCCCAAGCTCCTGTAGCGGCGGGTTTGGTCAGGGTTTCAAACTTAAACTTGTCTTCAGCGGGCTGATTGTTTTGGGTAATCGTGACGCGATGGCGGGTCTGTAACTGATCAATCTTGATCCCCATAGGATTAATACCAAAGTTTTGATTCGTGCCAATATTTTGCTCCCCATCCCTGGTATAAGCACGTTTAGCAGGAATCAAACTGTCTGTGGCTAATTCTAAGGTTTTAGGATTAATAATCCAGATTTCCTCGCTGCCTCGCATCGCTTGTTTGACTAATCCTTCACTAGCAGCGATGCTGCAAACTTTATCGGCTTCCGGTAAGAAAGACTGATGAAACTCATCCCAAGCAATCGGTTGAGTACTACCAGACCCACTATCGCCAAAGCGAATAGTTGCAGAAAAAATCCACAGATGAATCTTCGCCTTACCGCTCGTATAAATCTGGACAGATCTACCAATAAGTAGCCAGATCTAGACAAATACATTCTTAGTCCATAATTTTAGAACTAAAGGCATAAACGGCAATGCCTCTATCCCATTCATAAAGTTTGGGATTACTTTTCTTGCTATATTCAAACTTCCGTTAGTATCCGCATTGATTGTTCTACCTGTGGAAGTTTTATATAAACCTCTTTTAGTTCTTTTACCACTAAAACTATATTTATTATTAGGCTTGTATTTCGGTAACGCATCGCCATCTAGCGCACTGGCTTTGCTAGTATACGATTCGGTGGTCACAATTACTTCAATACCTGCTAATTCTCCTTTGTAAACCAGCATATTAATTAGCTTAGAGTGAGGTATTTTTGTAAACTGCTGATTATTACGTTTACCTATTTTTATCCCTTGTTTCCAGCCTTGATTATTGCCTATAACCAAAGTAGATATATCATTAGCGACGCACCAATTAATAATCCTACGACTAGAGGTATGGAGGTAATTATCAATACGATTATCACGCTTGTGGTTAAGTTCTTTTATCTGCCTCCATGCCTCTTGGGATTGAGCCTTAGCAAGTCTTTTATTAAAGAATTGATTGATACTTTTTAATGGTCTACCATTAACCAACAAAGGCTTTGCACCTGGTCGATTTGAAGTTACAGCCATTAGATTAGTCAATCCTAAATCAATTCCAGCAGCGTATTTTGAATGCTTTTTCTTAAGATCTGGAACAGTATAAACAACTTCAATTACATAACTATTAAGTTGAGGTACGATCCGGACTTGATTGATGTTGTTAGCTTGAGTCGGGAATTTAATATTAGACTGAGATAGCTTGACTATTCCCTTTTTCAGTGCTGGTTTCGATAAAGCATCAGATGGATAAATAACAATGTTTCTACCACGTTCTTTATGCTTATATTTAGGAATTTTAGGTTTACCTAAATATTTATCAGGATGCTTTGACCAGTCTTTTAATGCTGCTAACCAACATGACCAAGCCTCGGACACTCGCCTAACTATTTGCTGACTTACTTTTGTTGGTAAATACCTGTAAGATTCTAGCTTTTTTGTTTGATGATAAATATCTATTGAATTGTAATATTTACGAAGTCAGCGCAGCTCTTGGAGCTTGCATCCAAGAGAACGCTGACCAGTTTCAAAAAAGTACTGTCTTTGAGTATAGTTGGCTGCGTTATAAAGATGCTTTGATTGCAAAGCTAGATAGTCACATTCTTGCCAAAACTTATGTTGTCTGCTGATTGTATGTTTTTCAACTAATTGCATTGTTCGACCTCCCATGATATACTCATATTATATGTGAGTTATTGAAAAAATGCAACCATGCCTAGAAAAAAGATTTACAATGAGCATAAACGTAGATTCACTATGACTTTGACCGAAACAGCTATTAAATGGTTAGAGCAACAACAGATAGAATTAGGTGCCAACAGTCTAAGTGATGTGATTGAACGTATGGCCAGAGAAAATCTAGATAAACAGTAATATCTGTCTAGTTATGGGTAGAAATTATTTAACAGTTTTACACCCTCACGACAGCGGTCAGACCCCGCGCCACCTGCGGGCGCTAGGGAATGCTGACCAAGAGAGCGACGATAGAAGCTAGAGATAGAATTCCAAGCCCTCTCTGCTGATGCCTGACGCGCCATTGAGTTTAATTTTTTGGCAAAAGGATATGCGCGAGCTAGTTCTTTACAGAGCAAAGATAGACGCGCTTTATTAACTTCAGGCTCGTCACGCCATAATCTAACTGCTTTATTCCTAATGAATTGAGCAGTTCTTATGGCTTGATCTAAGGCTTGGTATTGAACATTAGACCCTTTTAACAGCTTAGCTTCTCTAACTATCATGGCTTAATTTTACCACAAATCAATGCGGATAACCAAAGATTCTGCATTCTTTTTTTGTTGGTCGGGATTCATCTCACCGTCAAATCAGAGATTATGACGGGAGCCTTCTCCCGACAATGAGGTAAGCTATCTCCTAAAGTCCAGCGTATTTCTTCTAGGGATACTTGCTCGTCACTATTGGTAGTCAAGGGATTATCTACTTCTAGTGAGAGAGTAGGTTGAGCCAGCAAAAGGGTGTCATTAAACCCGCTTATGGCTTGAGCTTGACAGTGTCGGGTTTGCATCTGCTCATAAGCCCATAAAGCGACAAAAATAGGATCTTGAGCCTGTTGTTGCGGATTATATAAAGAATGTTGACGTTGATAAGACTCTTTAATCTCCGCGATGTTTTGACTCAGCTCATCTGCGGTTTTGTCGAGTTGTTTGGTGAGATATTTAGTCAGTCTTTTGCTCAACTCTAGGGGAGCGGATGGAGTTAAAATGCTAAACCCGCTATAAGTATTGGCACTGGGAACAAAGCTACTTTCCCGTCCTGACTTAAGCTGCAAGTCAATCGCGTTGGGTTCTAGACTATAGTTGTCTAGGATTTGATCGCCATCGTAATCTTGGACATTGCCATTGGATGTATGACGAGAGGGATAATCCAGAATTGACCAATGGAAAGCAAAAGGATTCCAGGGTTGCTGATTCCAGGTAATGAAATTAATATTACCTTCATTGAGATGGTTAATTAGACTTTCCAGATTCCCGATATTGTTAGTGATATTGGCTATATCGAAGTTTAAGGCAGTGCATTCTAAGTAGCCATCTTCGTGTAACCGTCCGTCTTGTCCAAAGCGATTTGGGGCTTTTGTCGATTCTCCTTCTAATAGAATAACCGGATCGTTGGCACGCCAGTAATTCTGAGCGGGAAATTGACTGAGACGATATTTAGTTTGGGAGCTATTGTTATGATTAGCGATCGCTCTCGATAAACTGTTAATAGCATTGACCAACTGATAAGCGGTTTGAGAATCCGTTGGGGGAACATAAATACCCAGGATGCCTTCTTCTAGCTTCACCTCATAGGTCTGTCCGCCATCTCTGACTCGCCAAGCTGCGTTGTGAGTAATGGTGGTAACGTCTGGATTGGCAGATAATGTTACCCCGCAGGCTTCAAATTCACTGGCGATATCTCCCCAGTTATCATAGTCTGAATTTGCAGCGGCGTTTATTATCCCAACATAATAGCTGAGGTATTTATCGTAGTCGTCACTCCATTTATCATCTAATTTGGATGCAATTCCAAAAGATAAAGTTTTTGCCCTTAGTGTTGCGTTTGCTCCATTCCCCGTAAATTCCAACTCTCCGGCTTTAGCGATCGCTTTGCGTGTTAAAGGTAGAGTTGTCTCATAGATGGTGTCATAGAACTCTCCATCTTCTCTTTGATTCTCCATGTAGTAGTAGAATTGGCTATATAACTGACGACACAGGGAGTCTATATTTAGCCAAGCCTGATTATATTCTTCTTGAAGAACATTGAGTTGATTGAGTTGATCAGCCAAGTCTGTGGGTAAAGCCTCTTGACTGACTTGTTTTCCTCGGGTTTCGTCTGTCTGATGTTGGGAAATCTCTGGGAGAATTGACCACAGAAAGCCGTTATTTTCCGTCCCAAACCCCCGTTCGTGTCGTCCTTCTCGCAATTTAGCATTAATATCGAGTGTTCGTGACTCTAACCGTTCCGATATTTGCAATGCTTCTAGCTTTTCTTCCACGGCTTGACGCAGGGTTGCATCATTAGCGGAGAAAGTATTCCCTAAATAAGCGGAAAGGGCTTCTGGGGCAGAATTCGCCACAGCGATGGTCGGTTTAGAGAAACTTTCAATTCGCTGCGTTGCTGAACCTCCTGACCCACTAAAAGTGATTCTGGAATGATATAGAGTCCTTTGAGGAATTTCTTGAGTCCCTTCAATCGTCCAGTTAAACTCTTCTTGCAGGATTTCTAATAATTCTGCACTACTTTTACCAGAATTTTCTGCTAAGAACTTCTGCAAACAATCCTGTTGTGCATCACTGTACCAACCGATGACATCGTATTGTAATCCTGCCGGAGGGGTATGGGTGCAATAATCAGAATCATGAAAGCCAAAAACACTGTGACAATTGGGATAAAATGCCGCAAAACTGCCTTTGACTGGATCCAAAATGGAGACCGTGGCGTGGGGTCCAATGGCGGTTAAAGCATTGGCATATTCTTTTTGTTCTGATGAATTCCACTGTGATAATTCCCATGTCCGTCCCATATAGCGGAAACGCTGGTATTGATAAGTAGAGGGATCGTCGGGATTGACATCAGCTAAATCTGGAGGTTCGATCAGAATATTTACTGCATCCGGTGGTTGGCTATTATCTCCTGGCTGAAGAATGGGGTAGAGATAGTCACTTTCAACAATCCATTGTTTCTCTGTTTGATTACCTCCTTTGCGTAAAATCAGCCAACGGTTAGGCACCTGAGGAAAAGTCGTTCCGCTTTGATCGTGTTTCCCATTGGTGAGGGCATCGGGTAAAGACCAATGCAGATGAATTCCGGCTTCAAGGGTAAATTCGTGGTTAAATAATGGGGCCAGAATCTGTTCGCTGAGATTTCGATTGCTTGTGGCATGAGTATCGCCTTGGAAAATATAGGGTAACTGTCCATAGTCAGCCATTGCCCTAACAACTTGCTGTGGTCTCTGCAGGCATAGAGCATCAATATGAATCGGAACAAGTAGGGTATTGCTCATAAAAACACATCTAGACTTCAATGAATGGGTAACGCAATGTTGTCTTAGATGCTCTCGAGCACATTATATCAGATCAATTATGATTTGTTTAATCAATTTCTGAATTTTTGTTAAGGCAAATCAACACCTTTTTCCGCTTTAGAGGCGATACGTGCTCTTGGCACAGGCTACTTACTGCTAAGGCGATCGCAGTCACCCCATCAAAAATAGAAATTAGTATCGTTGTCAAATTTTTCTATGAAAAATGAGAGGAAAAAGCACTGCTGTTTCCTACTCAAATTGAAATTTTATTTTAATTTTTCAGCGCTAAACCTAATAGCAATTTAAACTTTTCCAGATGTGTTAAGACAAATCTGCGTAGTGCTATAGTGTCAGCTAGCGATTAACCTTCAATAATTTCAGCAATCTCCTTTCCAATTTGATAGCCAATCCAAAAAGCAACCAGTGGGTGAAGACCGCCACGGGTTGAGTCTATTTCCATCTCAGTTAATTCACTCAGATAGCTTTCGGGTTTGAGATCATCAATGTAGATAACAGTCATGGCAAAAACTCCTAATCAAAAATAATAACACTTGGAATCAAGCGATCCTTTTTTACATCCTGGCATTAATCTACTTTATATTCAAGTTTTTAAAGCTATTTTTATAGACATAATTATATAATTATGTCTGATTTTTTGTTAACGAATATCTTGATATTATCTCGTTTTAAAATATCTCTCAGCTCAGATTTTTAACAGTTATAGTCGATTTAAATAAGATTGAGACATAATCGAAGTAAAATGAGAGTGAAGTTAGTAATACATTAATCCTAAATCAATGTCTTATAGTCTTTCTTTGAGAAAGAGAGTAGTAGATGTCGCGACCTGCAATCATCAGTC
>CAYNXM010000049.1:0-3833 GCA_964401105.1 uncultured Lyngbya sp. | reverse complement strand
ATAGTGAATGGCAACAAATGCAACAACAAATTAGAGGAATAGAAGCGCAATTACAACAGCAAGAGGCGGCTGTTCAAGAAGTGAAGCAACAAATTTTAGAGTTAAAAAACCAGCAGAAAAGATTAGTTGAAAAGCAAGAGGAAGGCAATCAAAGTTTAGCAGAAGATCAAAAGCAGAAACAATTACTGGGTAATCAAATTGAGAATATTAAAGCGCAAATTAATAATATTAAAATACAAATTAGTGAAACTCAAACGGCGATGAAAACCGTTGAAGCCAGCTTAGGGGAAGAGAAGCAAAAACGAGATCAAGTCGAAACTCAGTTACAAGAGATGCGTTTAGCTGGGCAACAGTTAGAATGGCAAATTCAAAAGTTACAAGAAACACAAATAGGAAGACGAGAACAATATAATATTAAACAGGAATTACTTTATGCTCAACAGGCAGAACTTCCCGATCCATTGCCAGAAATTCCCACAGGATTAGATTTAGCGACATTACAGCGGGAATTGCGATCGCTACAAAGAAAAATGGAAGCGTTAGAACCCGTTAATATGTTAGCCCTGGAAGAATACGAACGCACTCAAGGACGTTTAGATGAACTGAGCCAGAAGTTAGCTACCTTGGAAGGGGAACGCACCGAACTATTGTTAAGAATTGAAAACTTTACCACGTTGCGACAACGGGCGTTTCAGGAAGCCTTTGACGCGGTGAATGAGAACTTTCAAACCATTTTCGCCGAACTCTCAGACGGAGATGGTTACCTCGCTATTGATGACCCAGAAGACCCCTTCAGCAGCGGCTTAAACCTGGTTGCCCACCCCAAAGGTAAGCCTGTACAGCGTTTGGCTTCGATGTCTGGGGGAGAAAAATCCTTAACCGCCCTCAGCTTCATTTTCGCCCTGCAACGGTATCGTCCTTCGCCCTTTTATGCCTTTGATGAGGTAGATATGTTTTTAGATGGAGCAAATGTGGAACGATTAGCTAAAATGATAAAAAGACAAGCGCAACAAGCTCAATTTATTGTAGTAAGTTTGCGTAGGCCCATGATGGAAGCATCTGAACGGACAATTGGAGTCACTCAAGCCCGAGGCGCTTATACTCAAGTTCTCGGCTTACAACTCTAACGTTCAGTGACAATATCGAAAGCTTGAAAATTGAGAAATTCTCACTGATGCTAAATTATGGGTTAACGACTGTTGACTCAAAACTGTAGAAAATTGGTTAAAATAGTAGAAAGCATGCAACCAAGCTTCATTATTGCTGGGCTTGATATCCCAGACAAAACTCTTAGAGTGGGAAGCCTGTAACAAGGTAGCTGAGAAAATCCATCAGCTTTAAATTTTTCTGAACAGAATGGAATGAGTAGCAAAGTCATCAACTCCCAATTAAAAATTTTTCAGCAATAGGGCGAGTTGCGCCCGAATTTAAGCCTGTGGACAAAGTGCTGCCGACAGTTTTGGTTGAAGCAGGAAGCGAACTCTCTGTTCTTCGGAATAGTTAAAGTAGAATCAATTTTCTACAGTTTCGTGCAACGGTTGTATAAAGTAATATGTATATTTAATCGCATCTTAAGATTTGGCCCAGCATGACATCAGAAACTACCTGGCAACGTTCCGAGCTTCTTGGCACTCAAGTGATTACCCGTGACAAAGGTAAACGACTGGGAGTGGTCAGTCAACTATGGGTAGATGTTGATCAACGTGAAATTGTTGCGATAGGACTGAGAGAGAACTTCCTCGCCGTAGCTGGAATGTCAAAATACATGTATTTGAATACGGTTCGTGAAATTGGGGACGTAATTTTAGTCGATGATGAGCGCGTCCTCGAAGAAGACATTGACGTTGAAGCCTACAGCACCCTAATTAATTGTGAAGTGATTACCGAAACGGGAGAACCTTTAGGCCGTGTCCGGGGTTATCGCTTCAATACGGAAAATGGAAAACTACTCTCATTAATTATTGCATCGATTGGCATTCCCCAAATCCCCGATCAAGTCCTCAGTACCTATGAATTATCCATTGATGAAATTGTTAGCAGTGGCCCCGAACGGTTAATCGTATTTGAAGGTTCCGAAGAACGCCTACAACAGTTAAGCGTCGGAGTCCTCGAACGTCTCGGTTTAGGGGAAGCCCCTTGGAACAAAGAAGACGAAGGGTTATATTATCCTCCCACCGTTAAACCCGCCAACCAACTCGGAACAGGTACCCCCCAACGTGCGACTCAACAGGAGTATCGCCCCGCTGCCACCCCAGTGGTTGAGGAAGCCTGGGAAGCAGAGGAAGAATGGGTTGAGCCGGAAGCTTTGCCTCAAGTCCAACCTCAAGTGGCTTATGACAATTATGAGGCGGATAATTGGGGGGATGATGATGATAACTACGAAGAAGCTTATCCTGAAGCCGATTATGTTCCCCTAGAAGAACCTCAGTATGAATATGAAGAAAATGTAGAAGCGGATATTTGGGCTGATGATGAGACACCGAAGCCTTATAAAGCGCCTCGTGTTAATATCCCCGAGAAGAAAAAAATGCCCGAATACGAAACGGAAGACGGCGGTTATTAATCTGAATCTGCCATGATTGTAGAGGCGTTATCTGTAACGTCTCTCACTCTATAGCGTTAAATTTAATCATAAATATTGATATGAAAAAGCAGAGACGACCCATTAATCGTCTCTACTCTTTTGTTAACCTCAATTCAAGCTTAAGCTTGAATTGTTGTTAATTGAATTGAGGCTTGCTGTTTAGCTTTGTTTGCGCTTGAGTACTGAACTGCTACCCAATGCTGCAACCGCCATTAAACCCAGCATAGAAGCCGGTTCAGGAACGTCAGTAACATCACTATCAATGTCAACGTTGCTGATAAACAACTCAGAGGCTTCGTTATCGTAAATGCTGAGAGGAAGACCATCAACAAGAGTCAAACCAGTGGCATTGAATGCACCAAAACCTAAGGTATATTCACCGGCTGTGGCAATATCAAAGCTAACCATTTGAGTTCCTGTTTCAAAGGTTAACGGGTCAGCATCTACAGAAGTGGCGAGTAAGAACGCTTCACCATTGAGGGTGTAAAAGCCACCATCTCGGTAAATATTATCTACTGTAGTTCCTTCACCTGTTGAGAAGTTGAAGTCAAAAGATACTGTATCTCCAGCTTCCGCATCAAAGGTAATGAAATTCTCAAAGTTACCAGTAGTTTCAGTAAAGCCGATTAGATCTAAAGAACCACCAAATTCTGCTTCAATCTCTGTGACGGGGTCATTCGGGGCGGCTGTAGAAAAAGTAAATGCCTCAGCAGCGCCAGCAAACAGAACAGTTGCAAAACCAGCAAATACAGCGGAAGTTTTAAGTGCGTTAAGGATAGACATGATATAGGTTTCCCCCAAAAAAAATATTACGACAATTGAGTTTGAGCTGAATAATCACAGATTGAGCGAACTTTGTAACACTTTCGAGATTATACTCTATATGCCTAGGTAAATCTATATAAAAAGCTACAATCGTGTGATAGATTCGTGAGTGAAATGTTTAGGAAATTTCCTAGAACTCGCTTCTACTTTTTTGTTAACCTCAATTCAATTTAAGCGATCGTTGTTGTTAATTGAATTGAGGCTTGCTGCTTAGCTTTGTTTGCGCTTGAGTACTGAAGTGCTACCCAATGCTGCAACTGCCATTAAACCCAGCATAGAAGCGGGTTCAGGAACATCAGTAACATCACCACTCTCAACTTCAACGTTGCTGATAAACAGATCGGAGACTTCGTTATCGAAAACACCTAGAGGAAAACCAGGAATCGGAGGAACAGTCAAGCTAGTGGCGTTGAATGCACCGAAG
>CAYNXM010000048.1:0-23039 GCA_964401105.1 uncultured Lyngbya sp. | reverse complement strand
TAGTTCATCGTTAAAGTCATGATACTATTTTAGCACGACTCAAGCCTGATGATAATTGATGAGATGCATAGAACCTGCCCCGCCTTTCATCCCGACGCTAACCTGCGGTATAGCGCGGGGCTTCCCGGCGGGATAGCTAATTCACCACTGAGTAGTTACGATAAAAGCGTGTCGTTTTGTTCTCGCCTTATTTCTGTGACAACACAGCCTGCTGTCTGAGCAGCCTGTATTTCCTTTGAATTATCGGAATAAAAGTGAATCTCTTGTGGCTTAGCTTTTAAGTGTTTGGCGATTTTCTGATAGCTGTTACTGTCGGTTTTTGCCCCTGTTGTTGTATCGAAGTAATCTGAGATGTAAGGCGTTAAATCGCCAACACTGCTGTAACCAAAAATCAGTTGTTGAGCAGCGACACTGCCAGATGAGTAAATAGCGATTGTAAGGTTTTGTGCTTGCCACTGTTGCAGTGCCGGTAGCACATCGTCGTACATTTCGCCTTTGAGACTATTCTCCTCGTAGCCCGTACGCCAAATCTTACCTTGGATATCTTTAAGCGCCGTCAGTTTGCGATCGCAATCAGTAAGATGGCGTAAATAAGCCGCCGCCCCAGACGGATCATTTTTCTCAGACCAGCAGGAGAGGGCAGGCAGCTCACTTTCATAGCTCAGCCAAAGACGATCAATAATCTCCTTGATATCGGCAGATGCAAAGTTTTCTTGCAAAAAAGAATGATAGCGGCTGCGGGCATAGGGAAACAGTGTTTTGGTAACAAAGTCAATAGGGGTGGTAGTCCCCTCAATATCAAGCAGAATAATCTTGATCATACCGCTAGCTGATGTATAGGATAGGCAACCGCTGTATCTGTTTCGGTGTAACGCGGTGCCCAACCGCTAGTGTTTTGAAACAAGCGAATGGCACGGATACGACGATTCTCCCCTAGGTGAAACCAGTGTTTTGTATCCTTGGGAACCACTATAAGATCGCCCGCCGTAACCGTGATCGCTACAACAGGTCCCTTTTCTGGATGGATGTGAAAAATACCTAAGCCCTCGATAATAAAGCGGACTTCATCCTCATCATGCCAGTGTTCTTTATCAAACTTGGCCAGCATCGCATCAAGATTTGGCGTGGTGGGATAAATATCTATCACATCAGCCGTTTGGTAATTATTTTGCTCTGAGAGTGCTGTAATTTCTGCGCTGTAGGCCGCTAAAACGTCTTCGCTGCTGGCATCACTGCCCAGGCTTTCGTCGGTCTCCCATCGCTCAAACCCAATATTAATTTGAGCCAGATAGTCTTTAATCGCGTCCTGCTCTGTTATGCGCGTTGGCGCTGTTTCGTTATATACCTGAAGTGTTGCCATATTTCCTGGTTTGCTCCAAAACTTAGTTTATTGAGATGGTAAACAATTGCTTGTTTCCAAATATTTTACCTGCAATAGAAACTCATAAATTTCAAGATGCCGTTTCGCTTCAAACAAATTGGCTCCCCATGCATAGAGACCATGACCCGCTAGTAGTAAACCATAGGGCCAGCCAGCACAGGGTGCTGCAATCTCCTCTCCTAGGGTAGCTATATCCTGTGTATTGGGCAGGATTGGCAGTTCTAATCCCGTAGCGTGGGTGCTAATGCCGGCAATCCCTTTTTGCATCTCATACCCTGTCCAGCTAATCCCACCAAGGCTTGCAAAATGAAGCGATAAAACCGTGGCATAAAGGGAGTGGGTATGCAGTACAGCCCCGGCACCAGCATGCAGGGCTAAGGTGCGATGGAGGGGCGTTTCAGCCGAGGCTTTTCCCTCTCCTTTAATCACAATTCCCTGCTGGTCAACAACAATCAAGTCATCGGCTTTGACCGTGCCTTTGTCTACACCACTAGGAGCCATCAGTAGATATAGTGGATCGCGCTGTAAAACAGTGCTAAAGTTGCCGCCGGTTCCCAATGTCCACCCTCGATTGTGCGCCATCTGCATGATATTTATTAGATCATCATCCATGGTGTGTTTGTCTATAAATATAGTGAGTCTAAATAATTCATCAAAAAACAGCTCGAAATCTGTTAATGATCATATCATCATCAGCCGGTTTCTCATGGCAAAGAAAAACCTGTGATTCGACGAACATACTCCTGAACCTTATGATAGTCATCGGGATTAGTTTGAGGACTGATAATAATCGATTCTTGACTATTGGGTAACCAGAATGTAATGCGTTGACTGCAATCACAGGTAAATGTATTAATCCGGCTTAGATCAATTACATATTGATGGCGCTGATAACAAATCGTTACCCAGCAATGACTGGAGGATTGAGTGGTTATTGTTTTGATATACTCAACCATCTTGTGATAAACATCTGGATTACTTTTTGAGTTAATAATGATCGCTTCACCACTATCGGGTAACCAAAACTGAATACGGTTGATCCCAATACAAAAGGCACTGAGGCTATCGAGGTCAACGACGTAAGTATTTCTTTCATGCAAAATTTTAATCCAGTAGGCCACAAGACCACCTCAAACCTCTAAGTCCTTGCATGATGCATTTTTGCCGAACGTTGGCCATCACCCTATACTCTATTACCACAGTTGATAATTAATGAAGTAGCACGGTATTGAGTTGCTCAGCCAGAGTGAGTACAAACAGAACAAATATATACCATGCCACTAAGCCTTGTTATACATCATCAGTGTATAAACCATTGATTCAAGGATTTGTGATCTCCTGTAAGAATGCAGATAATCCCGATCAATTATTCTAGAGTTAGTTTGGCAGAGGCGCGGAAACCTCAACAGCAGAAGACAGCATAGACTGGGTCTCTGCCGCGTTGTATTGGGGGGGGGTGGTAGTTTGAAAGCGATTCGCTTCTAAACCGCTTGCTGCTTGAATCAATCCAAAAAATAAGGGATGAGGACTATTGGGTCGAGATTGAAACTCAGGGTGAAACTGAGTGGCAATAAAGTAGGGATGACTCGGCAACTCAATAATTTCAACTAATCGACTATCTGGGGACGTTCCACTAATAGCATACCCTGTTTCTAGCAACAGGTTACGATAGGCATTATTAAACTCATAACGATGGCGATGACGCTCATAAATTACTTCCTGCTGATACAATTTAAATGCTAAAGTATCGGGCTGTAATCGACAGGGATACAGTCCTAAGCGCAGAGTCCCCCCTAAATCTACGACATCCTGTTGTTCGGGAAGTAAGTTAATCACAGGGTGAGGGGTCTGGGGATCAAACTCAGCGCTGTTGGCTTGTTGAAGTTGAGCAATATTTTGCGCCCATTCAATCACGCCACATTGCATTCCTAAACAGAGTCCTAAAAAGGGAATTTGTTGTTCTCGGGCGAATTGAATGGCGGCTACTTTTCCATCTATACCTCGTACCCCAAAACCACCCGGGACAAGAATCCCATCGACTGCATTCAGTTGAGAGGCAACATTCTCTATATTAAGGGTTTCTGAATTAATCCAGCGCAGATTGACTTCGATTCCGGCCGCAATGGCAGCATGACGCAAGGCTTCCACCACCGACAGATAAGCGTCACTCAACTGCACATATTTGCCCACAATCGCAATCTCAACGGTATGATTATGAGATTGTTTGTTTTGACTCTCGTCTCGGTGATACAGGCGATTGACTAGGGTTTGCCACGCCTTCAAGTCCGGTTGACGTTGTTCCAGTTGCAATAAATTCAAGGCTTGCTGGGCTAAGCCTTCCTGCTCTAAAATCAGGGGAACTTCATAGATACTGTTGGCATCTTGAGCGGTAATGACGCAATCGGCCTCAACATTACAAAATTCTGACACTTTATCTTTCAAGCCAGAAGCTAGCGGGCGATCGCAACGGCAGACTAAAATATCAGGTTGAATACCGATCGAACGCAATTCTTTAACAGAATGTTGAGTCGGTTTAGTTTTCATTTCCCCAGCGGCGGAAATATAAGGCACTAATGTGACGTGAAGATACACCACATTATTGCGTCCCACATCTTTACGGAATTGACGAATAGCCTCGAGAAACGGTAAAGACTCAATATCCCCAACGGTACCGCCGACTTCAATAATCACCACATCCGAGTTTGTATTTTGGGCAACGCGATGAATCCGTTCTTTACACTCGGTTGTAATATGAGGAATCACCTGAACGGTTCCCCCTTGATAATCTCCTCGACGTTCTTTATTAATCACCGCCTGATAAATTGAACCGGCCGTCACGCTATTGAGGCGAGACATAGAAGTATCTGTAAATCGTTCGTAATGACCTAAATCTAAATCGGTTTCGGCCCCATCTTGGGTGACAAATACCTCTCCATGCTGAAACGGACTCATTGTCCCTGGATCGACGTTAATGTAAGGATCGAGTTTCAGAATCGAAACCGAATAGTCTCGGGATTTGAGTAAACGTCCCAGACTGGCGGCAACAATTCCCTTACCAATACTAGAAACCACTCCACCAGTGATAAAGACAAACTTAGTCATAAAAATTATTAACTCATACTTCAGCTCGCAGTCAGGATCAATTGTGCCACAAGGGGAATAGGGATTCATTTGTTATTTGTCATTATCTCCCCATCATTGGCTTCCCCCGTGGGGATAATTCTCTTGTAGAGTGGGTTTGGCAGCGTACTCAGAGACTCTCGTTTCTGAGAAAGACGAGTGCGCTGTAAAGCTGGAATGCTGATTCCCAATTGGTTTGTTCTTGGTTTGAGGCATTAACATAGGTCGGCAGATGACTCAAAAGTTGAGTATAATCTAGAGTGGTTTCTGCAAATGGGGTAAATTCTGACCCAGTATTCACCCCCTGTAAATTTTGCTCAAATACATCTAATAAATGATTCCAATTAATCCGGGTTGTCGTCGTCGTTTTTTCTGATGTAGAGCTAAAATTAATCCCTTGTTTAAAATCATAAGTTTGGTCATAAAATCGTAAAATAGAGCGACGCTGAGGCAAATGTAAATCGCAAATATTGGCGTGATCCATTTGCATTTGTTTATGGCGAAATCGTTCACTGCGGGGGCGACGCGGATCATAATCCAATGCTTCGCTAAATAGGGGTAATAATCCATCAATACGTTGGGTTACTTCTGACCAATTAAACGCGATCGCACCGAGTTGATCTTGTTGATTTTGACAGACAACAGTGGGTTGAGGGGTTAAAGATTGAAAGTATTGAACTCGAAAGATATTAAGCTGTTGAATTTGATTCAGAGATACCCAAAAAACTGGAATACCGCCTAAACGCATTTCTGTCCCATACACCTGTAATTCTGCCATTTCTCCAGTCCGATACAGTCGCCATCCTCGGCTTTGTAATTGCATCCGGGTCGTGTAGGCATCAATCTTGAAAATTCGCGCCATTTTTTGAGCAAATTCCGCTTTTTTTTCAGCAGCAATAGGTTCTAAAATTAGAAGACCGGGTTCATTATTATAACTCTCTGTTTTGGCTCGATCAATTGCGGCTTTTCGTTGATTTTGTTCAACTGTTTCAATCCGCTGTAATCCCTGCCTAGCTTGAGTCGTAATTTTAGGATTTGTGGCTTGTTGTAATAGCTTACGATATACTTTTTCAGCCGATGAAAATTTCTCTGTTGCTTCATACCAACGCCCAATATAAAATTGCACCCAAGGATCATCTGGAGACTGCTTTTGTAGTTGTTTCAACAGTTTGGCAGCCCTGGGAAATTCTCGGGCTTCTAATGCATCAATCACGGGTTGGAGTTGTTTCATCGTTGCAAAATATTCAACAGTGAGGCTGAAATTCCTTAATTAAATGGGAGTATCTGATGATGGAGTTGCCGAGGGATGATCTAGTGTCGCTTTTTCTAATTCTAGCGTTGCTTCAGTCTGGGGTTGAAGGGGATGACCTTGCCATCGATCTAGGATATCCTTCATGATGGCTTCTTCAATCCAAGTTTTGCAAACCACTGCTAAGGGTAAGGCTAAAACTAATCCCAAAAAGCCAAAAAATTGAGCAAAGAAAATTTGAGCAATTAGTGTCGCTGCTGGCAGCAAGGACAACTGTTTCTGCATAATCATGGGACTAAACCAGTAACTTTCTAGGTTCTGAACCACGATGTAAAGTACAATCACAATTAAAGCTTTCCAGGGTGCATCGAGCAACGCTACAGAAACCGGAAAAATGACACTGGCAGCCGGGCCAATATTGGGAATAAAATTAAACACCCCCGCCAGCAAGGCCTGAGCCAAAACAAAGGGAATACCCAAGGCCAGTAAGCCGATAGCGCTGAGGACGGCAATAAAGGTGGAGGTAATCACAATCCCCCCCATCCACTGTAATAGAGCTGTTTCACACTCAGAAAATATTTGATCGGCGCGGCGACGGTAAAACGAGGGAAACAAGCGAATAATCAGTTGTCGATAAGCCCTAGGATTGACCAAAAACATTAAGGTCATTACAACCACTAATAACAGTTGTAACAGGGTAGCGAGGGAATTGGAGAAAATAGCAAAAAAGTTACCCAGTAGATTTTGAGCCAGTGGCCCAATTTGTTGGGCGATTTCCGAGATACTGGGCAGTTGTAGTTCAATATCAGGTAGCCAAGCCGGGGGATCGACCATAACCCGATCTACCCAGCGAATAAATTGTTCAAAACCAATGGGGACTAATTTCAGCAGTTGTTCAAACTGAGTTAAGAATGGTGGCATCACTAAACTCAAGAACAAAATACCAAATAAAGCCACTAGTGCCAAAGTCAACAGCACAGATTTTCCCCGTTGCAACCTCAACTTCATTAGTATCCTGACTAAACTATTGAGGGCGATGGCTACCACCATTGCAGTAAAAATCAATAGTAAAATTTGTCGGAATTGCCACAAAATTATCAGGGCAATGATCAGACATAAAAAACTAATCCAGTTTGCTAGCTTCACAGTGGTGACTCGGCGTTGCCAGAGTTGAGAGAGGTGATAGAAATGATTAGCTAGAGCGTACCAGATCTAGGGTCAATCACAATCAATTGGATGACGACTTCACCCTGAAGCTGGGTCAAACCAGGAGTAGAGAGTATCGGTGAGCCAGCCCAGCAAAACCCAATATCTCAATCACAGCTTAGTTCAATATTGTGATATTAGTCTTTATGGCAGTTTTGAGGGTGATTCCCCAGATGGATGAGGGACATGATGGGTTAGTGCCCACTCGTCAAAATTGTAGTTTGTGTTAGAAGATTATAGGTAAGAACAAATGCAATTTGTTCCCTTTTCACAAGAAGCGATGTAGTCATCTTCTAAAAATTGAGAGGATGACATCTCTTTAATCTTTTAACTGTCTATCTTAGCATTAATTTTTGGGCAAAGATAGTAGTGGTCTGTTAAATTCAGGGTTCATCTCATGAAACACATTATTTTAGTACTTGGACTCATTGCGTCCACAGGGTTGACAGTGGGTCAGGTTTATGAACAGGTTACAGCCTCCTCAAAATCTTCTCCCCATCAATCCTCTGATGAATTCAAGATCTCTCTCAACTACGAGGGCACAAACGAAGATGGAGAAAGAGAAGGGATCGATACAGGTCGATAACAGCATTGATTGTGTATTAAATTTATGATTTCAAATGACGGAAAATGCGCGCGATAGCCAACCCGTCTTATTGAAACCCTCAACTCGGATACCGTTGAAATCACCCGCGTTGCAATAAATTTTGTTATTAGCCTGTCTAATTCTCAACTCTCACTGTGACTGATTAAAGCCTGAAGACTATTCTCGCTGCTTGCGGGACTAAATCATCCCCTTGTCAGGCTGTACTGAGGATAGCATCATAAAATTTCATGACTTCATCTCTACCTGAAATGCTTAGATTGGTTCGTCTTTCACTTGATTATTGATCATCTGTCGAAGTCATTCATTGATTTTATTCCTGATTTAATGAAGAAGCATACCAGCAATAATTTCTAGCGATTAACTGTCCCGCTTGATTACTATTTAAAGGTTTAGAGAACAAATTTCCTTGACCCCATTCACATCCTAAAGTTCTTAAGTAAGAAAGTTGCTGTTTTGTTTCTATTCCTTCTGCGATCGCACCCACCCCTAAGTTATGGGCTAAAGTGACAATTGTTTGTACAATTTGTAGATTATCTGTATTTTCATCCATATTTTTAACGAAAGAGCGATCTATTTTTAAAGTATCAATAGGTAATTTTTGTAAATAGCTTAAAGAAGAATATCCTTTTCCAAAATCATCAATACTTAACTGAATTTTTAATGCTCTGAATTGTTGCAAAATTTGAATCACTTCCTCAATATTTTTCATGATTGAGCTTTCAGTTATTTCTAATTTTAAATTTCTTCCATTGATATTATGATTTTGCATAATTTCTTGAAACTCACTCACTAAATTCGGTTGTAAAAACTGCTTTACCGAAAGATTAACACTTAACTTAAAACGAGATTTTGGGTGATTTCTAGATTGATAATAAGCCTCATTTTTCCAAAGATTGAGCTGTTCACAAACTTCTCTAAATACCCAGGAACCAATAGGAACAATTAACCCTGTTTCTTCCGCGATCGGGATAAAATGATCGGGATAAATTAAACCCTGAGTGGGATGATTCCAGCGTAATAAAGCTTCAAATCCTAATAATTTACCTGTTTTCAAACTGACAATGGGTTGATAGTGTAAAATAAAATCTTGACGTTCAACAGCTAATCGTAAATCAGTTTCTAATTGTAATCGAATTAATGCCCGAGTATGCATCGTTTGATCAAAAACTTTATAGCAAGCTTTTCCTGCCTCTTTAGCCGCATACATGGCAGCATCAGCATCTCTTAAAACCTCTTCAGGTTGTTCATAGTCTTCTGTACCCAATACAATTCCAATACTTGCATTAATAAATATTTCATAAGTATTTCTTAAATAAAATGGATACTGAAATTGAGATAAGATCGATTCAGCAATTTGAATGACTTCTGAAATGTCCTCAATTTCTTCCACTAAAATCGTAAACTCATCTCCACCTAATCGAGCTAGTGTCTGTTGTGAATTCAGGCAAGAACGAAGTCGAAAAGCAACAGCAATTAGTAATTCATCTCCCACTAAATGCCCCAGAGAATCGTTCACAAGCTTAAAGTGATCGAAATCTAAAAATAACAAAGCAAACTGATAGTTTTGATCCTGTTGAACACGGTCAATAGCTTCACTAAGCGTACTCATTAATAACGCTCGATTCGGTAAATCTGTTAAAGTATCATGCCAAGCCATGTGTAACAATTTTCGTTGCACCCGCTGACGTTCTTTGATCTCTTGTTCTAACTCTCGGTTACTCGATTTAAGTCGTTTTTGAGTCCGTTTATGTTGAGTTATTTCGGCTTCGAGCTGAATTGTTCGCTGACGTACCCGTGCTTCAAGCTCAGCATTAAGCTGACGAATTTCTGCTTTTGCTTCGAGTAAGTTAAATTGATTTTTAATTCGGGCTAAAACTTCTGCAATATGAAAGGGCTTACTAATATAATCAATGCCTCCCATATTCAAAGCCTTGACTTTATCAACGACATCGTCTAAAACACTAATAAAAATAATTGGAATATCCTGAGTAGCTGGATTTTCCTTGAGTTGCTGACAAATCTCATAACCACTAATATCAGGTATTTTAATATCTAAAAGAATCAAATCAGGAGAGCTTGCTTGAATCACTTTTAAAGCTGTACTTCCCCGTTTAACTCCCTGAACATGATATCCTTCTTTCGTTAAAATTCTTGATAGAAGATGAAGATTTTCAGGGGTATCATCGACCACCAGAATGTTAGCTTTTGAATTGGGAGACTGATGATTGTTCATTCTGAATGGCTACTTACAAGAGTTATTAAGCTACAATGATTCGTCTAAATTATGTTTTTCATAACTTTTCTCTTTCTGGTTAGATAATCAGGAATGTGTGTACATCGATTCAGACTTCTCATTGAGAGCAATAGGTTCTGTTGCTCGATCAAAAATGATAAGCTACATTATTGATAGATGATCACCCTAATATTCAGTATTCAGCGTTGTAAACCTTTGAAAGAAGTTTTTTGCAGTAGGATTATCAATTGACCTTTGATGAAGTAACTGACACCTCACCTTGAACAAAAGCCAATGGGACTGGTAAAATCGGGACTGCGATCGCTAACTGTATTCCCCTGGTAGATATTCACAGCAGAGCACTTCTTTCAGTCTGCTTTTTCTAGAATAACACGCTTAACAGATGTATGAGGTGAGTTTTGAGTCGGTATTTGACTAAACCAGAATGAAAAAAAACACATTAGAAAACATCAACGATATCAACCGTTGATATCAATAGTGGTCAATTTCCTCCCTTAGTGATACACTGGCTAGCAGAGGCTAGATCAGATGCCTAGCTCAAACCGACCTCCAAATTTTACAGATAAGAGAAGGGAAAACCAGACAGTTTATTCGGTAAAGATTTTTTGAGATGAGGAAAATTCGTTTTCTACTACATCAGAGGAAAAGGTTAAAAAGTTACCAAATACCCCAATCGTTTGATACTGGTGATCCCACAACTGTGTAGTATAAATACTAAAAATTACGAGATTCTGCTGCTGTGTTGCATTGTCGAGATGTTGTCTAACTGCGGGACGCTGAGAGGTGACTAAATTGTTACAAACATCAGCAAAGGTTTTAGATAAGTTAAAATTTTCTAATATTTTAGGTGCTTTTGATTCCTGGCAATAATTGTCCTTGATCTCTTCTGACAACTTACCTGAAGCGTACTCAATATATTCTTCTTTCGGCGGATTTGTCAACGCCATGGTTCCCGCTAAGATAGCGAGGAAGATTGCGCCTTTGCCGAGCAACCCGCCAGATTTTGATGGGCTTTTATCCCGAATCATCGTTTTATACTTAATATTGCCTTCCATTTTATCTCTAAGAGGAAGAGATTGTGATCGTCTTAACTTGATCTTCAGTTTAACTGTTCTCGGTTCCGGATGGATCTCCTATAGAGTCAAATAAACTACCACATATACTATATGACTCAGTTGATTAAAGCAGGGTTATACCGTCACCTTCAGTCTTGTCTAAATTAGCCTCACTAATTAGTAATTTTATTATAAACTGGGGCGGAAGGATTCGAACCTCCGAATGTCGGGACCAAAACCCGATGCCTTACCACTTGGCGACGCCCCATTGGCTCACAATATCTAATAATATCACATCTCCAAAGATTGTCAAGGCTGAATTCAAGAAAAGCGATTAATTCTAAATCATGCCATTACAGATTACATTCTTCCATGCGATCGCGATTGCATTCACTTTCAGTTTACCAAAGCTAGAGTCACGGCTCACAGAAGACTGTCTCCTTCTGCCCCTTGATCTGGCTGTGCTTGTCCTAATTCTAGCTGACTAAAGTTTTCAGCCATTTCAAAGTTTTCAGCCATTTCAAGAGTAGAATGAACCGTAGGTGCTTGAGTGACATAGGGCAAATGAGCACCTTTTAAACCCCGGCCAATTCGCTCCGGAGTTTCCGGGAGTAATACAAACAACGGATAGATTTTTTCAGCTTCTTGGGAATAGATATAACGGTAGTGCTCCGGCATCACCCACTCGTAGGTTTGATCTAACCAAATTTGGGTTAAACGCCAGCGGGTCAGTAAATCAGAAAAGTCTTCATTGGGGCGATGAATAAAGACAAAAATTTCAACCCCAACTTTAACTTTCCACTCCGGATCGCACATAATCACCGCTATATCACAGGGTAAACCAATTACTTGTCCCGGTGAGATACTAATATTAGATTGTCCAGAAAAAGAAATCCCTTCCTGTAAACGAACAACCGGTAAAGGAATTGCAATAGTGCTTTCTTCTGGGCGACGCAAACTGGGAATCATTTCCCAATAAGGGCGATGTTGTTTGAGTAAAGCAATGGCTGCGATCGCATTACTATATTCTGCAAGCAACGTTTCATATTCAGCAGCGTGAACAGACATGATGATAGGTAAATTTAGGCAATTTTACTGAGTAACGAAATCTGTGAAAGACTGCTTCAACGGGTCTATTCTATTGGCAGTTTTTACAATGATTCAAATACCTTAAACATGGGTAAATACATCGACAGCAGAACTACTGCAACAATACCACCGACCACCACAATCATTAAGGGTTCTAAGGCACTGGTTAATCCTTTTACCGCTTCTTCTACTTCTGTTTCATAAAATTGACCCACCTTCATTAACATTTTATCAAGCTCCCCAGATTCTTCCCCAATTGCAATCATTTGAACTGCCAAATCGGGAAAAACTCGTTCTTCTTGAATGGCTAAACTAATTAATCCCCCTTGTTGAATCTCCATGCGGGCGTGTTCAATTGCGTTGGCAATTGCTTGATTTCCGGCTACATTACGAACAATTTCGAGTGAACTCATAATCGGAACACCGGAGCGTGTTAAACTCCCAAAGATCGTACAAAAACGAGCAACTGCGGATTTCTCAATCAGTGGACCAAATAAAGGCAATTTGAGATAAATTCTATCCAATGCTAAACGACCCACTGGGGTTTTATAAAAGGCTTGGTAGGCAAAGTAAAACCCAATGATAAGACCAATAATAATTGCTTGTGGAATCGGCGGCCAAGTGGTACAAAAATCACTAATCGCTAACATGACAATAGTAAGTGTCGGTAATTCTGTACCAATTTGTTCAAAAATTCCTGCAAATGTGGGTAGCAAGAAAATAGTCATGCCGAAAAATACTGAAATTGCAATAAACAATACAGTTTTCGGATAAGACATTGCCGATTTAATTTCACTTTGGGTTTTGTGGTTCTTTTCCATCATTGTTGCCAGACGTTCAAGCACTTCATCCAGCACCCCCCCAACTTCCCCGGCTGCCACCATACTGATAAATAATTGGTCAAATACTTCCGGAAACTTACTCATCGATTCTGATAAAGAAGTTCCTTCTTCCACATCAGCACGAACCGTATCCAGTGCTCGTTTCAGCCGCGCATTAGGACATTGTTCCGCCAATACACTTAAACATCGTGCCATCGCAATTCCGGCGTTAAACATTGCTGCAAATTGTCGGGCAAAAATAGCTAAATCCTTAACTGTAATAGAGGCGAGGGCGACGTTAATATTTTCCTCTAATTTCTTGAGATCAAAGCCTTGATTTCTAGAGTTAGTGCGAAGTTTATTAGTGGTCATAATTTATCTTAATTGCAATTAGGGCATTAAGTCTCTCGATCAAATTTAAGTTCCGTTAAACCTGTACTGTCTAAAAACGGATAATTATTGTATTGCGTAGAGACATTATTGCTAACATCTCTACGGTTGCACGGGTTAAGCTACTTAAACATTAAATCTTGAACCCTTATTTTAACGCGAATCCCTAACGGGCTCTGGCTTTTTGTGCTTTACCCGCTTTGGGAGCAGGGCCAATTAAACGTTCAAGTTCATCAGGTTTAGAGCTTTTACTCATCGCTGCTTCCCAGCCGACTTTCCCATCTTGGTAAAGTTTGGCTAATGCCATTTCCATCGTCTGCATTCCCAACTTAGCCCCCATCTGAATTTGAGAGTAAATTTGTGAGGTTTTACCTTCGCGAATCAGGTTCCCCATAGCGGGAGTATTAATCATAATTTCTTGAGCCGCACAACGACCGCCACTGAGGGTTGGAACTAAGTTTTGACTACAAACCCCGACTAAAGACCCCGACAACTGAGCACGAACCTGAGGTTGCTGAATGGGGGGGAATACGTCCAAAATCCGGTCAACGGTGGCAGAAGCAGAGTTGGTGTGTAACGTTCCAAATACTAAGTGACCCGTTTCTGCGGCAGAAATCGCCAAACCAATCGTTTCTAAGTCCCGCATTTCCCCCACCAGAATGATATCCGGATCTTCCCGTAAGGCTGCCTTTAGGGCATTGGCAAAACTTTTGGTATCTTCCCCTTTTTGACGTTGGTGGAACAAACTCTTAACGTTGGGAAATACATACTCAATCGGGTCTTCTACTGTGAGAATATGTTCAGCGCGAGTCCGGTTAATCAAATCCAGTAACGCCGCCATTGTGGTGGTTTTCCCTGAACCCGTTTGACCTGTAATCAAAATCATGCCCCGAGGCCGTTCTGTTAAATCCCGCAGAATTTGAGGCACCCCTAATTTATCGGCGTTGGGAATCTTGGAAGCTAGCGCCCGTAAACAAGCCGCCCAGCAACCCCGTTCCCGGTAGACATTCACCCGAAACCGAGCCAATCCTTTGACCCCATAAGCACAGTCTAACTCCCAGTTTTGCTCGAGTTGCTTCCGTTGCATATTGTTGAGCATTTGGAAAATTAAAGCCTGTACCTCTTCTGGCGCCATCATTTCACCAAACTGAGGCTGGGGCGTGAGTTTTCCGCTTAAGCGAAAAAAGATCGGCGCACCCGCTTGAATATGCATATCCGAGCCACCTTGCTCGATCAAAGATTCCATCACATCTTCAATCATTAAACCTGGCATTACACTAAATCCTCCATCTGATCAAACTTTGTATATTAAGAGGGAAAGTTTAACATTTCGCCTCAGAGTGAACTGAACTCTATTAAACGGAGTCCATCTCTTAGCCTTGTTGCTAATCGGTAAAACGTGGGGTTAGACAATAGGGACAATCTAGCCATTCCGGTTTAAGTTCAGCGCTACAGCCTTTACAAGTAAGCCCTTGTTTACGTTTGGCTTTCAATTCCGACTCTAAACCCGAATCAGTGAATGTCACCCGTTCTACTTCTTCAAAGGTCGTATGTCCGTCGCGCACCAACTCCAAACTATAAGCCAGCAAGGTTTTCATCCCTTCTTCAACCGCCGCTTCTTTAATTTGTTCCGTTGGTGCCCCTTGAGTAATCAGGGTTTGCAGGCGTTCAGTCACTTTGAGGAATTCATAGACCCCCACACGACCTTTGTATCCTAAACCGCCACACTTCTTACAGAGTTCCCCGCGATCGCTTAATTCTTTCCGGTGTTCCCCAGCAATGGTATTGGCTTTGTAAATTGTCAGATCGACTGATTGAGAAGTCGATAAGCCATAGCGCCCTAATTCTTCAGGACTGGGTTGATAAGGAATCCGGCATTCTGTACAAACCCGTCGCATCAGCCGCTGTGCCAGAATACCCAGTAATGCCGCCGACACCATAAACGGTTCAACCCCCATCTCATCCAAACGAGCAACTGCTCCGGCCGCGTCGTTCGTATGGAGGGTAGTTAAGACTAAGTGACCCGTTAGAGCCGCTTCAATCGCTGTTTTAGCCGTTTCTAAATCTCGGGTTTCCCCCACCAGCAAGACATCCGGATCTTGCCGCAGAAACGCCCGTAGGATAGTCGCGAAAGTGAGATTTTTTTCCCGGATGACCTGACATTGAGTAATACCCGGCAGGGCGTATTCAATTGGATCTTCGGCGGTACTGATATTAATCCCCGGGTCATTGCGTTCAGCCAGAACAGAGTACAATGTTGTGGATTTACCCGAACCGGTTGGCCCGGTTACCAGAATTAATCCAAACGGACGCTGGGACACTTCTCGAACTTTGGTCAGGGTTTCCTCATCTGAAATTAAGATATCTAATCCCAGTTGAGTGGAGGAACTATCCAAGATCCGCAGGACAATTTTTTCACCATAACGACTGGGTAAGCTATTGACCCGGAAATCGACTTTACGGCCTTTGTAAATCCGCCGAATCCGACCATCTTGGGCTTGGCGGCGTTCAGCGATATCCATATTCGCTAGAATTTTAAAGCGAGAGGTAACAGCCGGAATCACCTTTTTGGGGAAACGGAAATATTCTTGTAATACCCCGTCTTTACGCATCCGCACTTGCATATCATTTTCTTGGGGTTCGACGTGAATATCAGAAACTCCTTCTGATAAGGCTTTAGCCAAGATCACGTTGACTGCTTTAATGACAGGGGCGGTTTCAGATTCACCAATCTCATCAGCAAGATCTCGTCCCCCTTCCTCGCCGTATTCTTCCAGCTCAGCGTCTTCAAAGTCTCCGGCGGTAAACTGTAGCTTTTCATCTTCTTCACGAGCCGCGATCGCTTGTTTGCGTTTCACTTCGGCGTTGCTATAGGCTGAAATGAGTACGTCATAATCTTCCTGGGTAATTACCCGCCGTTGCAACACTAACCCCTTAGGTCGTAGAATTTGGTCTTTTAATTCATCTAACGCACTCAGGTTATCGGGATCAACCATAGCAATGCGGATTGCTTTCGGTTCAGTCTCTAAAATTTCTAGGGGAATAAAGCGATGACGTTTACAAGTTTCAATGGAAGTTTCTAGGGTTTTCACCAGCCCGTCGATTGCCTCGACCGACATCTGTTCCATTTCGAGATCAAACGCCTCTACCCCGTAAAGAATTTTAAGTTCAAATAGGAGTTGTATTTTATAATGGCGAGCCAGTTCTGGGGGCAAAGGTTTGCCGCTGATAGACTCTAAAACTTCTGTTAAGGATTTCCCCGTTCTGCTTGTTTTCAGGGCTTGTTGAAATTGTTCAGGGCTAACATAGCCAGCCTGAATTAACTTATTGCCAAACGGAGTCGTACTCTGGGCGACTAATGCCGTGCGTCGCTGGGTCTTGTTAGTCATAGCTGAGGTTACGATCTTTAATTCAGTATAGATTTCCCTAAGGAATGAATAAAGTTTCCCCGACTGGCTCGGTGTGACCGAGTTCACTCAAATCCAGGGAACAGGCAAACCAGAAGAACTGTATTGAGTGAAATAGATTAGAGCGCAATGGGGATAAATAGCAAGTTTCGTTGAAGACTTCGGTGCAACAGCGAATCGTGAGGGATTGATATTGATAATAACGTGTTCCTACCCCAACCGTTGTGATTTGAGAGAGGATTATTAACGACTTTTACCATAAGATGCAGACTGGATGTGGGAAATATGTCACGATCTGCCCAACAATTAACTGATGATTTAATAGGGTTTGCAGATTTTATGATTCAGATTTCTGAAAGGATTCAAAATTTAAAAGAGTCACCATTTGTTACATTTGCGGCTTTAGCAATCTCAACCGCGAACCTACAGGTTTTATTCCTGTAGAGGCCATTTTTCGGATTCCCTCTCCCAATTCCCCAGTTTACGAGGACTGACGTGCTGTCTTCGATGATTTGATTCCATTGAAACGATAATTGACATAAAAATTGGGTTTAGCTAAATTAAAGATTGAGTTAGATTGATAATTTTCTAGCCTTTAGCGACCAAATTCTTCACCCAAATCATCCTCGAAAATATTCTCTGAAAATTTCAAAATAGCACCCTGGCGAATTTTTTAGCTATTGATACGTTTAATCAAAGCTACTTTAATAGCAAAGATATGGAAGAAAACCAAGCTGATGAACACCTAGGAAGTAAAGAATTTTTTGAGAATAAAAAGAAACGGCTACTGGATTGTTCGGAAGTGGGGAAAAGTGGCTTAGTTCAATGGGGTATATTGCACTATCGGAAAGAAAATTAGCGCACGGTTAAATTAAGACAAGGATTGACTCAAGATTAACAATTCTTTACTTACTAGGGTGTAGTTGCTGATTGACTTTTACTACTGTGAATAAAAACAATTTAGCCCGTACCTACCCAGCAATGCAACCCTGGGATATTGGTGAAGATATTCGTTGTACTTGGCGTTGTTTGGTCGATCAAAATTATCGACCTGGAATACTCCTCGTTTTACTCCCAATTTTGTTGGCCATAGCCGAGGAACTGAAGATGGGCATCATTGCTAGGTCGGAGATCGCTATTCTATTGAACTCACGTTTTGTTAAAATTTCTGAAGTAGCACATTTAAATTTGAGATAGAGCGTGGTAGTTCCCGATTATCATGTAAACCAGGGAATCCGTCGCTCAATTTTATACGATGAACTCAAATCAGCAAGACGAACGCATGGTAGATTTAACTCCAGAGACCCCAGAAGAAATGAGCGATCACGTACAGGACTCACCCTCCATGGAAGAAAATATCCCTGTTGAAACTGACCCCTTGACAGGAGAAACCCCTGTTGAAGCACAACAACCTGCCCCTGAGGCAATGCCATCAGAAGATACTGTTGAGGCTACAGACCAACTCAGCAGCGAACAATTACAAATGGAACTGGCAGGGTTGGCTAGCGTGAATGAGTCGCTGAAAGCCCAGATGGAAGATGTCAGTGGCCAGTATCGACGGTTGGCGGCTGATTTTGATAATTTCCGCAAACGGACTCAAAAAGAAAAGGAAGACCTTGAGCTACAAATCAAGTGTTCTACTATTAAAAAGTTATTGCCGGTTGTGGATAACTTTGAACGGGCGCGGGCGCAAATTAAGCCACAAACCGATGAAGAGATGGCAATTCATAAAAGCTATCAAGGGGTTTATAAGCAAATGGTTGAAAGCCTGAAGCAGTTAGGGGTTTCTCCCATGCGCCCAGAGGGAGAACCGTTTGATCCCAATTTACATGAGGCTGTGATGCGCCAACCCACCAACGATCATCCAGAAGATACTGTGATTGAGGAAATGATGCGGGGATACCTCCTTGGCGATCGCGTTCTACGCCATGCTATGGTCAAGGTAGCCACCGCAGCGGAGGAGACAACATCCGCTCCATCGGATGAAGAGGCTTAATGCTCAGTTAAAGTGGCGGTTTATTGCAGCCGTTGCTAAGAGAGCAAGGCTAAATGATTCACTCTCCGATGGGTTTTCTCGACAAGTCTATTAATTATTAACCCATTTGGGCTTTGCTCTCAACTCTGCTCAACGAAAGTTCAATTTTTGCACACCTTCATCGCTGGCATGCGCTATGGGAAAAGTTATTGGGATCGACCTTGGTACAACGAATAGTTGCGTAGCTGTTCTGGAAGGGGGAAAACCCACCGTGATCTCTAACTCGGAAGGCGGACGCACTACCCCCAGTATTGTTGGATTTGGCAAGGCGGGGGAACGCCTGGTGGGTGAACTGGGGAAGCGGCAAGCAGTCACTAATGCCGAAAATACGATTTTTAGTATTAAACGGTTTATTGGCAGGCGTTGGGAAGATACAGAAAAAGAACGCTCTCGGGTGTCTTATGAGTGTGTTCCGGGTAAGGATAATACGGTCAATGTTCAAATCCGAGATCAAGTTTACACTTCCCAAGAGATCTCGGCGATGGTTTTGCAAAAATTGAAGGAAGAAGCCGAAGCTTATCTCGGGGAAACCGTGACTCAAGCGGTAATTACGGTTCCAGCTTATTTTACCGATGCTCAACGGCAAGCCACTAAGGATGCTGGCACTATCGCTGGGTTAGAAGTGTTGCGGATTATTAATGAACCCACTGCCGCTGCCCTATCTTATGGTTTGGATAAGCAAGACCAAGAGCAAAAAATCCTGGTGTTTGACCTAGGGGGCGGAACATTTGATGTTTCAATTTTACAGTTGGGGGATGGTATTTTTGAAGTCAATGCTACAGCAGGAAATAACCATCTCGGCGGTGATGACTTTGATAACTGTCTTGTCGAGTGGATGATTGAGATTTTTAAACAACGGGAAGGTCAAGATCTATCAGTCGATAAAATGGCACTACAGCGCCTGCGAGAAGCGGCTGAGAAAGCCAAAATAGAACTTTCCACCAGCACCACAACTTCCATTAACCTGCCGTTTATTACCGCTGATGAAGGGGGGCCAAAACACCTGGAATTAGAACTGAGTCGGGCGCAATTCGAGGATCTCAGCAAAGATCTGGTGCAAAGTACAATTAATCCGGTGGTTCAAGCCCTCAAAGATGCGAACTTAGAACCCAGTGGGATTGACCGGATTATTCTGGTGGGGGGTTCGACGCGGATTCCGGCAGTACAAGCTGCAATTCAAGCCCATTTTAACAACCAAGAACCGGACCGTTCCGTTAATCCGGATGAGGCTGTCGCCTTGGGGGCGGCAATTCAAGCCGGAGTGTTGGGGGGAGAAGTTAAGGATTTATTGCTACTCGATGTGACTCCCTTATCCATCGGATTAGAAACCTTGGGTGAAGTCACCACAAAAGTGATTGAGCGCAACACCACCCTACCCACCAGTCATTCTCAAACCTTCTCCACCGCTGTTGATGGACAAACTTCTGTTGAAATTCATGTCCTTCAAGGGGAACGGGCGATGGCAAAGGATAACAAAAGCTTAGGTAAGTTTCTGTTTACTGGTATTCCCCCCGCTCCCCGTGGGGTGCCTCAAATTGAAGTCTCCTTTGATATTGATGCCAACGGCATTCTTAAAGTTTCAGCTATTGACCGAGGTACGGGCAAAGAACAAAGCATCCAAATCACCAATACTGGGGGGTTGAGTGAAACGGAAATTGAGCGGATGCGTCAAGAAGCGGAACTGTATGCCGATGAGGATGAACAACGCAAACAAATCGTAGCCCTGAAAAATCAATCGGAAAGCCTTTTTTATAATTGTAAGGTAACGTTAAAACAGAATGCTCAGTTGATTACGGATGAACTGAAACATCAGATTCGTGACTCGGCAACGGCTTTGAAAAAAGCAGTGGCTAATCCCAATATTTCCTATGAGGAAATGAAGGAACGAGTCGAAGACTTTCAAGCGGTGCTCTATCAAATTGGGACAGCTGTTTATGAAAAAGCGGGTCAAACGTCCTCAGACTCACCAGTCACTGATGAAGCAGCCTCTGTTAGTTCGCCAGAACCCGACAACGACAACGAGATGGCGGAAACATCGCCTGTTGGTTTAGAAGACAAGACAGAGGCTGAATCTGATTCAGACCCAGCAGTAGAAACGGCGGAAACACCGTTTGCTAGTTCAGAAGACAAGAGAGAAGCTGAGGCAGACAGTTTACTGAGTCAGCCAGATTTTATGACGATGGCAGAGTCTGACTTAGACTCGGAGGTGGACTCAGATTTGGAGGATTCCTCCGAGACTGATCCCGGGAATCCATTTATAATTAGCTCAAATTCTTAGTATTAATGGATTACCTAAGCTATCCTAAACATTTGTAACTGTATCGTTTTTGTTCTTTATTTTTTAACAGTATGGCAGATTATTATGAAGTTTTAGGGGTTTCCCGTGACGCAGACAAAGAAGAGATCAAACGATCTTATCGTCGTCTGGCACGGAAGTATCACCCCGATGTGAATAAAGACCCAGGAGCAGAAGAGCGGTTCAAGGAAATTAACCGCGCCTACGAGATTCTCTCTGAACCGGAAATGAAAGCCCGATATGACCGTTTTGGTGAACAAGGGGTTTCGGGCGCAGCGGCTGGTGCTTATGGTCAAGACTTCAGTGATAGTTTTGCCGATATTTTTGAAAGCTTCTTTAGTGGCTTTGCCGGGAGTGGCATGGGTGGCCCCCAAACTCGCCGACGCACTGGCCCAGTACGAGGGGATGATTTACGCATTGACCTAAAACTGGATTTTAAAGAAGCAATTTTTGGCGGAGAAAAAGAAATCCGGATTAAACACCTGGAAACCTGTGAAACCTGTAGTGGTTCCGGGGCAAAAGCAGGCACTCAGCCTCAAGCCTGTTCGACTTGTGGTGGTAATGGCCAGGTGCGTCGGGCAACCCGTACCCCGTTTGGCAGTTTTACTCAAGTTTCTGTCTGTCCCAGTTGTAACGGCAATGGACAGGTGATAGAGGACAAATGTTCCACCTGTGGCGGTCGTGGGGTGAATGAAATTACCAAGAAATTAAAAATTAATGTTCCAGCTGGTGTGGATGATGGCACGCGGCTACGGGTGTCGAATGAAGGAGATGCCGGCAAACGGAATGGCCCTCCGGGAGATTTGTATGTGTTTTTATCGGTGGCAACAGATGCGAAGTTTAAACGGGATAAAATTAATATCCTCTCTGAGATTAAAGTGAGTTATTTACAAGCTATTCTCGGGTGCAATTTTGAAGTCGAAACAGTCGATGGTATGACTCAACTGACTATTCCAGCCGGGACACAACCGGGAACCGTTTTAACCTTGGAAAATCAAGGGGTTCCTAAGCTAGGTAATGCTGTGAGCCGAGGCGATCATTTAATTACTGTGTTGGTTGATATTCCGACTCGAATTACTAATGATGAACGAGAGCTACTGGAGAAACTGGCTCAAATTAAAGGAGAACGGACAGGAAAAGGTGGGCTAGAAGGATTCCTCGGTAATTTATTTCATCAAAAATAACCATGAGCAACCCATCAACTTCAACACCCGATTTACAAATGGATTTAAGAGGGACTCCCTGTCCCCTTAACTTTGTTCGTACTAAGCTGCGTCTAGAACAAATGCAACCCGGTTCTTTATTAGAAGTGTGGTTAGATGGAGGTGAACCGATTGAACAGGTGCCGGATAGTTTGAGGATGGAAGGGTATACTATTGAAAAGATAGAAGAACGTTCCGGATTTTTTGCTTTGCAAGTTCGACGACCTCAGGGTTCGCCATGAGTTTCTTAGAACATCCCTCCTCAACAGAGGTTACCTCAGCTCAATTAACCGGAACTGTCACTGCTGTTCAGGCTAACTTTTATCAAGTTTACTTAGACTCAGAATCAGTCAGTCCGTTAGAAGGATTACCAATATTACTCTGTACCCGACGCACTAGACTAAAAAAAATTGGTCAGAAGGTGATGGTGGGAGATCGGGTGGAGATTGAAGATCCGGACTGGAGTGGTCAACGAGGCGCGATCGCAGACGTTTTCCCCCGCCAAACGGAATTAAATCGTCCACCGATTGCTAATGCAAATCAAATTTTATTGATATTTTCTGTAGCGGAACCCGATTTAGATCCGGTGGCTCTCAGTCGATTTTTAATTAAAGCTGAATCAACTAAACTTGATGTAAAGTTATGTTTAAACAAATGTGATTTAATCCCATCTGAACAATTGCAGCATTGGTCTGAGCGTCTTCAGAGGTGGGGATATCAACCGTTATTAATTAGTGTACATCAAGGTTTAGAATATAGTGTTAAATCGGGTGGTGATTCTCAACCCCTGATTCAGGGTAATACAAATTCTGCCTTGTTGCAGCAATTACGGGATAAAATTACGGTGATTTCAGGCCCTTCTGGTGTGGGAAAATCCAGTTTAATTAATCAACTGATTCCCCAAATTGATTTACGAGTTGGGAAAGT
>CAYNXM010000047.1:0-4057 GCA_964401105.1 uncultured Lyngbya sp. | reverse complement strand
ACGGGGTCGCTGTCTTTTGAGCGGGGACGCGCTACTTTCAGTTTGGCTTGGAGTCGGTAACCCACGGTGCGATTACTGCTTTAGTAGGGAATCTTCAATCCCCAGGTTTGCTCTAAGCATTGCTCAATCTCTCCATAGCTAACCTGAGTTCGGGATAAGGAAAGGGACAGGTAGTAAGCTGAAAATAGCAAGAAAATTTGCTCATTAATCTGACGTAACTGGATTTGGATTGAGTATCACACATTAAGTCACTCATCACTGAGCAACACTATAGGCTGAAAACTGATGCTCCGAGCAAGAGAGGAATAGATAATAAAACTTTTTCACGCTCACCAACTGACTTCTGTTAGCTGGCACGGACATTCCCCTCTAAAGCTTCTTCTTCCGTCTCAAAAATTTCAAAGACAGAATCCATCATTGTGACTTCAAACACTAATTTAGCTTCTGGATGAACATTACAGATCCGAAAGCTGCCTTTGACCTTGTCTGCATCCCGCATCCCAGCAACCAATGAAGTCAAACCTGAGCTGTCAATAAAGTTAACTTGGCCCAGATTCACGACAACATGGCGACTCAATTTAGAAATGCATTCTTGCAATTTGAGACGGAATTGCCAAGCTGTTGTGATGTCTAAGCGTCCTGCTGGTGCCAAAACGATGACCTTGGTGCCATCTTGAGTCGTGTGTTCTTTTTGATCGATATGAATCACTGACCGTCCCCTCGGAATTTTTGAGATTTCAATGGTTGCTTTTCTGACAGTAGTAGTTTAACTCAGAGCGATGAGTTGGGAGCAGTCCAGTTCGCCCAATCCTGGGGTTTCAAGAAAGTTTCGTAAAGTTCGGCTTCTGGAGTGCCGGGTTCAGGCTGATACCCATACTCCCATCTTACCAAAGGTGGTAAGGACATCAAAATAGATTCGGTACGACCGTTAGTTTGCAACCCAAAGATTGTACCGCGATCATAAACCAGATTAAATTCTACATATCGTCCGCGTCGATAAAGCTGAAAATTTCGATGATGATCATTATATTCGGTTGCACGTCGCCGTTCAACAATGGGAACATAAGCGGGTAAAAATGCCTGTCCACAACTTTGGACGAAGCTAAACAGGGTTTCCCAATCTCTGGGCTGAGGGGTTCCAATTTGGCTGCTATAAGTTCCTGCTTCACCTTGAGGATTTGGGCCACGATAGAGACTGCCTTGACCATCTTGATAGTCAAAGAAAATACCTCCTACCCCTCGAGTCTCCTGACGATGTTTTAAATAAAAGTATTCATCACACCAGCGTTTAAACACGGGATAATATTCAGAGTGATGGCGATCGCAAGCTACTTTTAGGGTTTGGTGCAAATGAGCCGCATCTTCAGCAAAAGCATAGTAAGGTGTTAAATCAATTCCCCCACCAAACCACCAAACAGGTCCTGCTTCAAAGTAGCGATAATTTAAATGAACCGTGGGAACAAAGGGATTACGGGGATGCAAAACCATAGAAGTTCCTGTTGCATAAAATCCATGGCCTTCGGCTTCAGGTCGCTGAGCCAGGATAGAGGGGGGTAACTGTTTCCCCCATACTTCCGAAAAGTTAACCCCACCCTGTTCTAAGACTTCACCTTCTCGAATCACTCGAGAACGTCCTCCACCGCCTTCTGGACGTTCCCAACTGTCTTCCAGAAATTGACCCGTGCCATCCATCTGTTCCAATCCCTGACAAATTTCATCTTGAATCTGTTTCATAAACTGACTAACTCGTGTTTGAGAGTCAGTTGGAGGGACAAATTGAGATTCGTTTTTTTTAGAAGCTTGAGAGGCTGTCATCATTATTTATTCTTCCGACTTGGGCAGCTCATTACTTGAGTGCAAAACAATTAAGTTTATCATCCTAGTTTGAATATAACTTAGTCAAGGGGCTATCACATCAACTACTTTTGTCAGTCTAAAGCGAATCAAAGCTTTTAGCGCTGAGTTTTCTTCGGTTACAAACATATATCTTAATATTAGATAAAATAATTGTTACAAACACGAAGATTAGGAGAGATCGCGCTGGGTTGGAAGCATGATATCTTGGGAGATCTATAAAAGATGCGTGAGTCACTTCTCCTCAGAAAGACTACAGTATTTCTAGAGTTTGAAATGACGTGAAATCTCATGCTATACTTTGAGGCAATTCTTTTAGCAGCTTTGTCTATTATCAGATTCCTGAATCTGGAACGACAATATTAAATTTAGATGGATAATTGAGTTGATTTTATTTAGATTAAACCTAATATTTTGAGTCACAAGCCTACCGATAGGCATATACAAAACCAATATTGAGACTTGTCCAGACTTGAAATAGCAAACATCCTAAATCAATAGCAAAAAAAATTGAATCCTGCAAATAATAGTATTAATCACTTTGCTTGGATGGAGAAAACTATGTCAAATGCATTAGATATCAATTCAGTTCTAGAGATTTTACGCCCTGTACAAGATCCTGAACTCCAAAAAAGTCTTGTCGAGTTAAACATGATTCGTAATGTCAATATTGATGAGGGTGAAGTCAGTTTCACATTAGTATTAACAACTCCAGCTTGTCCCCTACGAGAATTTATTGTCGAAGATTGTCAGAAGGCTGTCAAACAGTTACCGGGTGTTCAACGAGTGGTAGTAGATGTCACGGCAGAAACCCCCCAACAGAAATCTCTCCCCGACCGCCAAGGAATTAAGGGAGTCAAAAATATTCTAGCGGTTTCGAGCGGTAAGGGAGGCGTGGGTAAAAGCACAGTTGCGGTAAATGTCGCCGTTGCCTTAGCTCAAACCGGAGCAAAAGTGGGTTTAATTGATGCTGATATCTATGGCCCGAATGACCCGACTATGTTAGGATTATCCGATGCTCAAGTTGTGGTGCAACAAAGTCCCCAAGGAGAAGTATTAGAACCCGCTTTTAATTACGGAGTCAAGCTGGTTTCGATGGCTTTTCTGATTGATAGAGATCAGCCCGTAATTTGGCGTGGCCCCATGCTCAATGGTATTATTCGACAATTTCTTTACCAAGTTAACTGGGGTGAACTAGACTATTTAATTGTAGATATGCCTCCTGGAACTGGAGATGCTCAGCTCACCCTTGCCCAAGCGGTGCCGATGTCTGGGGTTGTGATTGTGACGACTCCTCAAACAGTGTCCTTACTGGACTCTCGCAAAGGCTTACGAATGTTCCAACAATTAGGGGTTTCTATCCTCGGCATTGTTGAGAATATGAGTTATTTCATTCCTCCCGATCTGCCCGATAAACGATATGATATTTTTGGTTCGGGTGGGGGCAAAAAGACTGCTGAGGATTTAGGAGTTCCTCTCATTGGCAGTATTCCTCTAGAAATGCCAGTGCGCCAAGGCAGTGATAACGGTGTTCCGATTGTTGTTTCTGAGCCAAAATCGACTGCTGCTCAAGAGTTAAGAAATATTGCTCAGCGAATTGCAGGTTTTGTTTCGGTTGCTGCTTTAACTTAATATGTTGAGGAGAGCTTAATCAAACTGCTAGGCTATTTTAAGAGAAAGTATTAACTGACTCGTATTTCCCCTACAGGTTTTTTGTTCACTCGATTTTAGTACAATCTAATATTACAAAGTTATGATATTACCCGGTTCAGCCGTTCGAGTTACCAATCCAGCAGATACTTATTACGGATTTCAAGGACAAGTTCAGCGCATTAGTGATGGTAAAGCCGCCGTTTTATTTGAAGGGGGTAATTGGGATAAATTAGTCACATTCCGACTGTCAGAACTAGAATCGATTGATACTACTGCTGGACGCAAAGGTAAATAAAGTGTAAAAGGATACCCCAGAGAAAAAATTGAGTGCTTAAGTGCAAAACTGGCTGAGTCGAGTTTTTGCGATCGCATAATCTCAACTTCCAGTACTTCCAGCACTTTTGAGTGCTTATAGTCGATTTAAATAAGATTGAGACATAATCGAAGTAAAATGAGAGTGAAGTTAGTAATACATTAATCCTAAATCAATGTCTTATAGTCTTTCTTTGAGAAAGAGAGTAGTAGATGTCGCGACCTGCAATCATCAGTC
>CAYNXM010000046.1:0-25799 GCA_964401105.1 uncultured Lyngbya sp. | reverse complement strand
GTGATGAAAGTGAGTCCCATTCCTGAAGCGAAAACCTTGTCAGTTGGTAGTTTAAGACGAGTTCATCACATCGCCTTGAATGTGTCAAATGTCAACGCTTCCCGTTATTTCTATGGTACTATTCTCGGACTCCATGAACTGACAGCAGAGGAAATTCCAAAGACCCTAAAATCTTTAGTGGCGGCAGGAAAAGTGGTCAACTTTATTACGCCTGATGGTACTGTTTTAGATTTGTTTGTTGAACCCGATCTCAACCCTCCCCATGATGATCCCAAAGTGCAGTTTACCAGGGCTAACCATTTAGCATTTGATATTGATCCGCAATTATTTGATCAAGCGGTTCAAGTTCTGCAAACTCACAATGTGCCGATCGATCATGGCCCGGTTAGTCGTCCCACAGGACGAGGGATTTATTTTTATGACCCGGATGGATTTTTGCTTGAGATTCGTTGTGACCCGTTACCCGGTGCTTGAGGAGTCCAAAATAAAAAGACCAGCGTTAAAACTGGCCTTGTAAAAAAGAATACCGTTGTTGTTTCGATTTGAGGAAACCTCATGTCTGCATTCCCATTAAGCTTGCAGGCTGGTGTTCTCAAATCTAATCCTGATCAATTGTAACAAACAGCACAACAATTTCAGTAGAATATAAAGATTCTCTATAGTTCTCAGCCCTAAAAATGAGCAATTGAAAATAGAAATCTTTATTTTGTCTAGGGTTTAGCTATTTTTTGTCACTGAAATCGAGCAAGAAATTAGCCGATATTGCGATCAGTTTGCAATAAGCTGAAATTGTTGTGGGTTACCCCAAATTACCGTTTCTTGCTTATAGATTACCATTCCCGGTTTTTCCCCTTTTGGTTTATAGACGTATTTGGGACGGGTATAAATCACAGGGACTTGCTCACTCTGACGAGCGCGACTATAGTAAGCAGTAAGATTAGCAACAAACTGTAAATCCCGATCTTCTGGAACTTCTCCCGCATTCAAACGCAGCAACACATGACTGCCGGGAATTTCTTGGGTATGAAACCATAAATCATAATCCCCTGCTACTTTAGAGGTTAGCAGATCATTTTGACGATTATTACGCCCGACCAAAACTTCAAATTGACTCGGTGTTTGATAGCGATAAAACTCTGTTGTTGAGTCTTGAGTTGAACTACGATATTCTGAAATTTGTAAATAATTTTGCTGAATTAACTCTTCCCGAATTTCTTCTAAAGTTTGTAAATCTTCCGGATGATGATAAGTTTCAATTTGATCGATTGCCGCCTCAACCTGTTCTAAATAATTAATTTCTGCGGTCACTTCTGCTAATAAAGGTTCAACCGCAATACGGGCGCGTTTTAATTTTTGATGACGTTTATAATAAGCTTGAGCATTTTGAACGGCATTTTTTTCTGGATCGAGAGGAATTTTAATCGGTTCCCCGGTTTCAAAATCTGATAAAGTAATAGTCTTGATTCCGGGTTGCCATTGATGCAAGTTTGCCATTAATAAATCAGCTTGCATTCGAGAAGTATCAGCATCATCCGACTGTTGTAAACGTTGTTGAAAACCGGTCGCCTTTTGACGCAGTTTTTTGAGTATATTATTAATTTTTTGACGAATTTGATGATGGATTTGCTTAAAGACTTGTTGATTTAACTCCCGATTATAATAAATATTTAACAGTTCATGCACTGTGTTTGGCGAAGTTTGAAGGGTTTCTTGAGATAAATTTTTCCAGCCAATAACGCCATAACCTTTAGCTGTCCAGTGAGGTTTAAACTGTTGCTTGTCTAGAGAATATAACCATTCTTGCCAACAGTTAAATAAACGCTTCCAATCTTCATCTGTTAAGCTATCAGTTGATTGATTCGGATCTAATTCTGCCGCTATTATCATCTCATTTAATAACGCTGAACTCAGACCCCGATAACTTTTTAAGAGTTGACGAGTCAGAGAACCCGGAATCAGGCTAACTCGTTCTTGCCAGCGATCGCGTGATTCATTTAAACTCGGAATCGGATCAGTTAAACTGGGCGGTAATTCGTAGGGTTGACTGGTTTGGATGGGACGAACACTAGACTGTTGGACACTGACTTGATGGGCTGCGGTAACCACTAATGCATCCGTTTCGGTTAAAATCACGTTACTGTATTTACCCATAATCTCAACATACAAATGCCATAACACCGGATCGCCGGGACGTTTAGCAAACTGTAAATCTAAGACTCGTTCCCAAGGGGACACGGCTATTAAACCCACTAAAGCCAAGCCACCGAGTTGATGACGCAGTTGATCGCTAAAGGTAAAGGTATCGGGTTTACGGGGAGGCGGGTCAGCAATACAAAGCCGCGCGGCTTGAGGATGCCAAGAAATATCCAGCCAACCCCGTTGTTTTAAGGTTCGTAAAGCCAGACTAATAGTGTAGCGATCGCGCTGATAGACCTGTTCAAGCCTGGAGGGAAGCCACTCTGAACGGAATTCTGAACAAGCTGCGATCAGCGTCGTTAAGTCAACTGATTGCACAATTTTAGATGATATTGATTCACTTATTTTATCCTATCATTGGACGATTAATTATGTCTGCTATTGAGATTAACAACCATCCACTTTATCGAGAATTGAGATAAAAAGTGAGTAGATTCGAGAAAATGCTGAAAAGTAATAATTACTTTTGAATGATAAATATCAATTTTAAAATCATTATGATTCATTCTGATTATGCCTAGATGAAATCTATACTAAAAAATAATATTTGGATGTTTATTGTAAATATAGCAATCTCATCTGAGTTGTAAGAAAATCTTCTTGCAGAAGGCAAATAGGTAAATAGGCAATCTTGCTATAGAACCCTTATGGCATCTCTGTTAAAATGTTTATTGGGCTGTCTTGACGGGTTGGCTATTTCGGATGCGTTGGCTATTTCGGATGCGTTGGCTATCGACGGGTTGGCTATCTTGACGGGTTGGGCTATCGCCCAAACATTTCCCGTCACGCCAAACATTTCCCGTCACGCCAAACATTTCCCGTCTCGCCCAAACATTTTCCTAAGGCCAAACATTTTCCTAGGGCCAAACATTTTTATTATGAATTTTCCTGATACTGCATAGAATCAACTCTTTGTCAAGTCAAGCCCACTAAGCTTGATAGAGGATCGGGTAAAATTCATTCATTTGCAACAATGAGATCGAAGTGAAAATTTCAGAAGATTCTACGATTTTTCTAGGTTTGAGGACACTAGAATAGTACGTAGCAGTAGACCCCAGTGGATTATTAGAATATCATAAAGCCTGAAACAATGCAATCTCGTGATTTATTGAGAATAATTCTCAGTCCAATTTTCTCTAAATTTGAGGTATTGATATAAATTTTAAAATAAACAAACAAATTTCATAATTTCATATTATTTAAATCCCATGAGTCTAGCATTTTTGATGAATTATATTGCTATATTATGAGATAATCCAGACAATTTAAAACACATTAACTAGAGTTAAAAAATATATTTATTACCTCTAATATAACGATAAGAATGCAGTCAATATCCGTAGTTTTTGATGTGATAATTTCCACAACTTTTTCAACAACTATTCCAGCCTTAGCCAATAATTGGGTCTATATGGGAACGGCTTCAACTGGGGAAGCAATATATGTTAGTGGTGATGGCATTTATTGGGATGATGGCGGTTGGTTTATGTATAGTATTGGTAATGAAGTGATTTATGCAAAAGCTTTCTGTGAGTCTAATCAGTGGTTAGCTGAAGGCTACAATCAGTACTATCGTCCTCAAAGTGAAGCCACTCAAAGTATGTTAGACTACCTGTGTTCCGTAGCAGGTCAATAAGCCGGAGACTAAAGGTTATAGGACTTTAGCCATCTTTTAGATCTGTGTTACACCTCTACGTCACAACATTTGATAAAACATCTTAGAAACTACCCCATCCATCGAAAGGGTGGATTTTTTTATTAGAATTGACGATGCTGGTTTGAGAGGGTAATACAAGCCAGCTTAAATTTAATCCTCAAAATCCTTCCATTTAGAGAAGTGCGTGTCAATATAGTAGAAAGGTTCACAGTTTGGATCTTGAGACAGGAGGCAGTGCATTAGCTGTTATCCATGAGTCTCAGTTCTTTGTAGAACTAGGGGAGCATTAACACAATTAACTTGGTGTGAAGTAGATCAATATTAAGACGATGACTCAGTTCTTTCGGCGTTTAGTCTCTCCTTTAATGCGGCAAGTTCCCCTACAAACTGCATTAATTGTACCATTTATCGTGCAAATTTTTACTGCTGTTGGGTTAACCGGATATTTATCCTGGCGTAACGGTCAAAAAGCAGTTAATGATGTGGCTCATCAGCTTCGTCAGGAGGTCACAGAACGAGTACAATTACACTTACAAAATTATTTATCGATCCCTCCTCTGATTAATCAGATTAACACACAAGCACTTCAACTCAACCATTTAAATTTTGAAAATATCGAACTCTCAGAATATTTCTTATGGGATCAAGTTCAATTATTTCCCTCAGTTTATGCGGCTTACATTGCTAATGATGCTGGAGAATTTATTTCTGTTAGACGAGTTTTAACAGATCAGTTTATTGCTAAAACAGTAGAATATTCACCAACTCGAGAGAGTTATGTGTTAGACGAAGAAGGTAATCGAAGTCAATTTTTGGAGATAGATTTGTATGATCCTAGAGTCAGACCTTGGTATCAGGCAACTTTAACAACCAATCAGTCTAATTGGAGTCCAATCTATACTTTTACAGGAGGCGAAATTGGGATTACAGCATCAGCACTTTTTAAAGATCGTAATAACGAAATTAAAGCGATAGTAGGGGTTGATATTCTTCTAAGTTTAATCAGTGACTTTTTAAAAACAATTGATATTAGTGAAAAAGGTCAGGTATTTATTATTGAACCTTCAGGGTTGTTGGTTGCGACTTCAACACCAGAATCTCCGATTTTAACGGGAAGCACATTTAAAGCATCACAACGATTATCAGCAATCAAAAGTCGAAATCTTTTAACAAATGCTACAGCTAATTATATCACTGAAAAATTCGGTGATTTAAGTCAAATTAAAACAGCACATCAGCTTGATTTTCGGCTTCAAGGTGAACGACAGTTTGTTCAGGTTGTGCCCTATAAAGATCCGATGGGATTAAATTGGCTGATTGTAGTAGTGGTGCCGGAAAATGACTTTATGGCACAAATTCATGGGAATACCCGCACAACGATTTTACTTTGTATATTTGCTTTATTGATTGCCTTTATTTTAGGAATTTTTACATCAAAATGGCTAACTAAACCAGTTTTAAGACTTAATCTAGCAGCTAAAAAGATCGCAAAAGGCAATTGGAATCAACACGTTCAGTTATCTCGCTGTAATGAGTTGAGAGATTTGGGCAATTCTTTTAACCTGATGGCAACTCAACTACAAGACTCTTTTGATTCCTTAGAACATCAAAATATAGAAATGCAGCATTTGAATGAAAAGCTGGTTCAGAGTGAACAGCGGCTGTATCAATTTTTAGAGGGATTACCAATAGGCGTATTAGTGGTTAATGCTCAACAAAAAATAGTTTTCTATAATCAAAAATTACAACATATTTTCGGTCAACCAATTAATACAGAAATTAATTTAGACTTGTTTTCTCAGGTTCACAATCTTTACTTATCAAATACCGATCGGTTTTATCCGGCGAAAGGATTTCCATTGAAACGAGCATTAAAAGGAAAAACAATTAAAGTTGAAAATTTAGAAGTTCATCGTTCTAATCAGATTATTCCTTGTGAAGTGTTAGGAACCCCGATTTTTAATCGTGAAAGAAAAGTGATTTACGCGATTGTTGTGTTTCAGGATATTACACAACGTAAAAAAGCCGAAAAAGAACGACAAAATTTTACTACACAGTTAAAACAAAAAAATAAAGAATTAGAACGATTAGATCAAATTAAAGATGAGTTTTTAGCTAATACATCTCATGAACTACGCACCCCATTAAATGGAATGATTGGTTTAGCTGAATCAATGCTAGATGGTGCTGCTGGGTCTATAACTGAATTACAACGTAAAAACTTAATTATGATGGCTCAAAGTGGTCATCGACTGGCAACACTCGTGAATGATATTCTCGACTTTTCTAAGCTGCGGCACAATACAATAGAATTGCAACTGAAGCCGATAGGATTACGAGTAATTACAGAGGTTGTCTTAACTTTAGTACAGCCTTTAACTTATCATAAACCTATACAATTAATTAATACAATTTCTGATAATATTCCATTGGTTAACGCTGATGAAAATCGTTTACAGCAAATTCTTTATAATTTAATTGGAAATGGGATTAAATTTACGGAAAAGGGAACAGTAATCGTTTCAGCATCAATATTTGCTGCAAATCATCAATTTATTGTGATTAAAGTTTCTGATACGGGTATTGGTATTGCGGCTGATAAATTAGATCGTATTTTTGAATCCTTTGAACAAGCAGATGGTTCAACAGCGCGTGAATATGGCGGTACAGGCTTAGGTTTAGCCGTAACGCAACAACTGGTAAATTTACATGGCGGTGAGATTTGGGTAGAGTCTACGGTTGATGTCGGTTCTGATTTTATGTTCACATTATCCAAGATAGAAGAAACAGAAATACAGCCCATTTCTTCAGAACCTACTGCTTTATTTTCTCATCCGACTCTGGAGAGAAATTTGCAGCCACTTGCACCTATTCAAACAGAGACTGAATTAGTTAAAACGAGTTGGGATATCGATCAATCATTTTATCAATCTAATCAGTTTAAGATCTTAATTGTAGATGATGATCCGGTTAATCTTCAAGTATTAGTGAATTACTTACACTTACATAATTATGCAGTGATGCAAGCTACAAATGGCTTAGAAGCGATTGCTTTTTTGGAAGCCGGATATATCCCTGATATTATTTTATTAGATGCAATGATGCCTCGGATGACAGGTTATGAAGTCACCCGAAAAATTCGTGAAACCTGGCCCCCTCATCAACTACCTATTATGATGTTAACTGCGAAAAATCAAGTGTCTGATTTAGTTTCAGCTTTTGAAGTGGGGGCGAATGATTATTTGTCTAAACCATTGAATAAAGATGAATTACTAGCCAGGATTAAAACTCATTTAAGAATTAAACAGCTTCGCCGTGAAAAAGCTCATATTCGTCAAACATTTAGCCGATATATCACTGAAGAAATTGTGACTAATTTATTAGAAACGGATGAAGGTTTAAAACTGGGTGGCGAACGTCGAACGGTCACACTATTAACTTCAGATTTACGAGGGTTTACTGCATTTTCTGAACGACTCCCCCCAGAAGAAGTGGTTAAGATTCTAAATTTTTATCTGTCAAAAATGGCGGATATTATTACTCACTACAATGGCACTATTGATGAATTTATGGGAGATGGAATTTTAGTACTATTTGGTGCGCCAACTGTACGAGAAGATGACCCAGAACGGGCAATTGCTTGTGCAATTTCTATGCAATTAGAGATGGAGATGGTTAATCAACAGATGAAAGCTTGGGGATTTTCGACCTTAGAAATGGGAATTGGAATTAATACGGGGGAAGTGGTGGTGGGAAATATTGGTTCAGAAAAACGAACTAAATATGGAGTGGTGGGTAATCAAGTCAATTTAGTTTATCGGATTGAATCTTATACCACTGGAGGTCAAATTTTAATTTCTGAATCAACCTTTAATCAAGCTTATTCGATTCTCAATATTATCGGGCAAACTCAAGTTCAACCGAAAGGTGCAAGGCAACCTCTGATTGTTTACGAAGTGGGAGGAATGGCAGGAAAATATAACCTTTTCTTACCGCAAGTAAAAGAGATATTTTTACCTTTATTATCTGAAATTTCACTGTATTATACGATTTTAGAAGGAAAGCACGTCAATGAAAATATATTTCAAGGAAAATTAATTGAGTTATCAGAAAAAGGCGGTAAAATTAAAGCACAGGCAAATTATGAGGATTGTCTTCCCCTTTCCTTAACCAATATTAAGCTGAATCTGATTTGGGACGATCAGTCTTCTCAATGGAGTGAAGATGTTTATGCAAAAGTCACGCAAGAATCCACTGAGATGAATAGTTTTTATATTCGGTTTACCGCCAAACCGCCTCAAGTTGAAAATAGAATTGCAGCGATTTATCAACAGCTTTCCCAAGCTACTACAACTCACGGGGTGGAGTAAAGATAATCTCGGTTAAAGCAGTACAGTATTCCCCCTCCGGCTGACTCAGGCGTGAACGAACCCCTTCATCCCCTTCTCGATTCACTATCATTGCCTGAATTCCGGCTTGTTTTGCCCCGTAATAATCCGCTTTGACACTATCTCCAATATGCAAAACTTCTTCTGGAAAACAGTTGTGTTTTTGCAAGGCAGCCTGAAAAATTTCGGGGGCGGGTTTGGCTGACCCCACTGTAGTGGAAATGGTAACAGAGGTAAAAAATGGCGCTAAATTGAGGATTTCTAATACTGGATACAGTCTTGAATCAAAATTAGAAACCACCCCTAATTCAATTCCTTGACTTTGCCATTGTTTCAACATTGGCTGAACATCTGGATACACAAACCAGGGTTGAGCTGTGGTAAAATGATCGTAAACTAGAGCAAAGAATTGAGAAAAATCTGAAAATTGTTGAAAAACTCCCGCTGTTTTAAACGTCTCAATCGCGATCGCTTCCCACCATTGATATTCTAATTGGGGGATTTGTTCCACGGGGGCAGTGGGAAACGCCATGGGAGATGCCGTGGTAAATGCCTGAAAAAAAGCAGAGTTGAGGGTATGAGAATCGGTTTGAACGCCATATTGGCTTGCCAACTGTCCGTAAACCTGTCCCACACTGCCCTCAACATCAAATAACGTACCGACCGCATCTAGAAAAATCACTCGAGGCTGTTGCATCATTCCTCAGAAATTACCTCAATTTAAGCCGCAACAGAAGATTCATCCAGGCGGGCAAAAATCATCCGACCGGCAGAGGTTTGCAAGGCGCTGGTAACGATCACTTTCCGTTGATCCCCAACACATTCACTCCCGGCTTCAACCACCACCATGGTTCCATCTTCAAGATATCCAATCCCTTGAGAGGGTTCTTTACCTTGTTTACGTATTTTTAGATCTAATGTATCTCCAGGTAGATACATCGGACGAACCGCTTGGGTTAAATCGTTAATATTAAGAACTGGAATTTGCTGAACCGTTGCCACCTGCGACAAATTATAATCATTGGTGAGTAGTGTACCGTTGATTTCCTGGGCGAGGCGAACCAGTTTAGCATCCACCGTGGGGGGATCATCATAATCTGCCGGATGAATTTGAATCCGATCCGGATAATCATCTCTCATGCGGTTGAGAATTTCCAGTCCCCGTCGTCCTCGCGCCCGTTTTTGGTCATTGGCGGCATCAGCCACCAGTTGCAATTCTTGTAAAATAAATTGAGGAATCAGAATCTGTCCTTCTAAAAATCCCGTTTCCAGCAGATTTTCGATCCGACCATCAATAATACAACTGGTATCAACCACTTTGGTTTTCACAGACTGTAAAGTCCCTTCTGCCACTAACATTGAGTCTAGACTGTTGGGATTAATTAGCCGTAAAAATGCCCGTCCATGAGTATCGGCAATATTAATTCCAGTAAACCCAAACATCACACTACACAGCATAGCCAGTAGGGGTTTGATAAAGCCAAACTCTTTAGGAATGGGTAACAGAAATAATGGCGCTAACATTAGGTTTGCCACTAACAACCCAATCACCAAGCCAATGGCACGGGTGATCAATACATCTAATGGCATTTGACGAACTTTTTGTTCTAAACGACGATAGGTCGTCTGTACCACCAGACCGAATACACCGCCAATTAATGCAGAAAACGCCGCAACAACGGATCGTAACCCTTCAATATTGCTGACTTGATCGAGAACCGGATGGGGAAGCAGTTCAATGCTATAAAACCCTGTCCCAGCTCCGGCAATAATGAATAAAATGATAATGATTGCGTCTAACATCTTCGATAAATGTAGATGAAATTAAAGCAAAATTCCTGATGGGGAATTAAGCAGGTTATTCGTTCTATTATATCTTTCCATGGCTCAGACAGCGATCGGCGAATAGATGCGGGAAACCGTCTAGCGCTACAATTGAGTAGATCAATTCTCATTGATAAAATTTATAGATATCCTCAGTATTTCCCTCAAACTCAGACGATCAGCCCGTTTATTGCTGGTCTACTCAATCTTCAGATTGAATCGGGAGTCGAGTCTTTGATCTGATAAATTTTATATTTATTCATTTAGCGTTGAGAAAAGTTGTACAATCATCAGTCTTAAATCTTAAGGAAAAATAAACGATTGAAACCCATTGCTAAAACGAAATCTTTAAATAATTGTAGGCGAATTAACGAAATTCCCACATCGGCTTATATTCATATTCCGTTTTGTCGTCGCCGCTGTTACTATTGTGATTTCGCGGTTTCAGTGGTGGGCGACCGTAAAGATGGCAGTAATTTTAGCCCCATTCAACAGTATATTGAGCTGCTTTGTGAAGAAATCCGCCATCAACCCGTCTTTGATCGATCCTTAAAAACAGTCTTTTTCGGTGGCGGCACCCCGTCTCTATTATCAGTTTCTCAGTTAGAGCAAATTTTAACAACTCTTGATCGACAGTTGGGTATTGCAGCGGATGCAGAAATCTCAATTGAAATGGATCCCGGAACCTTTGATACAGCCAAACTCAACGGGTTTATGGCAGCCGGAGTCAACCGGGTGAGTCTAGGAGTGCAAGCCTTTCAAGATCGCTTATTGACGGCCTGTGGGCGATCGCATAATGTGGCAGATATTTTTCAGGCGGTTGACTGCCTAGCTCAAAGCGGTGTTAATAATTTTAGTCTAGATCTGATTTCCGGTTTACCCCACCAAAATTTAGAGCATTGGCAACAGTCCATTGATGCGGTGTTAGAAATTGAACCGAACCATGTCTCAATTTATGATTTAATTGTAGAGCCTGTAACCGCTTTCGGACGGTATTATCAGCCCGGAGTGGCTCCCCTTCCTCCCGAAGAAATGACGGCACAAATGTATCGTTTGGCACAGCAAACCCTGACTCAAGCCGGATACAATCATTATGAAATTTCTAATTATGCCAAGTCTGGATACCAATGTCACCATAATTTAGTTTATTGGCATAATTCTTCCTATTATGGCTTAGGAATGGGGGCTGCGAGTTATCTATTGGGGACTCGCTTCACCCGAGCAAGAACCACTCAAAAATATTATCAATGGGTTCAATCTAATCCCTCCCCGACTCAAGGGACCGAACCTCTCACCGAAATAGACATTCTTCTAGAAACATTAATGCTGGGACTAAGATTAGCTGAAGGAGTCAACTTAACTCAGTTATCCCAACAATTTGGTGATGCCACCTTAGAAGCGATTTTAGCCAGTTTAGCACCTTATCAACAGCAAGGTTGGGTTAAAGTGACTTCATCACCCTCAGCGGCTCATACCACACCCGGCATCAGGATACAATTAACTGACCCAGAGGGCTTTTTATTTTCTAATACAATTCTAGCTGCCTTATTTGCCAAGATGATGAATCAGGAGCCAGACGAGGGTCATATTGAATAATGATATCGATGCCAACAGAAGTTATAAAAGAATAGTAATTCTGCATTAATTTTTTTGTGATTAAAAAATATAAGATGTACGATTGATCCCGAAAGTTATGTGATAGATATCACTGATAAGAGGGATGATTAAAGTCTTTATCAGGAATCTCTAACTTTAGATATAAAATCTGGATGAGTCTCTTGCACTTTAATGGAAAATATCGTTAAAATAATAAAGATGATATCGCTCAGCCAATAGACTCAAGTATCTGGGATCAAGGTAATGAAAAGATTAAGACCAAAAAGGCAATAAATATCAATTCAAATTCAGAGCTTTTCAATTGATATATTTTTGACTAAAAGCCCTAGAATATGACTGACTCTATTGAATGACGATCAAATTTTGATTTTTTTTAGATGACTCAAATCTCGCTAAGTTTGTCGGTTAATATCAAGCAAATATGCTATTAAAATATTAATCTTGATCGAGATTAAATGTTAAGACAGAGAGCTACTCTATTAATCTATGCCTTTCATAAAAATCTAATTTTAAATGGAGAATTTTGTAATGAGTTCTACTCTAGATCGCATACCTGCTGAGTGTCTTAATAAAACACTTTGCTGTTATTATAATTCAAACTTTAAAGTACAAGTTGTCAAAATCAGTAATATTCCGAATTGGTATTTAGAACACGTTGTTTTTCCGAATGAATATTTTCTGTTTGAAGCCCCCCCAACAGCAGAATTAGAAGTTTATCAATCAGACAATACTAGCCCTCAATTACTGAAAAAACTATCTTGCGATCGCTTACAAGTAGAAGACACTGAACAAGAGTAAAAGTAGGTTGTGAAATCACACAACTTTTTTCTTTTCTCTATAGTATGAGCCGCAGGTACACCTTAATTCAGTTAGAGATCGGTAGATCGCGCTCGATATTGAGCAAACTTCCTGAGATAATTAAAAATTGATAACAATTGTGTTGAGGTGAGTTATGGCAATTAAAAAAGGTTCATTCGTTCAAGCCATTCGGGAGCAACTAGAAAATAGTGCAGAAGCAACCGCAAGCGATCAACGCTTTCCTGCTTATATTTTTGAAACGAAGGGAGAGGTGATGGAAACTCGCGGAGATTATGCCTTAGTTAAATTTGGTCAAGTGCCAACTCCGAATATCTGGTTACGGATCGATCAACTAGAATCAGCTTAAAGAGAGAGTTCAGGCAGACTGAGAAGAGTCATCCACAATACCATTTGGGTGAGTCGGCTGATCTCTTTTCAGTTTTCCGGGCTTTTGATACAAAGGGACGGTGAAGGTTACGGTTGAACCGAGTCCTTCACCCAAACTATAAAATCGAACAGTTCCCCCCATTGCTTGCACGAGTTTCTGAGAAATAACTAATCCCAGACCCGTACCCCCGTATTGACGGGTATAGCCGGTATCGACTTGAGAAAAGGCTTTAAACAGACGATCTTGCTTTTCGATCGGCACGCCAATTCCAGTATCAACGACTCGAAACTCAACCAATCCGGGTAATTCTTGATTATTGACAATCACTTTATCGGGGAGAAGGGCTAAACTAATATTGACCCCCCCTTCATGGGTAAATTTAATCGCATTCCCAACTAAATTTAACAAAACTTGTAACAACCTTTGAGAATTGGCATAAACAATAATTTCATCCTGACTGGGGGGCGTTTGAACTGTTAAAGTCAGTCCTTTTTGTTGAATTTGAGTTCGGGTAAATTTTTCAACTTCTTCGAGAAGTTCACTCACCTTAACTAAGGCTAATTGAATCTCCATTTTGCCCGCTTCAATCTTGGCAATATCCAAGACATCATTAATTAAACTTAGTAGATGAATGGCGGCGCGGTGGGCTTCCTGAATAAATTCTCGTTCCTCTTCAGGATCATCAACCATCTCATCTAAAACCAGCTTCAAAGACCCGATAATACCGTTGAGGGGAGTCCGCAACTCGTGGGAGGTACTGGCAAGAAATTCACTTTTGAGACGAGATAAGGCAACTGCCTCGGCTTGGGCTTCTTTCAGTTCTTGATACAGGGTCGCATGGGCGATGGCAGTTCCGACTTGGGTTGCCAACTCCCGGACAAAATCAATTTCTGCAATCGTCCACTGACGCAGATCATCACATTGATGTAAACAAATTAAAGCATTCGGTTGATCTTGATAAGCAGTGGGAATCACTAACACGGATTGACGTTTGTAGGGATCGTCAATCGTTGAGGTATGTTCGATCACGACCGGTTCTAAGGTGGCTAAGGCTTGAGTCCAACCCAGTTCTTCCTCAACCGATAAATCTAACCCCAGCATCATCGAAACCTGGCGCTGACGATATTCAGCAACGACTTGGGTTTTGTGAGACGGGGAAAAGTGATGAGGAGACTGTTTGTAGGGACAGAGAATACAGCGACTTACCCGCAATACTTGCCCCAAACTATTGACCGTTTGCTGCCAAATTTGCTTTAAATCGAGGGTGCGACGGATTTTTTGAGCAATTTGACTCAGCAGAATTTGATAAATTTGGGAACTTGGGGGAACTGTCCGGCAAAGGGTGCCAGCAATCTGCACTAGCATTTTTTGCTGAATATCAAAGTTAGACGGTAAGGAACGGTAAGCCACAATATCTTCCCAGTCCGCGCTGAGATCAATTTCTTGTTGTTGCAGTAATCGACCCATGACTAAAACTTGAGTGGCTTCTCCATTGGCTTGGAGAATCGGACTGACAATTAGATCGAGGGGAAAGTATTGATTTTGATAGCAGAAAGGATAACTAAAGCGTTCTGGAATTAAATTTTTAAGGACTCGTTGAATTCGTTCAAGGTAAGGCGGAATCAGCACCGGCCCTAATGTTTCTCCCATCGGATATCCGACAACTTCAGGTTCTAAGAGATTGTATTGTTCGCCTTGCTGCCAATAGAAGGATAAATACTCCCCTGATGCATTTTGAGTAAAGACGAGTTCAGCACCTAACCCCTGCCAAACTTGACCAGGGGTTGAACTGGATAACCAACAGTTTGTATCAGAGTTCATCTACGTTTGTAACAGGAAACCTTAGCCTAAACATTGTTAATTTGAGAGTGTTGTAATTGTGATGGATGTCTTAACCCAAAAGTGATGGGCTGTAGAACAATGAAAAAACCCTGTTTAATTTTGACGAAAAATACGATACTTAAAAGAGTAAAACTAAAGCTTTCACCATTAGGAAATTAGTTCCTTTAGAAGATCGCAATAGAAACTAACCTGATGTTGGTATGAAAGTTTCCCTTGCCTCAAATATCTGAAGGATTTTCGAGCAATCGCGATCAATTTAACTAAGTCTTAATGAACGTTTTCCCCTAGAATTAACTGAGGAGCTGCTCTAATTTTAACTTTTTCTATATTAATTTAGTGTACCATGACATCACAGGGACGGACAAGTCAGCATCGTATGTTATTCGTCATTTGTGACTGCTGAGTTGCTAAAAGCGAATCCCAGGCGCAATCGCCGACTCCAATTCGCCCGACAGTCAATTGATGTCAAATCGAACAAGATTTAAAATGAAACAGGAAACATTGCCAGAAGATTGTTACAATGGTTGATATCAACATCAGAGATCATATCAATCAAACGCCATTCTCAAGAGCGGGAGGCGAATGACTGAGGATCTCAGTATAGCGCTAATCTCTAATCGTTCCATTCACCTCGAGGAGGAACCGGGGGATTTCGTTGCAAACGCAAGGCTAAATCATCTTCTGGGCGTTCTCCTCTCAGCCACTGCCGCAAAGCCGTCTCAATCACTTTACTGGGATTATTCGTCAGATGATTGACTTGTTCAACGAGTTCTGAATCAAGCTGAATCGAAACTTCAACCTTTTCCCCATTTTTGGAAGAAACTACATTTTGATCGTTCATACCGTAACATCCTATTTACAAACATATTTTACCCCAAGCCACCATGATTCGGACTTGGGATGATCGACGGGTGACTCAACTAATGCATGATAGAGTTCAACTAATATATCCTAATTGTACGATAATTCCTAGATTTGATTTTTAGCCAGAATTCCCTAAATGGTCGGTTCTCTGGCTAATCATTGAACCCAATCACTTTCTATTAAGCCAAGACTGAGACGGTTGAAGTTAAGATTGTTTTAAGGTGCTTCAAACTTAGAGGGGCTAGTAAATGCAGTTTTCGGTTGACCGTACAAAGCCCGACTCATAAAGTCCCGCCAGATCGGGGCTACAGTGGTTCCTCCGGTGGCGCTATAGCCGAGAGGGGTAAAGTCATCATTACCGACCCAAATCGCGGTTGAAAGTTGGGGCGTATATCCCACAAACCACACATCCCGTTCGGAAGAAGTGGTTCCAGTTTTTCCAGCCGCTGGCCGACCAATCTGGGCACGGGTTCCGGTTCCGCCACTAATGACCCCTTGTAATACACTGTTGAGGGAAGCAACTGCCCACTGATTTAATACCAGTCGAGGTTTAGGGGTATTATCGAGTAACACATTCCCTTGACTATCCGTCACTTGAACAATAAATGTAGTATCAGAATGCCATCCATTATTGGCAAAGGTGGCATAAGCCCCCGCCATTTCCATCGGTGTGACATCAACAGATCCTAACGGTAAAGAAATGACTGGGTCAATCGGACTCTTAAAGCCTAAAATCCGACAAACTTCAATCACTTGATTCAATCCCACAGCTTGGCCAATTTTCACCGCTGGAATATTCATCGAACTTTCTAAGGCGGCCCGGACACTGACGGCCCCAGAAAAGCCGCCGCCATAGTTACGTGGGCTGTAATATCCATAGCCATCCCGATAACTAACGGGGCTATCATACACAGTTGAACCGGGGCCATATTTCCCGGAAGCAAATGCGGTGTAATACACAAAGGGTTTAAAGGAAGAACCGGGTTGACGGCGGGCCTGAATGGCACGGTTGAATTGACTGGTTTTGTAGTCTGCGCCCCCCACCATTGCTTTAACAAAGTGAGTCCGGGGATCGACCGCTGCTAAGGCCAATTGACCGACTTTACGATTGCGGTAAACTCCCCAATAATATAAGCGATCGTGCCACTCACTCACTACCTGTTCAGCCATCCGTTGGAAGTTAAGATCAATGGTGGTTTGAACCCGCATTCCCCCTTTGAGGACGGCATCACGGCCAAAGCGTTCCGTTAATTCTTGAACCACCGCTTCTGTGACGTAAGGCAGTTGGCTTTGTTTAAAAGAGGTAACAGTCCCGACCAATAACTTCTGTTTACGGGCCTGCGCTTCCTCAGCAGGGGTAATCCATTTGAGATCCCGCATCCGCTGCAATACAATCGCCTGACGTTGTTTGGCTTTTTGGTAATCAATAAAGGGACTATAATCTTCGGGTGCGGGAATTAAACCCGCCATCATCGAGGCTTCAGCCAAAGTTAAATCCGCAGCAGATTTATTAAAATAACTACGGGCAGCGGTTTCTGCCCCATAGAGGTTGTGTCCCCAATACACCTGATTCAGATATAGATCTAAAATTTCATCTTTCGATAAAATCTGCTCAATCCGAATCGCCATCACCGCTTCAGCCGCTTTCCGGCTAATGGTACGATTGGGAGAGAGGAACAGGTTTTTGACCAACTGCATCGTTAGGGTTGAACCCCCTTCAACGGTGCTGCCGGACTCTAAGTTTGCCAGTAACGCCCGAATTACACCCGTGGGATAAATGCCTCTATGGTAATAAAAATTACTATCTTCAATCGCTAGTACAGCCCGTTTGAGATGGGGAGAAATCTTATCGAGGGCAATCACTTCCCGGTTGGCTTCATCGTGCAAACTGGCTAAAGGCTTGCCTTTAATATCATAAATATAAGTGGTTTCAGTTGGAGCGTAGTTCTGAATCACCCGCACATCTGGTAAATTACGGAAGCTGATGGCTAAACCGACTAACCCGCCAGCGACAACAGAACTGGCCAACATGGTGACACTCAACAGTGTTCCTGCGGTTACCTTACTAACAGATTGAACAAAGTCGAAAATCCCAGATGATTGTATCTCTGGCTTCCGTTGAATCGCATTCGTTGATGACACTTTTGGTTTACTCCCTCGGTGGAAAACAAAATGATTGGGGTCGAAAATAGGGGTTAGGGGACTGGGTTAGAGATTAAGTCTTCTATAATGTGATAGCACATTCAACTGAACTTGAGAGGCTTTAATCAGCCAAACCTGCTAAAATTTTGAGCTGAATGGGTCTAAGCGTCAAGTCTTTAAGGGAAAATCATTTAAAGATAATTGCTACAGCACGAATGACCAATAACCAATAACCAATAACTAATATGGTAGGATGCTTGTACTCGTCAATCTTCAAGTCAAATACTTGAATCAACCTACATTAGGTTAACAAATTTTACCCTGCATCATTCACAATTTTTAAACCAGTTATGACACGGAGTCAACCCGCCGCTGAGGGCTTTGGGAGCGGATCTTTACAGGATTTTGAGCGTTTACGCCGAGGTGTATGGGAGATTTTCCCAGATCAACCGGAGTCGGATAACAGTCAGGAGAATTTATCCCAAAGATTGATTCAATCTCAACAACCCTTACGGATTAAACTTGGGATCGATCCAACGGGAACAGATATTCACCTGGGCCACAGTATTCTGTTTCGCAAGTTACGGGCGTTTCAGGATGCTGGACATACGGCCGTTTTGATTATTGGAGATTTTACTGCCCGCATTGGCGATCCGAGTGGTAAGTCGGAAGCGCGTCAACAATTGACAGCAGAACAAGTTGAACAAAATGCTCAAACTTATTTAGATCAAGTTCGTCCTATTTTGGATTTTGATACGCCAGGACGGTTAGAAATTTGCCGTAATTCGAGTTGGTTATCTCAGTTAGATTTAGCTGAAATTTTAGATTTACTGTCTACTATGACGGTGAGTCAAATGTTAGCAAAAGAAGGGTTTGCCTTGCGTTTTGAACAAGAAAGCCCGATTTATATCCATGAATTCCTCTATCCATTAATGCAGGGGTATGATTCGGTTGCAGTTAAAGCGGATGTGGAACTGGGGGGAACGGATCAAAAGTTTAATTTAGCGGTCGGTCGAGATTTACAACGGCATTTTAATCAAACTCCGCAATTTGGGTTATTAATGCCGATTTTAATTGGAACGGATGGTTTACAAAAAATGTCTAAATCTTTAGGGAATTATGTCGGATTATCGGAAGATCCGTTATCGATGTATTCTAAATTGGAGAAAGTTCCTGATAATTTAATTGAACAATATTTTGAACTCCTAACCGATTTACCTTTAGATCAATTACCCGAAAATCCAAGGGAACGACAGAAACAACTGGCGTTAGATATTGTGGCTCAATATCATGGTCAAGCAACGGCTGAAGAGGCACAGAAAGCGGCTGTAACTCTAATTCAAGGGGATGCTAAAACGGCTGATGCGGTACCGGAGTTTTCCTTAGCTGAAATAGAGTTTCCGGCTAAATTGTTTTATATTTTAGGGGCGAGTGGACTATGTAAAAGTGGTAGTGATGCCCGTCGTCAAATTCAAGGTGGTGCGGTACGATTAGATGGCGATCGCATTAATGATGTTAATTTAATTTTTGATTCTCCTGAAGATTTGAAGGGACGAGTTTTACAGGTGGGGAAAAAGAAATTTGTGCGTTTAGTTTAAGTGATTCAAATTGTTAGATGAATATCAGATAATTTCTGTGCTATCTATACTTTTCTCTATGCAATAATATAATTGTTAATAGCGCTTCATTTAACGGATATGATATAATTTTTTAAATTAATGATTATTCTCTATGATAACTGATGAAAATCAAATTACTTTAATTGTTAATACACCACTTTCTGCTAAAGTTAAGCGATTGGATCGTTGGATATCGGAACAACTTCCAGACTATTCAAGATCCAGAATTCAAACCTTAATTAATCAAGGTCAAGTTCATCTCAATGATCGAGTTTGTAGCGCTAAAAAAACAGAAGTAAAAGTCGGCGATCGCATTCAACTGACTATTCCTAAAACTCAGTCTTTAGAACTGACTCCAGTTGAGATGCCCTTAGATATTTTATATGAAGATGAACACTTAATTATTATTAATAAACCAGCGGGTTTAGTGGTTCATCCTTCTGCGGGGCATGAAGATCGCAGTTTAGTTCATGGACTACTGGCTCATTGTGATAGTTTAGCAGGTATTGGTGGCGTAGAAAGACCGGGAATTGTTCATCGTTTAGATAAGGATACAACCGGGGCTATTGTCGTGGCAAAAACTGATTTTTCCCTGCAACATTTACAAGCCCAAATTCAAGCCAAAACGGCACGCCGTCAATATTTAGGTGTGGTTTATGGTGCGCCTCAAACAAATTCTGGTATAATTAATCAGCCGATAGGTCGTCATTTTACAGATCGCAAAAAAATGGCAGTGATTCCCATCGAAAAAGGGGGACGAAATGCGATTACTCATTGGCAAGTTGAAGAACGTTTAGGCAACTATACGTTAATGCAGTTTATCCTAGAAACAGGACGGACGCATCAAATTCGGGTACATAGTGCCTTTATTGGACATCCTATTGTAGGCGATCTAGATTATAGCCGAGGTCGTTCTATTAAAGTCAATCTATCGGGACAAGCCCTTCATGCTTGGAAATTAACCTTAGAACATCCAATTTCTGGTAAAATAATAGAAGCCGTTGCCCCGTTACCAGAAACCATGAACACATTATTAAATGTGTTGCGTCGTCGTTTATCATAAATTATTCTCTTATCTACCTTGATAAAATAGAGAATTAAAGTTATAGATTTAATTGAAATTATTCAGACAAACATTCCAGCCTGTACCATTTTTTTGTAACTGAAATGAATGAGAAACTTCAATAAACTTGGTCAACTTTCCGCCCGGTAAAAACTGTTTAATCACCTGAGTAATGGCCTGACCATATTGACGACTAAAATAACTCCCTAAAACAGACAAAGATACACAATTGTCTGAAGAGTTTACGACTAACTCTTGTATGATTTTAACTAATGCTTTTTCTAAGTCTTCTAAGGATTGAATGGCAGGAAAGCCCAGGCTTGAGGGCGTAATTACTAGGGATTCTTTAGAGAGTTTAGCCACTGCTGAAAATAAAGTTACATAAGTACTTGATTTTTCAGAAGGCTGATGGACTGCAAAGTATTTAGGATTTTTATAGAAAATATCACTGGCTTTGTAGTCAGAAAAGTGGGTTGAGACAACTTCACTTAAAGTCATTTTATACTTTTCTTTATACCGGGCTGATACTCTAGAAATTTTAATCCAAGGATTTTTGATTCTTTTTTGTTCTTCACTAATTAAGCTTTGAAGTTGTTTAATTAATTGATCGACTGGGGGAATAATAGGCGGATATAATAATGAAAACTGTTTCATTTCTCCGGTATTACTATTAAAAACAAACATATCAGATTGCTTTTTTGTAACTTGATAAACAGTTAAACCATGGGATTGTAAGGTATTACATAAATGAATTAATGCTTGATCTGAAGAACAAACAAAGACTTCTTTTGCTGTTGGATAATACACAAAAATCGAAGATCCCACCGTTGCCATTTTTAAATCTGCACTATCTTTTCCCGGCGGTACATGAATCAGTTGATAACCCCTGGTATGAAACTCTATATCTTTTTTTCCCATGCTACGCCAGTTAGCAAACGCCACCCGAATTTGAATCGGATAACTACAAATTTCACCTAAAAACTTTTCCGCTTTTTGGTCTAACTGAATATTCTCAACATCTAACAACAAAATTCCTATTCCGGGAGGAGAATGTAACCCACCATTTAAATAGAGTTGAGGTGTATTTATAGTTTCTGGAGTGGCAGAATAGGGTGTAAAATTAGGATCGGAATAAACTAATTGTTCGAGTTTAGTGAATAATAAAGGATATTCTGGGGAAGCCAAAAACTCCGGACTTAATAAGATTTTTAAGTATCCCTGCACTTTTGTCAGAAGCGCCTGTTGATTTTGGGCTTGACTTAAACCTTGGGTTAATTTATGCAATAATGTAGAGCGATAACGAGGTTGATGCCAAGGCATTTCCCGATATCGTAGCTTTAACCCTTCCGGATGTTTTTGCTGCAAAAAAACTAGGGTTTGATAAAGATATTCACTAACTGTATGAACAATCGTCGTACCGTTTTTTGCAAGTTGGCTGAGGTGATGGGGCATGGCCCTTAGCACGCAATTGAGATATATCTGTATCTTATCATGTTGTTTTCCTTCCTGGGCGATTACACGTCAATATCCTAGAAAAAGCGTTTCACGGTTTACAGAATTTTGTTGTCAATTATGCTGTAACATCAATCCCAAGAAAGGGTGTATCGTTGACTTGTGTCTCCCTTCTGCCTCACCGTTGAACACAACGAAAACCGGCTAAAATTTGACGTACACCCCTGTGATACCAATTACGGAAACTAGACCGTAACGCCCAGGGACGGGTTGCCCAACTGCCTCCCCTTAATACCCAATGTTGCTGGTCAAAATAGGTTTGAGAATAGCCTGTGTAAGGATAAGATTTAAACCCAGAATAGGGTTCAAACACACTCGATGTCCATTCCCAAACATTCCCCAACAGATCATAAATCCCATAATAACTCGTCCCCTCTGGATAAGCGGTTACTGGAGTCGTTTGAGGTTTAACAACGACATTGGTTAGATCTTGTTGTCCGAAGTTACAATTACATAAATTCCGGTTCGGTATAGTTTCCCCCCAAGGATAAGTATATTTCTGCTGAGTTTCTGGGTTCCAACTGGCGGCTTTTTCCCATTCTGCTTCTGTGGGTAAGCGTTTGCCGACAAAATTACAATAGGCTTCCGCTTCAAAGTAACTCACGCCACAGACAGGATGGTCATCAAATTGGGGGTTATTCGTCCAATATAACGGTTGGGTGACAGGATTTTGTTGTAACCATTGCCACCCTTGAGAGGACCACCACTCGGCGTTTTGATAGCCCCCAGCTTGGATAAAAATCCGATATTGACCACAAGTTACCGGATAGCGATCGATATAATAGGCTTCTACATGACGTTGATGCAATGGACGTTCATTATCCATCCCATCTGCCGTACTATTTCCCATCTCAAACCAACCCGCTGGAATTTCTACTTGATAAGCATTCGGGGAAACCGGTAGTTTGTAGGATGATGACGGTTGAACAATATTTTGCTGTTGAAACTGTTGTAGTTGTCGTACAAACGCAATAGTTTCTCCATGCTGACTCTCATGTTGCAAAATAAACCGCCACAGAGGATGCTGTTGTTCTACCGGAGAAGTTTCTAAACTGCGCCAAACTTGCGATCGCACTATTTCTAAATAGTCTATAATTTCATCAATTTGGGGTAACTGTACCCGTTGATGTTTCGGTAGTCCATCAGCGCGAAATAATAGATTATATTCAGGTTTTGGTTGACGACCTTCCTGTTGCAGTAACCACAATGCCTCTGTATAGGCAATATGTCCTAAATGCCAGCCAATCGGACTAAAATCAGAATGAGGTTGGCATCTCCACCCCCTATCATCCACACCGTTAAATAGGTTAAGTGTCCCTTGGCGGCATTGGGTGAGGGTGTTGTAAAAATAGTGTTTAAGCGAGTTTTTCGAGATGAAGATCACGGTCTTCTCCGACATGAATAATAGTTTGTTCAGGACAAGGGTGCCAGTCTGCGTTAAATAACGGTTCAGAGGCAATAATAACTGACTCTGGGAAGCGAGGATCATCCTTTAGCCAGTATAGAGTAGGGGCTAACCCACCGACCGCAAACCGCGACGCCACCAGTTGATGTCCATCACTTAAGAGAATATTAACCAAAGCTTTTACCTGAAATTTTTCGGCCAAAGTTTTAATGGTGTTTAAGGTTTGGCGCAAGGCATCCACTAAACAAGGGGTCGAGGCTGTCGTTAATTCATTCAGAAACAAAGCAAATAGATGTTCTGAGTCTGTAGTGCCTTCTATCATACGGTATAGTTCATCTGAGAGGCGATCGCGTATTGGACGATGCAAACTGTAACGGAATTTCTCAATACTACCATTGTGGGTAAATAAAAATTGTTCAAACTTGAACGGTTGAGAGTTCGTTAATGTTATCGTCTGTCCCGGTGTGGCGCTACGGACATACCCTAAAATCCGCCCCGACTCAATGTATCGACCCAATGAGGATAAATTGCTATCATTCCATATCGGTTGAGTTCCCTTATAGATATAGGGTTCAGTCTGTTTATTGGGATGATACCAACCTACCCCAAATCCGTCAGCGTTTAAGATCGCCTCTTGCATTTCTCGGGGTTCGTAGCTTTGTACAATTAGAGAATGTTCGGGTTGAGATAGAATTTGATCTAATTGAATGGGTAAACCTAAATAGCCTAGAAGACGACACATTTTAAATTATATTTAAGCGAGTACAACGCAGAAATGTAGTATAGCTTATTTTGATTTAATTTTAGATTTAAAAGCCTGACTTCAATATTTAAACTTGGGAAACTGTAGCCGAATAATTGAAATACTTGTAATCAAATCTTAAAGATTTATAGCGCTGCTCCTTAATTTCCTTAATTTATTGACTTGCAGACTTGCAGACTGACGCACCACACACCTAAGTTATAAACCACAAACGGCACTAGCTGCTATATTTTAATAATTTTACTTCAGACGACTCAATCTTTTCTGTTTACTCTTTTTTTGTGGCAACAGAGGTTCAATGACTTCCCACTCCCCATCTGTCAAGCTACTCTCGTTGGCATTTTTGATTTATTATACCCTAGGGCAAATATCTCATAAAGGTTCTATAAAATAATTACTAAAGTAAATTTTCTATAAATAATAAATTAGCATCCAGTCTGAAGTTATATTTTTAATGATTAAATTTATAGCCTTTTTTTAAAGCAAACGGCTGTTTTATAGCTTCGCTTTATTTAAAATTTTAGTTATTGCAATTTTGAAAAAGTGTATTACACGTCATTATATAAAGCAGAGCAAAGTATTAATTTAAGTACAAAAAATACCGATATTTATGCAGAATATATTTATGATTTCCTGCTATATTTAGCTGGTAAGACTCTTATTAAAAGAGTCTTGCTAGATTAGGCGCTTCGCTTTTGAGTACCCGATGCTATTGCATCGCCACCGTTTTTATGGAGTCAGTCAGTTACTGTGGACGTTACAAAAAAAGCTACTATTCAGTCCACAATTAAAAAACTTGATTTTATATCAAGTCATAGACTCTGACATTGAGCACTCCATCAAATCTCAATAGCTACCAAACTAGAACTCATCCAGACATCCAAACACAATCTAATTTTCTTGAAGACAAACAGATCAATATAAAAGTAAATTGATCTGTTTCAAACTCAAACTTTCATCTGCAAATTATTTGTGGGGTATTATCTACTATGCTACAAAATGATGAATTAAACATTTTCAATACAGCCGGCTTAATACCAAACAGTGAAAATAACTTAAATTTTTCTCAACCTTTGTTAAGGTCTGATGATGAGTTGGCAATTTTTGAAGCTAACTTTAATCTCTTGGCACCAGAATCAGATCCCACCGAAGCACCCGTATTGCAAGGGGCAGAATTAAAATTCAAAGATGATAATGGCGCACCTTTTGCAGATAACGAACCTGTTCTATTTCTAACTGCTGATAACGCCCTGATAGACGAGGATGATTTACTGACATCGACTGGTAGTAGACTGGAAGATTTGCAAGCCCAATTTTACCTGGGTTCGCAAGTATATGAAGGAACAATATTGCCAGCATTAAGCCAACAAGTGGATGATAACCGGGTAGAAGTCGCGGTCAAAGTTCCGACCGCAGTACCTCTAGGTAGTTCTAGAATTACTTTGAGTCGGGAGCAAGATATATTACTAGAGCATCAGGAAACTGACCCTGTTTACGAAGTCATTGAATTAGAGAGTAATCAAATACGGTTGGACAATGAAACAGAGTATGTATTTACAGCTTTAGCAGGAGCAGATAGCGTATCAGTCGTAGATGCAAGTGACCCAGAAACAACAGTAAATAATACCGAAAGCTCTGACTTAGAAATAGCGAAAATTTCCGTCGGAGGAAGTGGCTCAGACCGCCCAGAGTCATTAGCGATAACTAGCGATAATGGTCGA
>CAYNXM010000045.1:0-14070 GCA_964401105.1 uncultured Lyngbya sp. | reverse complement strand
GATCTAACTATTGCGCTCAGAGAACTGTTAAGTAGATCTAACTATTGCGCTCAGAGAACTGTTAAGTAGATCTAACTATTGCGCTCAGAGAACTGTTAAGTAGATCTAACTATTGCGCCCATAGAACTGTTACGCTCATGTTTGTGTTTGACAATATAATCTGATAAAGTTCGAGGCTCTATTTAACAGACGCCTCAAAAGCGGAAAGTTGAGGCAGTCCGGTCTTCGGTCTCTCGGATGCAAGCTCCCATGGCTGCGAAGACTGCGTCTTGGGGTTCCCCCAAGTAGAGGAACTGCCGTGGCGGAGATGTGTGCCGTCGCGCCAAATTTTTCAAGAAAAAGATGTCAATCACCTATTCGTGTAGCGCTATATTTTTCATAGGGTTGCTCGTAAAAAAGTTAAAATTTATCATTCAGTTTATAGAGCCATCTGATTGGAGTTGTGCAGTCGATATTAAGAACTTGGTATGGGCACTCTTACGAATCCTTTCAGGCTGCTATAGCAATTAGGAACGAGTTGTAAATGACATCGCCCCCAAACCCCCATCTTCAACGGGAGAGCATCCGCGAGCTTCCCCCCCAACCTCCCCCCAACCTCCCCCCTTTATAAGGGGGAATAAAAGGGGGGTGGAGGCTAGGGGTGCGGGTGGCTGAGATTGAGTAACCTTTTCACAAATTAAATAATATTACTATTTTTAAACTATCACTAAACGAAATAGTTTCTATTCTAATTCTACAATGTAATTTATATCAAATATTAAGTAGGAATAGTACAGATCAACTTCTCTATCTATTATTTGTAGTAAATTTTAAAGGATTTCATATAATAATCAGGAATTATTAAAAGTAAAAATTATGTTTATCTGTAAAAATTACGCTTTATATTTTTCCTATTACCTATCCTAAGAGTATCTTTTTTTACAAATTATTAGACGCACACCCTGAGAAGATTACTCTCTTTTGATCAAAGCCACTACATCCGACTGTATTCTCATAAAAAAAAATAAAAAAAAATGACAAATTCGCTCCCCAAATAATTTATAAGTAGCCTTTATATTCTTGACTTTAAAGGGGATATAGTTGCGGATTTTATTGCCTTTGCAAAAGCTTTATAATAACTTGATTATATTTTTACAAAAAAACATTGATCAAAGACTTAATATTGATTATCTTAAATACAGATATCTTTTGTTATATATAATAACTTAAGTTCGCTACATTTAAATATTTCATTCTTATCAGTCTTGGTGCATTTTCAAAAATAGTTGTTTTTTCAGCTTTTTTTGTACAGTTCACTGTTATTTTTTGCTGCATTACCAAATAAATGGAAAATACAACAGACACTCTGACTAACACCAACACTGATTTAAATAACCCAAGTTTAGGAATGGGTTTGAATGGCGTTGCGGATTGGAGTACCCAACTTCCCTTTATCGATCATTTCAAAGCATCACGAATTTGGCTGGGTCATTTATCCGGTCAATGGGGCGGAATTAAAGCCTCAGAAATGGATCTTGATGCCCAAGGTTGGGTTAAATCTCTACCTGTTGTGGAAGGGGAAGAAAGACCCGTTTCTACCTTGATGTTAAGGGGAATTAATGGACAATATCCAGAGGGTCGTTATGTTGTTCTTTATGAAGGAGAAGGAGAACTTAACTATAGATTTGATGCCGAGGAAATCACCAGTGAATCTGTTCCCGGTCGAGATGTTTTAGAAGTTACACCGGGTGAAGGTGGTATCTACCTCGAAATTACCAATACTGACCCCAATAATACAGGGGATTATCTGCGTAATATTCGCGTGATTCGAGAAGATCAATTACCCTTATATGAAGCAGGGGCAATCTTTAATCCAGACTGGATTGAAAAAATAGAAGACTTCCGTAGTTTGCGGTTCATGAACTGGACGAATACGAATGGTTCAGATCAACAACATTGGGAAGATCGACCCCAGTTAGAGGATGCTTCCTGGGGTAGTGGTTGGGATGGCGTTCCCTTAGAAGCGATGATCGAACTGGCAAATCAAGTCAATATTGATCCTTGGTTTAATATCCCCCACAAAGCCACAGACGATTATATCCAAAACTTTGCCCAGCAAGTTCAACAAAACCTTGACCCTCGTTTACAAGCCTACGTTGAATTCTCTAACGAAGTATGGAATTGGGGTTTTTCACAATCTAAATACGCCCAGGCAGCGGCTGAAGAACGCTGGGGGACTGAGATTCAAGGGGGTTGGATGCAATGGTACGGAATGCGTTCAGCCCAGATGGCAGATATTTTTACCGAAGTATTCGCAGACGAGGCGGACGATCGACTCAAACTTACGATTGCCACACAGACCCGTTATAAAGGTCTCCAGAACTATCTGCTTAACGCTCCAGCTTGGGTAGAAGAAGGAAACGACCCCCCCCATACCCGGTTTGATACTTACGCTGTTACAGGCTATTTTAGTGGGGATTTGGGGAAGGCAAAAAATGTCGAGACGGTTAAATCTTGGTTTAATGATCCCGATGGCGGCTTTGAAAAAGCATTTCAGCAACTTCAGGATGGTTCAATTCTGGGAGGAGGTGACTCCGTTGAAGCCACCATTGCAGACTTTCAATATCACGCTGATGTTGCCCAGGAATACGGTTTAGAAATGGTTGCCTATGAAGGGGGGACTCATGTTGTGGGTGTGCCGGGACGTAACGAGGCTGGGGAATGGGTTAATGTGGTGAATGATCCGGAAATGACAGAGTTTTTCATTGAACTGAACCGTCGTCCGGAAATGGCAGATCTTTATCAACAAGTTTTGCAGGGTTGGAAAGCGGCTGGCGGAACTTTATTTGCTCACTTTGTTGATGTTGGTCGTCCCTCTAAATGGGGAAGTTGGGGGGCGTTATCTCATTTGGAGGACTCCACCCCTCGCTGGGATGCCATTACAGACTTTAATCAAACCCATACTGGTTGGTGGGAAACTCGTGACTCAGATACCTTTAGCAACGGTTTATTGTTAGAAGGAGATGAAACCGATAATAGTCTCACCGGAGGGGTCGAAGAAGATTATATTGCTGGTAAGGCGGGTAATGATATCCTTTCTGGTGGTGGACGAGATGATGGACTCAACGGCGGCAGTGGAAATGATAGTCTATTAGGGGGATCGGGTAATGATTTATTGGTGGGAGACAGCGGCAATGATACCCTCAAAGGAGGAAACGGTAATGATATTTTAGAGGGGGGAGACGATCGCGATCACCTATTTGGTCAAGCTGGAGATGACCAACTCAGCGGCGGTAAGGCTTCGGATGTCCTGCGGGGTAGTAAGGGAGAAGATAGCTTAAATGGGGATGAAGGTAGCGATCGCCTATTTGGAGATGCCGGAAATGATATTTTAAATGGGGGAGAAGATACTGATTCCCTTAGAGGCGGTACGGAAAACGACCAACTCAACGGCGGTATTGGTAATGATACCCTGCGAGGGGATGATGGAGATGATACTTTAAATGGGGATCAAGGTAGCGATCGCCTATTTGGAGATGCTGGAAACGATATCTTAAATGGGGGAGAAGATGCTGATTCCCTTAGAGGCGGTACGGAAAACGATCAACTCAACGGCGGTATCGGAAATGATACTCTCAGAGGGGATGATGGAGAAGATAGTTTAAATGGGGATCAAGGTAGCGATCGCCTATTTGGAGATGCCGGAAACGATACCCTTAATGGCGGTGACGGTAACGATCTGATGGTTGGCGGAGACGACGCGGATGATTTAAGCGGAGAAGCTGGAGATGATATCATTCGTGGACAAGCCGGGACAGATATCTTAAATGGTGGAGACGGTAATGATCAACTATTAGGGGGTGGTCAAAGGGATCAGATCATCGGTGGTATTGGCAATGATACCCTCAACGGCGGCGGTGGTGCCGATCAACTCACGGGTGTTGATCCAAATTCGGTTAATCCTGGACAAGGGGAAATTGATTTGTTAATGGGTGGCTCAGGTCGTAATCAATTTAATTTAGGGGATAGTCATCAAGCCTATTATGACGATGATAGCGTTAATGACTATGCTTTGATTGAAAACTTCCAACCCCAAGATACCATCTATTTGCATGGAAGTTCAGCTCATTATCTGTTGCAACCCACTGGGGACGGACTACCACAAGGAATGGGTATTTTCTTAAACGAGAGTGAACTCATTGCAGTGATTCCAGGGGTGAGTGATTTGGATCTCGAAAGCAGTCAGTTTACCTTTGTCAACACTTAAGGAAACTCCTCTTTGGACTGCTGCATAACGTATAAACCTGTGAGTCGCGCCATACTCTGCCAAGCCACCAAGCATACTCCCGTGGCGTTACTCATGGGCGTTGAGTTGTTCATATCCATTGCCAACAGACGATAGGATACTATGGGTGCAGATATCGTTTTCATTATCAGAGGCAAGAAATTGCTATGGCCACAACTCAACAATCCAATTCCGAACCCACAACCGAAGATTTAATCGAAGAATGGACTCCCATCAGCTACACGGAGGAGATTGAAACTGTAATTGCTGGTTTAGCCGATGAACAAAAAGTGATGGTGGGTACTAGTGAAGCCGGTCATCTCTGGAAGTTTCAGTATGGCAGTGCAGAAGTCTTCGTCCAACTCACTGGAGACACCGATGATGACACTTTAGCCGTTTGGTCACCAGTACTAAAATTGCCCGCTAAAAACGAAGAACAATTAATGCGAAAACTGATGGAGATGAATTGGTTATCCACTTACGAATCTCATTTTTGCATTACAGATAATCAGGTGGTTGTCCTTTCTAACCGGACATTAACGGGAATTACGCCCAGTGAAATTTCTCGGATTATTACTGTTGTCGCCACCATCGCTGATGACAATGATGACGACTTACAAGCCGAATTTGGTCAGTAAAATTTGAGCTGATTTATAATGATGTAGAGATGTTCAATTCCGAATGTCTCTATACTCATTTATAGCTAATTTTAACCCTGACTTACACCAATCATCCAGATAGAGCACTGGTGGCATCGAGTAAAAACAGCTATCAGAAAAGAGTTACCATTACATGAGTTTAATGTCAATCAAGCAGCGGACGGGAGCTTTTCAGTATTTGTAAATACGCGCCAAGCAAAGCGCTATATTATAATAGTGTTTATGAAAACATTACCTTTCCTTTGGTTTTTCAAGTATTTAAAAAGATTAAGGTAAAGATTTAGTAAAATTCAGAGGATATGCAATTACATATATTACTAATTTTTTAAAAATGTGATATCTTTGTAATAAGATGAATGCTTAAAAAATTTAAAATTCATTCTTTTTTTTTGAGATAGGAAAAACTCATGAGAACAATATTTCCCGAAATTCATCAGCAACAAGCCACTATGTTAGTGGTAATCGACTCTGGAGTTGAAGCGCCTCAAACTCTCGCCCAGGGAGTGCAACCCGGTGCCGCCACATTACGATTAGATGACAATACGGATGCGATCGCTCAAATTACAGCAGCCTTAGCAGCGGGAAATTACACCCGTTTACATCTGGTTGGCCACGGTTCTGCGGGTTCGTTGCACCTTGGAAAAACTAAATTAACCCTCGAAAATCTGTCTCAATACCGCCAGCAACTCTTAGAGTGGGGCGTAGGAGAAATTCTGATTTATGGCTGTGAGGTCGCAAAATCCCCCACCTTACTCCAGCAGTTGTACCACTTAACCGGAGCAAATATTGCTGCTTCAGCCCAGAAAGTCGGAAAAGGCAATTGGCATCTGGAATGGCAAATTGGGGAAATTAACTCTGATTCTGCTTTTACTTCACAACTCCGGCAAGAATATCAAGGAGAATTTGCTGTAAATTTTGACCCCCAAGTTACCTTTGCCACAGGAAATGCTCCAGAAGCAGTAGCGATTGGCGATTTTGACGGAGATGGTGATGCTAATGACATTGCAGTAGCTAATTATTATGGCGGTAATGTCACAGTTTTATTGGCAGATGGCTCTGGCGGTTTTACCTCATCTACCCTTACCAGTACTGGATCTGAGTTGGCAGTAGGCGATTTTAATCAAGATGGCACTGATGATATTGCCCTAGCAAACTTTAATAATGTATCGCTATTATTAAGCGATGGCTCTGGAGGCTTTACTTCGAGTAGCTTTGACGCAGGAAATGGCGAAACTAGTGTTGCCGTAGGCGATTTTAACAACGATGATAATCTTGACCTCGCCGTATCCAACCAAAATGACCAGAATGTCGCAACATTTTTGGGAGATGGTTCTGGGGGTTTTTCTGCCTCAACAACTGTTTCTACTGGCAGCCAGGCGACTTTTGTCGAAGTCGGAGATCTCGATGGGGATGGCGAAGTTGATGACCTGGTTGTGGCAAGAAGACTTGCTGGTAGTGTTGCCGTATTCTTAGGAGACAATAGTGGAGGTTTTTCCCCGATAACGACCTTTGCCACTGACATTGGCCCAGTTGCTGTAGCAATAGGGGATTTAGATGGAGATGGCTTTGCTGATGATATAGCTGTTGCAAACTATTTTAGTGACAATGTATCAGTGCTGTTAAATGATGGCAGTGGAGGTTTTTCGGCTCAAACTACCTTTGCTGTGGGAGATAATCCACGGGGAATAGCGATCGGCGATTTAAATGGAGATGGAGATGGAGCCAATGATATAGCTGTTGCGAATAAAGATGAGACTAATGTATCAGTGCTCTCAAACGATGGCTCTGGAGGTTTTTCGGCCCAAGAAACTTTTGCTGTGGGAACTGATGGAGCAGGGTTGACGCGGGGAGTAGCGATCGGAGATTTAGATGGGGGTGGTGCAGCTCAGGATCTTGTTGTGACTAACCAAGCTGATAACACTGTATCCGTGCTGATCAATAATCCAACATCCCCCAACACTCCCACCCCAGGGGATGATGACCTCACTTATGATGGAGATGACAATACCATTGATGCCTTGGCTGGAGATGATACCATCAGGGCACGAGCTGGCAATGACGATGTCTTCGGTAATGATGGGGCAGATCGGCTGTTCGGTCAGAATGGTAACGATACTCTTGATGGTGGTGCAGATAATGACCGACTCATTGGGGGTAGTAACGATGATGTCCTGATTGGCGGTAGTGGTAATGACGTTCTCAACGGCGGCTTAGGCAATGATATTCTGATTGGGGTGGATGAAGACAGTATGACACCCGGTGCAGGTGAACGGGATGTCCTGATTGGCAACAGTGGGGCAGATTTACACATTCTCGGTAATGAAACCACCCCATTCTACCTGGGTAATGCTAACGCAGATCGGGCTGTGATTCGAGGTTTTGATGTTGGGGTTGATGAAATTCAACTGTTTGGCAGTGACTCAGATTATTTCTTCAAAGAAACCAACAAGGGTAATACCAACATCTTTTTTGAATACCCTGATTCAACAAGAGATTTAGTGGGTGTGGTGAGGGATGTGACGGGATTAGACAAGTCTGATACCGATACCTTTGTGTTTGTAGAAGAAGCCCCCTTCTAATTGTTGTGAGGTTGTCCGGTATTTTGCCCCGGTGATATCATGTCTGGATGATTCGCGATCATGTAGAGGCGTTCAATTGAACGTCTCTACCCAAGTTTCTGATTTTTCATCGGGATTAGTTCAACGGACAGAATCTGACTCCCAAAGTTTGGGGTTGGGGACTTATCCCTATAGCTGTCACTCTCCGGATTCAAGAGCTAAAAAATCAGAAAGTCTATCGGTGAGAAATAAACGGGTTGAAATTGATTCATGACATCAATGAGGTGATGAAATCCTCGTAAAATAGAAGAACTAGGTATAACATCTAACCAGGGGTTAACTAACCAGAATAAAACGATGGACTGGGGGGAACTAATTCCTACTATTTTAGCAATTTCCGGTAAGGATTTTCTCTTAATTGGTGAGATGATTCCTAGATGCAAATATTTAAAACATTCGTAACTTCTGACTTGCCGGAAATAGGTCTTTATATCCTTGACAATATTGATCAATTACTGAAACTGTCCCCTGTGCATCTCTAGCTAAATGTTTGAGAATCTGTAACTCTACATCCATTGTCTTATCTGCTTTTTAGCTACTTGATCTGTTAATTTTCTTATTCTACTCCTCGGAGAGTGACAGCTATAGGGATATCTGAAAAGGGAATAGGGAATAGTAAAATGTTCTAAATTCAGTACGTAGCGCTATATCTGCGTTCGGGAGTAATTTAGCTTTTGTTTATACACATTTTTTTATAAGTATAGCACTACGCACATTAGTTAGGACATCAGTAAAAGCTAAAAAGCCTATAAGATCTACTATTACAAGAGTGCCTATTGCCTATTGCCTGATGTAAATTGTAAAATAGTTCCTGACCGGGCGCGATTATATTGTACGGCTGCAACTTGTTCAGCGATTGAATTATATAAGAAAATTAATCCGGAACGGTTTGTCATTTGCATTGTATTAGCACTCGAACGACTGACTATAAATCGCTGAGTTTCTTGGGGTTGAATCACACCATTCAAGACTTCAGGACGGTTTAATTTATCTCGTAATTCCCAACCGGTTATATCAATTAATTCATCAGTACTATTTTGTAATTCTACCCATTCTTGACCGTCGTCTGTTCCTTCTGGGTTGGGTAATGCTGCGATAATCTGAATTGCACCATCATTTTTAAGAATCCGGTCAATGGGAACAACGACAGGACGATCCATCGGCGGTTCTTTGACTTTTTCTGAGTTCAGAAAAATCGGGAAAAATGAGCGAATAAATTCACCCCGACTGCCGTTTGGATTAGTACTCCGATATAGTACTAAATCATAATTAGCATCGTTAATTGTTGTATTACGTTTATCTATAATTTTGCCATACAAACTTTCAAAATAAGCAACTGTTGCCATGGCAATTTCACATTCTGGACTGGGGCCGACAAAAAATCCACCTTTTTTCTTAAACAATTCTGCAACGATATTCCCTCTCATATCAGTAATCGTTTGCAGCATTTGTAACGTCACTACATTTGGATTCTGTTGTCCAGCTTCTCCGTTTAAATCATATTTATAACCCAAAAAATTGACCCGCTGATTTTTTTCATCTAGATAAAATTTTACCCAAGAATGATAACCGGAGATTTCACCTAAGTTTTCTTTTTTACTGTCAAACCGTACACTATATTTGGCTTCCCCAACAAAAACGTGTTCAAAGCCGGAACAGAAATGTGTTGATTTTCCTCGATAATGATTCGTATAAAGTTCAAACCAGATCCGCTTCAGTTCACGGAAGAATTGTTCTTCGGAAAAAGATTCACCTAAGTTGTTATTAATATAATCTAAAGCAATTTGAAGCGGCTTAGTTTTTAAAATCAGATCTAAAAAATTCTGTTGCTCTTGTGCTTCTATTTCATCAGTACATTCTTCATCTAAAAAATGAACTGCATAATTATCTAAAAGATTAATAAAGCTATTATAAGTTCGATTAGCATCAAACAGCTTATCTTCATTCACCCGATAAAATAAAGGTCTCGTCGCTAAATCAATCTGACGTTTGCCACTGGCCCTAATTTGTTCATCGAGTAAAATATCCGCCGTTTCATCCTCCCATTCTCCTGAAGCATTGCGGCCGCTAACAGAAAATTGGTTCTCATCGTTGTCCCAGATGAGTTGATAAATATTATCATTCATAATCAGTCCTGGTATAGAAGATTAATCCTAGCCTTTATGCCAATAATCAAAATTATAATCCCTTCAGCAGATGATATTGAAGCCAGATTTTATTTATTATTACAATCGTAGGCTAGGTTGCACAGATTTTCATCTTCTCTATACCTCATTACTCCTCGTCAGCTTACGAGTTAGGCTAAAAAAGACTAAAATATGATCAGTAAAAATAAGGAGATTGTCTCAGTGCGACGGTTCACTCCGCCACCCCAACCACAAACGTTAGCCGCTGCACCGAATTCTGAAGGGAAGAAACATCCTCGCTGGGGATGGTTTCACTCGATTTATTTGCGTGTTGTCAGGATGCAGGGAAAGCCAGAATATCTCGCCAGAGGTTTAGCAGCGGGTGTGTTTGCGGGATGCTTCCCTTTTTTCGGCTTGCAAACGGTGTTGGGTGTAGCAATTTCAATCCTGATTCGAGGTAAAAAATTACTGGCAGTCGCTGGGACTTGGGTGAGTAACCCGTTTACTTATATTCCAATTTTTTTGTTTAATTATCATGTCGGTCAATGGTTGCTGGGTGCGGAAGAACTTTCTATTAGTCAGGATAGTTTACTATCTTGGGAAACTATTATAGAATTAAAAGCTGAGTTGGCATTAACATTATTATTCGGCTGTTTTATTGTTGGAATTGTGAGTGCAACTGCAACCTATTTTATTAGTCTTCGGTTAATTCGGCGTTGGCGAAAACGGCAGGCTAAACGATATTTTAAAGTCACTAAATTTCGTTCTAAAAACTAGAGTTGTATACAATCTTGAATTAATAGACATTACTCAATTTGTCTCCATTTTTGGCTTAGATGAGGATTCAATTTCATCAATTATACTCAACACTTCTCGTTCAAATGTCACTTTTGCCCGGTTTGTTTTTGCCCCAATATAAAGGCGATCGCCTGATTTTAATGCCCAAATTTGAGAGTGAGAAATATAACTCATTAATACACTAATCATCAACAAGCCAAAACCTAAATAAACCATAGGAATACCTGGATCGGATTTAATTTGAAGTCCTGTACTACCAATCAGTTTATCGATAAAAAGGGTAACGTTATCATCAATAGGAGTGCCTTTTCCTTCGCGGGCAGTCGCAATTAATTCTCCAGTTTCATTGTAAATAAACACGGTTCCTTGTAAGTCTTTGACGAGGATAGATACCCCTTCGCTTAAATCCGGTTTAGTGGGAATCCAAGTTCCCCAAATTCTCCCTTGTCCCCCCGTGTCTAACTGTGCCATCGGAAACTGAAAACCCGGACTATTATTAATCCGAACTTTGACTCCTGCAATTCCCCAATCAGCTTGATAAAAGGTGACTCCATCATATCGTAAAGGTTGATTGACATGAATAATTTTATGATCGACTTCTTCCCCTTGATTGTTTAAAACAGACAAATCAGAATAGAATTGATCGATTACGCCATCCGGTGTATAATCTATCCAGAATCGATTCACTTTGACTGACCAATCTTGGGGGATTTGAGAGGCGGCAAATCTACCAGCATTAAAAATATGTTGGACTTGAAAGGTAGCGCCGCTGGGAACCATTTCCTGTGCCATAAATCCGGTCATTGACCCAATAATTGATCCGGCTAAAATGATCAACATACTGGCATGAACCACAATCGGCCCAATGCGTCCAATAAGACCGCGACGGGCGTATAATTTATCCTCTTCTTGAAACACCCGATAATAGCGTTTTTTTAAGATTTGTTCGAGGGTATCTAAAGAATTTTGTTCTAACTCGGTACTGAGTGCCAGATTTTTAAATTGTTGCGGTTTCTGATAATATTTCCAACGACGGGCTGATTTTAAAGTCGGTAGTTGTCGGGTAAAAGTACAGGCCGTTAAACTGGAACCAAAGAGAATTAACAGGGATAAAAACCACCAGGTTTGATAAACTTTGTCCAGTCCGATTAATACAATAACTTTCCAGGTGAGAAACCCAAATAATGCAGGACTTTCTGGATAATTGGCTTGATAAAATTCCAGAGATTGACCTTGTTCAATAACGGTGCCTGAAATACTAAAAATTGCAATCAGCAATAACAAAATAATCGCTAATCTTAAATCGGCGAGTACAGGTAAAATTTCTTTTTTAAAAAAAGTTTGAGGAATTTGTCCCCAAGTTGATAACTTAGACAAAAATATATTTTTTGAAGTCATGAATTAAGCAATTGGAACTAAACGAAATAACAGGGAAAATACTCCAAATCCAACTAGTAATGCACCACTAACGGGTGTAATCCAACTGGACCATTGTCGTAAAGCCAACAACTTTTTAATTGTGGCGGTAAATGTTCCAGCCAAGATTAGAGGGGCAACATAACCTGCTGCATAGGATAGCAGTAATACTCCCCCTAAGACTAAATCTCCGGTCGTCGAAACCCAAGCCAGTAACGTTGCTAACACAGGAGTACTACAGGGAGAAGCCACTAAACCAAAGGTTAATCCTAAAAAATAAGACCTGACTCCATCCGGCAGATTTTTAGGAATCCATCCCATTGTATCGAAAGATGGCAGAGGAATCGGTAAGGCTTCGAGTAAGTTGAGTCCCATCAGAATCGCAACTAAACTGACAATAATCGGGAGTCCAATTCCCACTTGTCCATAGACTTGTCCGAGGAGGGTAGCAGCAATTCCAAGGCCCGCTAAAGTGGTCGCCAGTCCCAAGGCAAACCAGCTAGACTGGGTTGCAGCCTGCCAACGGTTTTGAGCCTCATAGCCGCCAATATAGCCAATGGTAATGGGTAGCATCGATAGCATACATGGAGTCAGGCTAGTGAGTAACCCAGCGGCAAATATTACTCCCACACTGACCCAACTGAGATGAGTCAATTGGGTTTGAACCAGGCTATTGGCAAATTGGGCAACTTCATACAATTGTGTTTGTAGGGCTTCCATCGTTAAATTGGGATGTTGATCTCACTCCATTGAGAATTGTAACGTGTTCTCATTCAACTGTGCAGATACTATCATCTAAGAGAAGCTACAAACTATTTTTCTGCAACCGAAACTATAACGCAGTGAAATCAGACTGATCGAAGTTGAAGGGGGCTAAATCTTCACTAACACCCAGAATAGAAGATTTAAATGTATCAAAGGAAAATCGGGTAGTACAGTGATTATTCTGTCTCAATTTAGCTGCTATTGTATCCGAAAATATAACTATTTTTAAGCGACTAGAGATCGGCTTCTGTTGAATCAGCTTTCCCAATTTTTTACAAAATGTGTAAAGTAAAAAGGGAAGGTTTGAGACTCAAGAGCAATGAAGTCATTTCGATTTGAACCCTTTCTCTGGATACATTTTTTAGGTTTAGTGACACTCCCGGTGTGGTTAGGATTATTGGCAGTGGGACTAGCTATTGGCACACCATTACTACCATTTTGGTTAGAGTTAGGGTTAATAGCGCTAATAGGTATCGTACCCATACTGTGGATGCAGTGGAATCGTCCATTCTATATCTTTAGTATTTTAGCAGTCGCGATGAAACCCGCAACATTAACAGTTATACAGCGACAGATTTTAAATCGTTTCAACACGAAATTGAATCACGGGTTATCTTTAATCACAACTATTTTACTGATTGTAATTTTCTCACAGGTAAACCGAGTCAGCTTGATGGTGAGTGATGTCGCGGCTCTATTTCCTCAATGGCATGGTATCGGGTTATTATTAGCTACTCTAGGCTGTTTGGGAAGTAGTCTGTTTTGCCAAGTCCCTGCTAGTGTTATGGGGGTATTATTAACAACAGAAGATGACTTTGCTCAAACTGAACCCTTGAGCGAAGCGGAAATTCGTCAGGGATTTTCAATTGTGGGATGGCAAGTTCAGCAAATTTTGCCCATTTTTTCTTCAAACCCCTAAACCCAAGCCTATTAAGGGTTCTGGGGCTTCCAGAGAGTGATTCCGGGGCAAAAAGTAAGCCAAGCTACAGGCATTCTCGCTCAAGATTTGTAACAATAGAAGCAATACTCAACTGATAGATTGATTTCGGAAGACTTAATCCGGTCGTGGGACAATGTCCTATCTGTTAAAATTCAGCAGTTGCCGATCATAATAATAAACTTGGATATACTAGCAATGACTAACTCAACTTCCAGCGTTCAACCACAAGATATGATGGCTGACTGGTCAGAAGATTCTCAAATCTGGCAAAGTCTCAAAAGTGCGATCGCGGACAGTTCAGGATTCCAACGATGGCAGTTTGAACAACAGACTGTTGAAGGATTTCAGTCTTTAAGTTTAGATCAACAAGTTCAGCGGTATCTGCGAGAAACATTAGAGACACTGGCTTACTAACTCAGGTAAACCCGGAAATCTACTGTTAGCGCTTAAATTAAGCGGGGCATCGCAGCTTAACCAGCGTTAA
>CAYNXM010000044.1:0-12401 GCA_964401105.1 uncultured Lyngbya sp. | reverse complement strand
CCCCCTTTATAAGGGGGGAATAAAAGGGGGGTGGGGGAATAAAAGGGGGGTGGGGAACTAAAGGGGAGGGGGGGCTAGGGGGGCACAGCTTAAAGTTTCAAAGTTGAATTGGGGATGGGTATACACGGTAGTCATTTTGGGGGGCCGACGGGGGCAAAATACAGGACTTTGGGATTAATCCTTAACTCGACCCTTGATAGTCAATGACGATACCACAAGTAGGACAGATGCGAACAACATCAGGGTTGAAATGGCATTAATGGCTGGGGTGACGGACAGTTTAATCATGCCATAGACAAATAAGGGTAAAGTGGTTGTGCCAACTCCTGTGGTGAAAAAGGTAACGACAAAGTCATCGAGTGAGAGGGTAAAGGCGAGTAACGCTGCGCTAATGACACCGGGTAAAATTAAGGGGAATGTGATGCGCCAAAATGTCCGCCATTCGTTTGCCCCGAGATCAAAGGCAGCTTCTTCTAAGGCGGGGTCTAAGTCGGCTAACCTGGCCCGGACGGTGACGGTGACAAAGGCAAGATTAAACGTGACATGACCGATAATCACGGAGGGAAAGCCTAAGGTGAGGCGAATACCCGTTAAGTTTTCCAGGATACGGAAAATTAGCGTAAAAAAGACCAGTAATGAAATGCCCAGGGTAATTTCTGGGATAATCATTGGTAGAAACAATAAACTCTCTAAAATACGGTAACCTGGAAATCGATATCGTTCTAAAGCCAGGGCCATTGCTGTTCCGAGTATCACAGATAACAGGGTCACTGTTGCGGCAATGAGTAAGCTGTTTTGCAAGGCTTGCCAGACCTCTGCATTGGCAAAATTCGCTTTAATATCTGTGGTTTGACCAAATAAGCTACGATACCACTCTAAGGTAAAGCCAGACCAGGTGGCGTTAAACCGGGAGGCGTTGAAGGAATAGATAACCAGGATGAGGATGGGTAAATAGAGGAATGCAAACCCTAATGCTGCCTGTATCCATAACCCAGATTGACTGAGGCGACGAGAGAGTTGATCAAACACAAGTCATTGATTGTCTGTGGTTAGTCATCGGTGAGGGTAACTGTTGTCTTTGTGGGGATCTCAATCACAAATTTTGCCCCTTGACCCACAACAGAATGACAAGTGAGTTTGCCCCCATGTTTTTTAATAATTTGATAACTGGTTGCCAGTCCTAAACCTGTTCCTTGCCCCACAGGTTTTGTTGTAAAAAAGGGTTCAAATAAATGCTGCTGATTATCATGGGAGATGCCTGTACCGTTATCAATAATCTGAACCTGAATCCAATCCGATTCTAGCACCATTGTCCGAATCAAGATTGTCGGCTTAATCGTCTCTATATCCAACTGTCCCGCTTCTTTGGCTTCTAAAATGCTATCAATTGCATTATTTAGCAGATTCAAAAATACCTGATTAAGCTGCCCCGCATAACATTCAATATTCGGCAGTTTACTATATTCTTTAATCATCTCAATCTCAGAATTGGAGGATGAACAATAGAGTCGATGCTGCAATACGAGTAATGTACTCTCAATGCCTTCATGAATATCAACCTCTTTCATATCTGCTTCATCCAAACGGGAAAAGTTCCGTAATGAATGAATAATATTCTTAATGCGACTCGCCCCGGCTTCCATCGACACAAACAGCTTCGGTAAATCTTTGACTAAGAACTCTAACTCAATCTCATCGATCCAGTCTAAAATTTCCCGATTGGGTTGAGGGCAATGCTGTTGGTAAAGTGCGATTAATTGTAGTAAATCCTCTAAGTATTGATGGGCAAAAGAAATATTGCCTGAGATAAATGTGACTGGGTTATTAATCTCATGAGCAATTCCCGCCACCATCTGACCTAAACTTGAGAGTTTCTCACTTTGAATCAGTTGAGTTTGGGTTTGTTTGAGTTGTTGTAAGGTCTGTTCAAGTTGCTGAGTTTTAGCCCGTTCTCGGTCTTCAGCCAGTTTGCGATCGCTAATGTCTTGAACGGTGCCAATCATCCGTAAGGGTTGACCCTGACTATCGCGACGAACCACTTTACTACGGTTAAGCACCCAACGCCATTCTCCAGATTGACTTCGCATCCGATGTTCTGCATGGCAGATTGGAGTGTGACCTAACAGATGTTGTCGAATGCTTTTGATTAAATCATGTCGGTCGGCTGGATGAACCAATTTTAACCAAGATCGAGGCTGTCCGTCGATATCATCAATTCCGTAACCCAATTGTAAAGGCCATTGGGGACTGAGATAAATTTCATCATTCTGAATATGCCAATCCCACAGCCCTTGATGGGTTCCGGATAAAGCCAACTGTAATCGTTCTTCGCTGGCTCTTAAAGCCCCTAAAGCCTGTTTATTGTCCGTAATATCAAATAGGGCACCGTTGAGCCATAACAGCTTGCCCTTGGCGTTAAACACTCCCTGACCTTGATCGTGTACCCAACACCAAGATCCATCTTGACGCTGTAAGCGGTATTCTAGGGTGTAGGGTTGTTGAGTCTCAATTGCGATGTTGATCTGGCGAGTGACAATGGATTGATCGATCGGGTGAATTAGACTACTAAAACTACAGACACGATTGTAAATTAAATCTGCTGCCGAATGTTGAATAATCGGTTCAATACCATTGCTGATAAATGCCATTGTTCTCGCTGTATCGAAGGCACACCGATAAATTGCACCAGGAATGTTGGTTACCAGTGAGCGTAATTCTCCTTGACGTTGTCGCAATGCCCGTTCAATTTGTTTGTGATCGCTAATATCCCGGATAACAATACACTGATACTCTTGGCCGTTGGGCAAGTGAAGATGGTTAATGGTGATTTCAACGGGTAAGGGTCGTTGATGTTTGGTGCAACAACGGGTTTCAATTTTAAGAGAACCACATTGTTGTAAAGTTTGCCAGTGAAACCACCACATGGACCGGGGCAAATCTAAGGTAATGTCATGAATGGTTAGAGATTGCAGCTCTGTGGTACTATATCCAAACAAACGACTGGCTGATTGATTTCCATAAAGCAGTTTTCCAGAGGCTCCGATCCATAACATCGGGTCGCTCATCTGATCGACTGAAAGCTGAATGATCTGGGATAAATCATCAGAGGCTGCTATTTTTTTGGGGTATTCTGAAGAGCTGTTTTTCTGCTGGGGTGCAACTCTGGGAGTGATGGAGGAGACCATTGGGGTTTGAAACGGAGGTGTTGCTTCTGCCCCTGCCATTGCCATCTGTAGGGGTTGAATTTGCCAGTCACGCCGTTGAACCAGAGTATAAATACCAATCCCTAGGATAAGGGTGGTGAAAGAATATAGCCAATGGGTTGGATTTAAAATTGTCCCAACTTGCAGTAAATGCAGAGTGCCATCACTCAATAACCACACCAGGATAATTAACAGGGGTGTTGAGATTTGAGGATCGTGGCTGCAATGGATGGGATTGTATTGTCCTACTTTTAGCTTGTTAGATTTGTTTCTGTAAACTTTGAAGAGAATCAGGATTGGAATCGCGTACCACACTAACCCCATCAAAATATCTAAATTTGAATGGTATCTGATCCATTGTTCAATTGTAAATAAATATGTTAAATATGTTGTTTTTATCAGGACGAGGTTAAGGGTAGACAGAAAGCTCGACCACATCAGTTTAATATAGCTCAGCATCATAAATTGGCTTATTTAATGAGATTCAATGACTAGGAACATCCCAATCTAATTTAACTACTCAATTTCAGCTTTGAATCAACTTATTATATATGTTTTCTGGGATTTGAGATACTGTAAAATGCTTATTATTACTCTGTATAATAAAATTTAATTTCCCTGATGTAATTATTCATTATCTCCTATATTTATCTTAAATACCATGTATTTATATATTTTTTCTTAAAGTTTTATTAATTTAACCTCAGAATTTGAACGACTCTCAACTTAAGATGAAATTATATAAATCTTAGCCAATGGATGGATGTATTTAATCATACACTTACTCAAAAATTTCGATAATTTTTTGGGTACTTTGTATACATAAATACACCTGAAGAAGTAGCATCTCAGCCAGATCCTGTTTCAATTAACCATTTTTTTGCCCAATCAATTGCAGCTTCTGGCGTTAAGATTAAACCTTCAACTTGGGCTAATTGCAGTTCTAATAAGAGTTTGCCAATTTGAGGACTAGGAGGTATTTTCAGGGCGGCGATCAGTTCATTACCCGAAACTAAGGGCTGGGGATGAGCCACGGGATCGTCAGGGGTAAAATAACGTTGAATTAACGGAGTGATTGATTCAGTGGGAATGCCTATTGCGATCGCCCAGACCGCTAAAGCGGGGAATAAATTGCCTAAATCACGGAATAGAAAATAAAGCTGTTTCAGGGGTATTTGATCCGGATTAATGGTTTGAAGTTGATTGATACCTTGAATCAGAGTAATTGCACCCCGAATTTCTGCTTTACTATACTTTAAAGCGGTTAACTCGGCTTCAGCTATGGTCGGATCTGGTGTTAATAAACACACTAATTTGACTAACCCTAAGCGGGAGATTTTTAGGGTTTCTCGCAGGGGTTGAGATAATTCTGCTTGCAATAACGGCCAAGCTGGACTCAAGTGCTCAGCAACCCGATCTAGATTGATCAACACAGTAAAATTGCGCTCAGCATGGGGAAACCAGCCTGAAATTAAACCCGATTCCCAGCTTCGGCGTAACCAGATTGTACCATTGTCGGTTTGCAGTAGATAGCCTAACTCCGTTTGGACTCGTTCAACCGCCACTTGTCTGAGTTGGGGGGCAAATTGACAAAGGGCGATCCAGGTTTGCGGTTCAATGGTAAAATGGAGTTGAGCTGCTTGACGATATCCTCGCAATAATCTTAACGGATCATCCTGTAAGTTTTGGGGGGAAATCATACGAATCACCCCCTGTTGCAAGTCGGCTTGACCCTGATGGGGATCGATAAAAGTTGTAGTTCCCGGATGGTAGGCGATCGCGTTGATGGTAAAGTCTCGCCGTTGCAAATCTGTGTCTAAAGTATTGCCTTGGGCTTGGGCAAAATCAACTGTTGCATTCGCAAACACCACTCGGGCTATTTGGCGATCGCGGTCTAATAAGACAAATCCCGCTTTATAATGGTTAGCAATTCTCTGGGCTGTATTGACCGCTTGATCCAATAGGACAAAATCTAAGTCGAGATACTTCGACTCTCGTTTGAGAAGTCCATCCCGGACAGCCCCACCTACCAGATAAGCGTCTGTGGGCAACATTTTCCAGTCAAACGGCCAAGTGTGAGGGGATAGTCCAGAATCGAATGTTTGAGTCATTCTGATTAAACTCAATTAAAATATCCAGCAGTTTACAGCTTATCTAAGTTAAATTAACATTCATAGGATTCGGAAACGATTCCATAAGTCAAGAATTCTTAAGGGGATTGTGAAAGATGTGTATTTGCATTAACTGTCATTATGTTGATCGCTGCATCACCTATAATGCCGTAGAAGGCCAGCATCAACAGCCTCATCTGACTGAAAACCCAGACTTTGACCCGATTCAACCGTCTATTAATGTCAATATTCGCACCCACGGGGAGGAAATTGAAATGGAATGGGATGTAGTCGGGTGTGAAAGCTTTACTGAAGAAGCGGGAAAATGGGCGAAGTTACGTCCAGGGGAATTAGTTCCGACCTAAATTGGAATGATTCAACAACGGTGATGGGACCGGTCTCTCATCACCCCCGAAACCCTAAACTTTTAATCAATTCGCCCTATGTTGTTGTAAAGGGAAAATGAGTTACTGCTTTAATCCGGCTTGTGAGCACCCCCAAAACCTGGCTAACCATCAATTCTGTGAGTCCTGTGGCTCAAAGCTGGTTTTGCATCCCAAAGAAAGTGATAATGCAGGGGTTCCCTGTTATCGAGCATTGAAATTAATTGGACAAGGAGGCTTTGGCAAAACGTTCTTAGCGGTGGACGAGTCTCAGCCTTTGCAGCCTCGGTTTGTGATTAAGCAGTTTTTGCCCCAGTTTAGTCATTCTCAAACTACTGTAGCACGATTTCGTCAAGAAGCTCAACAACTCCAACATTTGGGTCAACATCGTCAAATTCCGGCTGGTTTGTCTGATTTTGAAGTTGAGGGTTATTCTTATTTAGTGCAAGAATTTATCGAAGGAAAAAATTTAGCCCAAGAATTATTAGAAAAAGGAACGTTTGATGAAAATAAAATTCGTCAATTATTGAAAGATTTATTACCCGTTTTAACTTTTATTCATCGTCATCATGTGATTCATCGGGATATTAAGCCGGAAAATATTGTGCGTCGTCGGGCGACTCGGGTTGAGCAAGCGGGCAGTTTAGTCTTAGTGGATTTTGGTGCCGCCAAACAGGTCACAGAACGTCTCCCACAAACGGCAACGGTGATTGGCAGTGCAGCGTTTACTGCTCCCGAACAGTTGATGGGAAAAGCCATTTTTGCTAGCGATATTTATAGTTTAGCAGTCACTTGTATTCATCTGTTAACAGGTGTTTCTCCGTTTAATTTGTTTGATAGTCAAGAAGGAAGCTGGGTCTGGCGAGATTACTTAAAAACTCCAATTAGTGTGGAGCTTGGGCGAATTTTAGATAAGATGTTGCAAGGAGCAACCAATCATCGTTATCATTCAGCTCAAGCCGTTTTACGGCACATTCAACCCCGTTCTCAATATGTGGCTGCTTTCCCAGCGTTAAAAAAGAAAACTAAAAAGCAGTTTAATTTTGAGGAAAAAACTTCTACTGAATCTGTTGCTTTACTTGAGAAATTTCCTCAATCTAGCGCTTATTTATTACCGTCTCCAAATTGTACAAATGTTATTCAGGATAAATTACAAAAAGTTGTTGAAAATTATCCGATTAAATTACAGGTTAATTGGCTGAAGCAACATCAGTTAATTGTAGTGATTAATCGTTTAGAAAATGAACCGGTTAATTATCAAGCGATCGCGACTGTAATCACTCAGGAATTGACCCAATTAAATATAGCCGCAATTCATCGTGTTAAAATTTTAGGGCGCATTCAAGGTCAAACAGTACCGGAATGGAAGATTGTTTTAAAGGTGGGGTATAAAACTCAAGTTAAAAAGAAAATTCAAGCTTGTCAGACTCATCCTCTATATCAGAAAGTACAGCAACTTCAGCATAAATCTTTCTGGGTTAACAAGCTACAGGATAGAGAGTTTATTCTTGATAGCTTAATGGGATTAATGATTGGATTTATTTTTAGTTTGAAAATTGTTATCTTTCATCCGATTGTAGGAATATTAATCGCTTTAGGATTTATCAAAATTAAGCAAAATGCAATACAACGGGGTGAATTAGCAATCAATCAGTTATTTGGAACCGTTGCCACATTGTTTGTTGTATTGGGGGCTTCCAGTTGGAAATTAATTGATCAAGATTTTTATAGTATAATCTTAGCGGGATTATTGTTATCGCTGCCAATTTTTTATACAACAACAGATTAAAAAGTGTCCACAATTTCAAGATTATATGGTTTAGCTTTACATACCAGTAGCCCAGAATTAGGGTTAGCCCTCGATAACTTCCAGGGTGAAAAACGCTGTCAAACTTGGAATTTAGGCCGAGAACTCTCCACTCAATTACACTTACATTTATCTGAATTTATTTTACCCCAATCTTGGTCAGATTTAAGCTTTATTGCTGTTGCTAAGGGGCCGGGAAGTTTTACAGGCACTCGGATGGGAGTGGTTACCGCCAGAACTTTATCCCAACAGTTAAATCTACCTTTATTTGCCATTTCAACTTTAGAAGCGATCGCTTGGCAAGTAGTATCTACGGAGAAACATTCTGAGAAGTTAAACACCATTGCTTTACAAATGCCAGCCCAACGGGGTAAACTGTTTGTGGGTATTTACACCATAAAAACTCAGCCTGAACAAGGCTTAATTGCAGAATTACCGGATACTGTGATATCACCCGAAAAGTGGCAGGATATTCTCAGTCAACGACAGACACCTAATCAATTAATTAAGATTGAAGGTGGACTGGGAAATACTGCTTCTAGCTTACTGCAATTCGCTAATATAAAACAACTTCAAGGTCAAAGTCCCCATTGGTCTGAAGCGTTACCATTTTATGGACAACATCCGGTAAAAATTTAATTTAAAAGGCGCGCCAATGACGCACCTTACTTGCTTGCTAAATTTAATAATTTTCCTGCTATCAACAATGGTTGAAGATCAATAGCAGTATGGCAAAAGGTTGAAATCTGTAAGTTCAATCCTCCCCCTAAATTAGACTCTATCGCTAGCGTAAACGTAAGCAGGGACGCGCTGAGCCATATCAGTTTCTGTTCCAGTGATGGACTCGGCTAATTGCTCAAAAGAGTCGTTATTCCAGTTACGTCCGTGAATAGGCTTGGTTTGTTCACCCCGGAAATAAGCCATTGTACCGATAACAGTAGCAGCAACCCAACCTGTAACGATTAATGCGATTAAGAAAGTCATACTAATTTGTTGTCCTTAACTTTTTTTAACTTATGTAAATAAATGTAACAGATACTTGTCTGTTGTGTCAAGTTAGTATCTCTACCGAAAGACTGATCTTGACTGTTTTCGTCGAAACCCGGCGCAAAACCCAAAATAATGCGAGAGACAGTTAGCCAGGTGGATTTATCCCCTGGCAGAATACGGAAAGTTGGCGCGCGCGCCTTCTGGGAAGTTGGCGCTTCGCGCGCGCATTTCCCGTAAACATTTTCCGATCGACGGGTTGGCTAGCGCCAAACATTTTCCGTCTAGCGACACGCGGATTTTAATCCGTCGTTCTAGCATCCTCTGTGACTTTCAATTATCTTGATAGTTGATTAGTGTATTATATCTACAGGAGGTGATCGGATTGTACGGATGCCAACAACACTTAATCAACAGTAAACAAGACGTTAGAGCGATACTTGAATATATTTGCTCAGAAGCTAACAAGTTGACGAATTGTGGGATTTATTATTGTCGTCAAATGTGGTTTAAAGCTGACTACTTTGTTAAAAAGTATGAATTGGACGAACAACTCAAGAGTAACCCACATTTTAAAGCGATGCGGTCACAGTTCTCCTGGATGCAAGCTCCAGGAGCTGCTGTGACTTCGTCAGCTTGTGCTCAACAGACATTGCACAGCGTTGTAGAATCTTTTACATCTTTTAGAAGGCTCAATAAGCTTTACAGAGCCGGTCAATTACACTTTAAACCTAGACTGCCTAATTATAGAAAAAAGGGAGGACTAGCAGTGGTAAGCTATCCATCCCGATGGGTTAAATTGATTGACGGAAAGTTGAGATTTCCATTAGGGAATCAGGTCAAAGCTTGGTTTGGCATTGATAGTTTTTTACTCCCTATGCCATCCAACCTGGATTTCAAATCAATCAAAGAATATCGCATTGTCCCCAGAAATGGATGCTTTTACATTGAGTTTGTATATAAACGACCCAAAATTCAGCCCGTTCAATCAAATGGTAATGTTTTAGGCATTGACCCGGGCTTAAATAACTGGTTAACCTGTGTTTCCAATATAGGTAAGTCTTTTATTATTGATGGTCGTCAGGTTAAATCTCAGAATCAGTGGTACAACAAGCAAGTTGCAAAGCTCAAATCAGGAAAAGCCCAGGATTACTGGGATGAACAATTGGCTTTAACCACTGAGAAGCGGAATCGTCAGATGCGAGATCATGTAAACAAAGCCGCCCGGTTTGTGATCAATTGGTGTTTAGCTAATGATGTGACTCATATTGTTTTTGGCTGGAACAAGATGAACAAAGACAGTATTGATATTGGTAAGAGGAATAATCAAAATTTTGTTCAAATCCCAACTTCAAGGCTCAAAAATAGAATCGTACAACTGTGTGAAGAATATGGTATTAGATTTATAGAGACTGAGGAGAGCTATACAAGTAAGGCAAGCTTTCTAGATGATGATTTTCTACCTACAATTGGTGAGAAACCCGTAGGCGAAGCCAGCCTGAAGGGCTTAGGGTGGTTTGAATCAGGAAAAAGGGTAAAGCGTGGTTTGTATCGCTCTGGGGCCGGATATCTAATTAATGCAGACTGCAATGGTGCTGCAAATATTTTAAGAAAAGTAGCCACAAGACTAGGTTTTGACCTAGCCAGAGTGGGTAGGGCGTGCTTGACTGCGCCGAGGCGGTATGGTTTAGATTCTCTGTCTAAACAATACCGTAAACGGGTTCGGTGCGCGGTTTGAACCCGCGTAACAACATCTCCAGCGAGAATCCACGCGGTTTCAACCCGTGGAGAAGTCAATAAGGTTCTGCCAATTTGGCAACCCAGTTCAGGGAGAACAGGATTAAATATAAGAAAGAAGTATCCTGAATGAGTCGCAACAAAGACAATTATTAAGTTAGGACAGCAGCCCAGGGTTGTGAGTCTTCAGGGTGTTGATGGGAATGAGCCACTGCTGCCAGGCGTGAAGATATGGCAATATTTCGTTACAACTTATTGGTTCAACAAAGATGATGACAACCCTGACTCAACTGCTACAACCCTACTGTTTAGAACATTTCTTATCTGAAAACTGGACACAACGCAGTGTTATGATCCCAGGAGACAGTCCCGATAAGTTTAAACATTTGTTTTCTTGGGAACAACTGAATTATTTACTCAACTTCCATCAGTTAGAACCCCGTTTTGTTCTCAACGATAAAGCCTTACCCCCCTGTGACTCGAAAGACTGGGTGACGCGATGCCAACAAGGGGCGAGTTTAGTCCTCAGCCAGATACAGACAAGGGTTCCAGCCTTAGCAGACCTCACCTGGGCAATTCAACAGGAAACCGGACATAAAGCCATCCACACCAATATTTACTGTTCTTGGCCGTCTAAACAAGGATTTAAAATCCATTATGATGCCCATGAAGTGTTTGTGATGCAAATTGATGGGGTTAAGGAATGGTTTGTATTTGAGGATACGGTAAAGCATCCTTATAGAGACGAAAAATCAGATTATCAAACCCCACCGGATAGTGAACCTTATCTGCATTGTGTGCTGAAACCGGGTGATTTACTTTATATTCCCCGAGGTCATTGGCATTATGCGATCGCCCGCGAACAACCTTCTCTACACGTTACAATGGGAATTCGTTGCTTTAATGGGCGAGATCTGTTAGAGTGGCTTACCAAACTTTTGCACGAAACCCTGCCGAAAGAAGAAGTTTGGCGACAAAATTTACCGTTAATTGATAACGAAAATACCGATGCGCTGACTGACCATGTTCAGAATTTATTCAATATTTTAGCCACAAAAATCAGCCAGGAAAAAGAAGATTTAACCCAAAAATATGTAAATTTTCAACCTCAAATTACAACTTTTCCCCGAGAAATATCTCTACCCGGTCAAGCTGGATTTAGCCCGTTTGAAGCCGGACTCGATACCGTTCTCAGACAGCCTAAATTCCAAACGGTCAAAATAGAACCCCTCGATGAAATAGGTTATTTATTGGTTACCCCTCAAAAGAAATTAAGATTTAAAGGCTTACCCCCCCAGTTTATGAATACAGTGGTTGAGAAGCTATTAAGCCTAGGATATTTTACCATTCGAGAAGTCACTGATGGGCTGAACGAACATGAAATTAACACCCAAATTTTGCCACTATTAGCAGGTTTGGTTCAAGAAGGTATACTATTAGAGGATTCTTCTGAGAAGGTTGTCAATCCTCCCGATTTTAAATGGTGTTTAGGTACAGTTAAGAAAACACAAGAGGAGAAGGTGATGGGGTGAAATCGTCATGGGTTATTCGTCATTGATTAACTGAGGAAATAACGACTTTTTGTGTCAAGATGAAACGCGCTATTGACTGAAGTGGAAGACAACTGTAGGGCATTAATTACCCAAAAGAACTACGGTGACTTTTATAGCTTAGGTATGCGTAGTGCTATAACATTGGCGAAAATGGAAGTTGAGATGATAAGATAAATGCTGCTAAACCCGAACTGTTAATGTTGCTTCTTCCAGTCTACTTAGCCTAGGAAGGTATATTTTTGGCAATGTTACGATTTGTTTGTCTTATCAAAACGAGAAGATGTCAAACCAGAACTTTCGCCCCCAAGTCAAAGGCAAGTTCATTTTCATTGGAAACGAAAAGTTATACATTAGAGGAGTCACTTACGGCACATTCCGACCCAATTGTCAAGGTGAACTCTATCCAAATTTGGAACAGGTGGCTCAAGATTTTGCTCAAATGGCAGCCCACGGCATCAACTCCATTCGTACCTACACGGTTCCACCGAAATGGTTGTTAGATTTAGCTGACGAACAAGACTTAAAAGTGATGGTGGGACTCCCTTGGGAGCAGCATATTGCCTTTCTAGATGATCCACAGCGTATCAAAAAAATTGAATATCGGCTGCGAGCCGCAGTCC
>CAYNXM010000043.1:0-2710 GCA_964401105.1 uncultured Lyngbya sp. | reverse complement strand
TTGTCGTTAATCCAAGCGCAAGCCGACGCAAACGCTATCGCAGTATCGTTCAGTAATTTATACTGTTCTGCGGTAGGTTCAATGGGTACAACTAGGGTTAAGACTTGCAAGGGCGACTTCTGAAAACTCACAAAATAATATATATATTAGCATACCGACAAGCCCTGTACGGATTTTCCTCCCGACCCCAAATCGCCCGATTATGGGGCGGGCCTCCAATCCGCCGGAAAGGTGACTGAATGGGGACAAACGAACCATCGCAATAGCACGGTTGCCAATCGTAGATCATTCCGGGAATCAGGGGGTAGCGTATGTATAAATCCCCGATAAAGCTAAAATTGATTCTGGAATTGCAGACTCGATCATTAAACTAAAATCTATTATGCGTGTTTTATTGAATTTACGAGATTTATTGGCTGTGGGAGTGAGTGGGGCAACGAGCTTGCTGTGTGTGAGTCAAGCAATGGCAACTCCAGTAACGCCCGCCTCTTATGAAGGTAGCTTTCAAGAAAATCTGTTCAACAGGACACGCTTGCAACAAAAGACATTTCAAGCTAAAACCTTTGATTTTGATCCGGTAGTGGAGGATATTAAGACCGACAGCGAAACAGAATCAGCCGTGTCTCTATTCAAACCCTTCAAGCAGAGGGCTGTAAATTCATTCAATTCATTCTCAACCGAACTCAATACGGTTCAATTTGATCCGAGTCTGTCACTGACGCTGGCCACGAAACAGAAACCTACGATAACAGAAACGCAGTTGTCGAAACCGCTTAGTAAAGGCGCTGAAACTGCATACCTGACAACAAATAATCCAATTCCATTTAAACTAGATCCGGTCTCTAAGCAGTGGGATGGGACTGGGATTTCTCAACAACCTTTTTCGACTGGGTTGACGCTGAAGCCGCCATCAGACCCCGCGACGTGGAAGTTCGATCTAGAGAGGGAGGGGGCAATTGAAACCAGCCTGGAATCACAACAGTTTGGACTGTCGTTATTCTTTCCCCCCTCCTTGGATTTAGAAAATACCCCTGTATTAACTGATGCCGCTGCACTGCAAACAAGCGCGATCGCAGTGGGTTGGAACTCTCCAGTAGCTTTACCCAGTGTATTGCCGAGTTCAACTGTCACCACTTCTGTATTTGTCTCTTCACCAACTCAAGTGGCTCAGGTCAATGTCGATGAACTCGATCTTCCCGATCTTAGTCCGCCCAGTCAACCCTATCCTCAACCGGCCCCTGACGGCACGTTACAAACAAATCCACCCCCCGTTACCTTACCGAGTGCTAATCCGTTGTATCGCCCCAATGCACCGGAACAGGTGGAGATTCAGGAAACGGTTCCTATTACCTTAGAACAAGCCGTTGATTTAGCTCGGCGAAATAATCCCCAAATCAGACAGTTTGCCCTACAAGTGGAACAGCAGTTAGCGGCTCTGCGGGAAGCTCAAGCGGCGTTATATCCGACTTTAACCTTAACATCGACTTTAGCCCGTACAGAGAGCGCTCAGACTACTCTTTCGAGTCGTGCTCAAAACCGTGCCATCCGAAATCAAAGAGGACGAATTCGACAGGCAAGAGAAGAAATCCTAGAGGGGATAGAACAGGGTGTAATTGATCCTGATGATGCTCTTCCATTTGACCCCCTGCCCAACTTTACGGTTCCCTTTGGCAGCACAACGTTTAATAATACCCTGCAATTGGTCTATGATTTTGGGATTGATGGTCAGAGAGAAGCAACCATCCGAGCCAATGAAAAATTACTGGAGAATACTCAGTTAGATCTTGAACGGGTGATTGAGGATTTACGCTCCACTGTGACTGAGTCTTATTATGATTTACAACAAGCGGATGCTAACGTTGAGATTCAACGCTCAGCGGTTCGGAATGCTCAGAAAAGTTTAGAAGATGCTGAAGCCTTAGAACGGGCTGGAGTTGGAACCCGATTTGAAGTGTTACAGGCGCGGGTAACCCTATCGCGAAACCAACAGAACTTAACTAACGCTATTAGTCAACAACGGACGGGTAGGCGAGCTTTGGCTAACGTGGTGAGTATCAGTCAAAATGCTAATTTAGTCACGGCTGACCCGATTGAACTGGCGGGGGCTTGGGATTATACTCTCGATGAAACGATTGTTTTAGCTTATCAAAATCGAGCGGAGTTAGAAGAGGAATTAACCAATCGTGAGATTGCCGAGCAACAACGAGAAGCGGCTAAAGCGGCGACTCGCCCTCAGTTAACCGCTGCGGCCAGTTACAATGTGTTGGGGCAAATTACTGATGACCCCGATCCCTTTGCGACTCGAGGTTGGGCAGATGGTTACTCGTTACAGGTTCAATTGCAGTGGAATTTCTTTGATGGGGGAGCGGCAAAATCAAGAGCCAGACAGCGAGAAATTGATATTGCCTTGTCAGAAGAACGGTTCTCTCAATTGCGAAATCAAATTCGCTTAGAAACTGAACAGGCGTTTTATGATTTACAAGCCAACTTTGAGAATATTGGTGTGGCGAATTTGGGGGTTGAGGAAGCCACAGAGGCGTTACGTTTGGCACGGTTACGGTTTCAGGCGGGTGTGGGGACTCAAACGGATGTGATTAACCAGGAAACGGCTTTAACCCAGGCTCGTAACCAGTTACTACAAGCCATTATCGGTTATAACCGTTCGTTGTCTCAGTTATGGCGAGCGGTTAGTAATTTACCGGGGGGAAAT
>CAYNXM010000042.1:0-25975 GCA_964401105.1 uncultured Lyngbya sp. | reverse complement strand
AATATATTTAATTTTACTAGTTCTCACAATATGAGTTTGAAAACTGTCTTTAGATTCAGCAAAGATAGGGCTTCACTGAATCTATAAAAAAACTATGCCCAATTCTCAGGGATATTATCTCGCTTTCTTGCCGTTATAGCTACGTAATCTAACGCTTTTCCATTCGTTAAATATCGATGTAGATAATAATGCTTTTGAGTCACTTCTAAAATCCCGGCTTTGACCATTTGATGATAGAGTTGACCAAACTCAGCGGCTTTTTTATATTCAAAAGACTCTGTATTCTCAAGATCTTCTAATATATAAGTATTAACATTAAAAGCAATCCATCCATCAGGATCAATCATATTAAATGAATTAATAAAACCTTGTATTGGAAAATGACAACTCAGAGACGAGCAACATACTAAACAATTAAATCCTCGGTTGTCTAATTCTTGTTTTGCAGTGGGGCTAATGTTTGTTAAATCTTCTATATAATATTTTTCATAGACCCCTGGATAATCTCTTTGAGCCGCTTGAGCTGCTTCAGGAATAATATCAACACCAACAATAGATTTAACACCGTATTTAGCAATATTTTTACCAAATAATCCACTACCTGCTGCAATATCTAAAATAATTAATGATTCAATATCTATTTTAGCTTGAATTAGTTGACTCACTAATAACATTGCTAAGGTTTCTGGGGATTGATAACAAGCCTTGATGCAAAATTTTTCGTAAAGTAAAGGGATTTGATAAATTTCAGCATAATTTTGCAGAGTAAATTTTTTATCACCCCCTTCTTGAGCTAGAAAAAAATACTCTTCATTTCTTAAATCACTGCCACTTTCTGGAAAACGAATTTGATAATCAGTCTGAGTCATTTTAATTAAACCTTAATTTGATAATAGCTGAATAATCGCTTGTTAATTCAAAGATATAAACCTTATAAAAATTAGCCCGTAGGAATAGATAACGGTTTGCCATTATCGCTGGCTCCTATCTGAAGTAAAAACGGAACAGCAATTAATGCCCAGTCTTGGGGAGAGATATAATTGCTGGCTTTTTCTTGACCATAAATATATTCTAAAGTATCAGTATGAATCGTTCCAGGCCACAAAGAAACCGCAGCCATTCCTGTTGGTAACTCCTGGGCTAAAGCTCCCGTTAACCCTTCAATTGCCCATTTACTAGCACAATAGGGAGCAGCATTAGCAGCCGTATAACGACCCCAACCGGCGCTAAAATTGACAATAACACCCTGTTTCCGTGCCACCATTGCGGGAAGAAAGTGACGAATCATATTAGCAACCCCTCTAATATTGACATCAATTACCCGATCAAATTCTTCCGTTTCAATTTCCCACAATGGTAGACGTTGATGAGGAATCGCAGCACTATTTATAATTAAATCTGGGGGGTTATATTCAGCCAGAATCTCCTGACTCCAAGCTTTAACTTGTGGGTCATTAGTCACATCAATAGCAGTAAAATGATGAGGCTGAGGAAACTGTTTTTGTAGTTGAGCGATGGTGGTAGTATTACGGGCGCAACCGATAACAGTGTGTCCGAGTTGGATAAAAGATTCGGTCATTGCTCTACCCAAGCCCCGACTCACACCAGTGATTAAAATTATCTTAGACATTATTCTGAAATTAAAGTATTATGACAATCTCACCCAAGCGACTTAAAGAAATTCAAAATATTCCCGACTCTGCTATTGACACTTCAGATATTCCTGAGCTAGACGATCAGTTTTGGGAAAATGCCAAAATCGTTAAACCTGTTACTAAAAAGCTAATTTCTATTCGTTTAGATAGTGACATTTTAGACTGGTTTAAAAGTCAAGGAAAGGGCTATCAATCCTCAATTAATAATGTTCTTCGGAGCTATGTGAATCATAAACGAAACCAAGGTTGATCGCTAGAAACAAAAAGAGAACTTTTAAATATATCTGAAGACTAGGCTTTAACTGAACTATTGTCAAAGCCTAACTATGGGTGATTTCTAGCTAGCAAGTTAGAGATAAGCTTTTATTGGCAACGCAAGAGTCACTCAACCAATAACTCATTGGTTTAGACCAAAAATATTTGGCATAACCTTCACTCACTGCTTCACTACTTTCTCGATAAAGCAGAGAAGGGGAGTTATCAACCACATAAAAGGTATGTCCTTGTTTATCTTGATAAATCGGATTTTGTATTTTAGTTGCCCGAGTCCCTTGAATGGCTCTTCCTGTATCTGCTGCTGCATCAATAATCCAGCTTGTTGATTTCATTGAATCAAGCATTTCAAAAGTAACAATTGGGGCATCATCTTCATCGATTTCTACCGTATTAATGAAGATATCATAACGACTAAATTCTTGCTGAACTAAATCAGTATTACTTCTTCTTCTCAACAAAGGATCAATTCCTTTACTCGCTAAATATTTCATAACACCATACGCTACATTACCCGAACCAAATACTGCTACTTTATCATTTTTACAAATGCCTCCTCTTAACATTATTGCCTGCATCGTTGAAGCATAACCTGCTAAAACACTATTTTTGTAAGTGATATCTCTTGGAACATTTAACGTCTCTGTATTGCCTTGATTAACACGAATAGAGATTCGATTAGTGACATCAAAAAGTTGGAGTTTGTTGGGTTGAGCGCAGTGTTGTACAAAATGTTTTCCTGATGCACCAAAAGGATGAATCCAACCTACCATCGTTTGATGATTTTTAAAGTATTGATAGTCTTGAGGTTGAGGAACTTTAATACAGTAAATTACATCCGCCCAAGCAAACAAACTTTCCCTCGAATAACCGCCCGCTTCTCCGTAATCTTCATCAGGAATATCTAAGTTTTCACCATAGCCTTGTTCAAATCTCCGTTCATCTTCTGGACTACATTCCGGTAAATGTTTCGGCAATAAACCCACTCTTTTTTCATTGGGAAAACTAGGTTTAATGTAAGCAATTTTCATGTTTTTTTCCTGAGTAATTAAATGTCTTGGTATTGAAAGTTTCTGCGACCGACAAAGAAGTTCCAGTCTACATAGCCAGCATTAAGTTTTCTATTACCTGTAGATGGATCAAAGGCTGTTCTGCCGTGTAATATTCTAAAGTTTTGGAACAGTAAACAGCTATGAGATTGAAGGCGAAATTGATATTGATAATCGGGGTTTTTGAGATAGCGGAAAAAACTATGATAGGCTTGATAAAAGTCTTCTAGTTGCTCGAAAGGTAAATGAGGTCTACAGTTTCGCTTGCTAAAACGAACTGTTTTTAAGTAACCGTTTTGATCGCATTCAATGATAGGCGCTGTGTTACAAAAACGGTAGTGATGATGGTAATCAACTAACCAATATTGTACAGGCGTTTGTTGCAATAGTTGAAAATATTCTGGATGATCTTGACGAAAATCTTTAGCGACACGAAAGCCATCTACGATGATAGAATCACCCCCTGAAGTTTCATTTTTAACACAATAAAGAAACTGTGCTAAACGATGTCCTCCCCAGTAACTGAGATCGTTATGAGGGGGTAAACCACATCCATCACGAGCGGGTAAAGTATCAGGTTTCTTCGCTTTTGTTTCTAAGGAAAAGATTGTGCCATAATCAACATTATAAATTTGCCCAATTGATGAGAGGAAAGATTCTAGCTCATCGGGTGGGAGATTTTCTAATACTACAAACCCTAAACTAAATAATTGATTCATCCAAATATTTGGATCTTCAATTGTTTGAATATTATAGACTTGAGGCGAGTGTAAATTTAGTTGAGCGTTATCCCATAAAATTAAGTCATCTGACTCTATTTGCGGTTGAGGATCGTAAGCATTCTGAAGTAACCATTCGATAGAAAAGACGCTACGATGAGCGGGGGTTTCATCCCAGTCGATAATTAAGGTATCCTCGTTTAATTCAACGGATAAGGGTTGGGGTTTTTCCGGGCGATCGCTAATATTTGGGTCGTAGAGTTGTTGATAAGGAGCGGCATACCGGCAACTGGGACAATTTTCCCGTAACCAAATATAGTGAAATCGTTTGTTTTGAATTGTGATAAAAGGCTTTGTTTGAATAGCCGTCATCTCAACTTTCCTCAATAAAAAAGTTAACTAAATTAATTCCAAGGGGAAAACTCAGGTTGTTTTAAGAGCTGTCGTCGAATAACATTCGCTTTTTGATGTATTTCTTCATAACTATTTCCGACTAAATTTACAGTTGCTAACGCAAAACCACTAACGCTATTTTCAGTCACTTCTTGTTGAGGACTGGCTCTAATTTCTACATGAGGCATTTCTTTAGCGAGTTCAAAATCAAATAAGTTTATAGCGATATCTTTGCTAAATGTAGTAAGATAAAATATCCCTCCCACTAATCCGTTAAGAGTCGGTATTTTGGGTTGATAACCCATACCGATTTGTATTAAAGCTGTATAAGGATCGCCTTGATTTAAGCATTGGTGATAAAGAGTCGCAGATATCGGTATCATCCGTCCGTTAATTTCCATCACTTTAATTTCTCCGGTTTCACTCACGAAAAATTCCACATCAACAAACTGGTTATCAAAGCCATATTCCATTAACTGTTGTACGATTTCTTGATAGGCTTGATTGAGTTTAGATTGAATTGATTCAGGTAAAGTCGAAGGAAAGGTAAAATCAGCAAAACACTCCGGATGATTTGAATAATAATGACTGTCTGAAATTCCCCAGATGATTATATTTCCATGACTGACACAACCATCAACACAGCATTTATAGGGATAATCAATATATTCTTCGATTAAAATAGAGTTTTCGTCAGCAAGGGGATATTGATCTAAATCTAAGTAAGTTTGTAAAAAAGGTGATAAATAATTTAGATTATCTGCTAAAATATTTTTATAATCTATCATTTTATCTTTAGCTTGCTGAAGAGTATAAACTTTATAAATTGATGATGAACAAGCTGTTGTACAGGGTTTCATGATCCAGGGAAAAGGAATATGTACGGCTTCAAGTTTTTTGAATAAATTATCTTTCTGTTCTAACAAAGAGATGGCATATTGACTAGAGGCAAAATTAATTTGTTGATGAGTATAATATTTATGCAGACAGATAAAAGCAGATTCTACATTTGTACCTTGTATATATTCAAATTCTTGACTCAGTTGTGCTTGTAATAAACTGGGAATATCACGAGTTGCTAAAACAACTTTAATATCATGCTGTTGAATATATCGACGGCATTGAGCTAAGTAATTCGTAATATCAAAACTTTGGCTAAAACCACTCAATTCTAAGGGTGCATCCAGAAAGTGAAACTCATACTTTTCTTTATCGGGTATCGTTTGACAATTCAAATAATCTACACTTCTAGGACAGATGACTAAAATTTGGATCAGTTCCATAAGAGTTTAAGGCATCAATAGCTTCTCTTCGTTTTCTACTTCTAAATAGGGACTATTATGGCGAGGTTTAGCAAAAATTTTATAGACAATTGGCTCAAAAAATTCTAAGGGAAGTGTATCATAATCTGGATCAAAACTATTTTGATCGTAATAGTGACAAAAGTCTATTGTTGCTTGATAATAGGGATGTTCTCGATATTTTTCTCTGGCATAACGATCTAAACCGCGATAATGCGCCCAGTAATACTTAACAAAGATATCGTGATGTTCCACTATCCAACAAATCTTCTCAGAAACATAAGGCTTAAGCATCGCAGCGGCAAATGCACCATGATTATAAGGCGCTAAAGTTCCCCCGATATCATGAATTAATCCCGCAATAATCATCTCTTCATTTTCGCCATTGCGATAGGCTCTAGTGGCTGTTTGTAAAGAATGCTGATAACGAGAAATTTGATAGCCTTCATAAGCCGTTTTTAGTTCTTTCAGCGCATTTAAAATCTGTCGAGGTAAGTTTGAAGTGTATTCTTCAAAACTGTCACACAACAAGTCGTAATCTTGCTGATCGCCCTCTGCCATTGCTGTAAACTTAACTTGTTTCATAGCTATTTTTAAAGTGAAGTAACTTTTTCTTTTTCTGCACTCTCAACAATAGGAAATGATTGATTGAGGAAAAAATCCTCAACTTTTCCACGCTCACGAATCAGTTGTATTTCTCCGTCACAATACGCTACTTCAGCCGGATAAGGATGCAAAGCAAAATTAGTCAAAGAGTGATTAAATCCATAAGCGCCGCAATTATAAATCACAATGCGATCGCCAATTTCAAGATCTTCTGGAACATCAACATCTTCTACCATAATATCTAGCGGTGTCGGTAATTTACCACCTATCATTGCCTTCTGAGTTTTGCTATTACTTTTACCCAAAACTTCCATATATCGACTTGCTTTCTTCATGGTAGGTCTTAAGAGTTGATGAACACCCCCATCGATAATAATAAATGTTTGACCAAGGGATTGTTTAATATCAACAACTTCCATTAAATAACATCCGGCTTCCCCGACGATATACCGCCCCATTTCAATCATACATTCATAAGGGTAAGGATTTTGAGCAAAAACTTGTTGTAATTCTTGACCAAAAGATTCAACATCAAATTCATCATCTACCCAATTATACGGAATACCAATACCGCCGCCGAAATCAATCTTTGAAATTGAATAACCACTATCATTGAGACGGTTAGCGATCGCAATTGTATTTTGCCAAGCGGCTAGCAGTTGTTGGTAGTCTAAAACATTGCTTTCCGTAAAGATATGAATTCCCGTTAAATTCAGATGACTTAAAGAATGAATTTCTTTAATTGCAGCTTCTGCTTGGGTTTCATCTACCCCAAACTTACTGGCACTGGCTGCAATAGTTTGTATGGTTGCTTTCGGTTGAGAATTCTGACTTTTCTCGATACCACACTGACTATTTTTCTGGCTAATTTCGCAACTTTGACTTGTTCGATAGAAAGGATTTATCCGAATCAAAACATTTTGCTTTTTGTTTAACTTTTGAGCTAAACTATTTAAGCGGCGGGCTTCATTAACGGATTCTAATGCAATTGTATCAATCCCTGCTTCTAGGGCTGCTGCTAATTCTGAATTTGTTTTTCCCGGCCCTGTAAATACAATATTTTCGGGTGAAAATCCGGCTTTTATTGCTGCTTTTAATTCCCCGGTTGAACTGATATCTGCCCCACAGCCTTGTTGAGCGATTCGATGACAGAGGGTTAAATTACTGTTGGCTTTGAGAGTATAGAAAACACTAAAATTGGTGGGTAGGTATTCTTGAAGCTTGCTCACCTGACGGTCAATCTTATTAAGATTGTACAGATATGAAGGCGTTCCGTACTGTTGGGATGCTGCTTCTATTTCCTGGCTAGATAAGAGAATTCGTTTCATTAACAAAACTCAATTAAGTTCAACGACTACAAGGAATACTTAAGCTATGGAAGTCTATTACTGGCAACCCCATCTACCGACCTAGTTACAAATTTACCACTTACTATTCTTAACGGGTTAACTATAGCATAAAATTTTTGGTTGTCAACTCTCAAACTTACTTAAATACATATAGCTGTATTCTATAGATTGACAAACAGACAAGCTTGTGATTAATGAGATTGTTCCCATTTACTGATTCATTCTATTGAACTCACAAAGGGGTTAATACGATTAACCCCCTGAAAAAGCTGTAGCCTATTCCAATTAGTTTTGTAGCGCTTTCATGTTTTTTTATAGGTTTCGGGTTCAGTTCTGAGTTCAACATGAAGTGTATCGAGTCCTTCTTGTTCTAACAGCTTTAGAATCCCCAGATTGAGTTTAATTTTTGGAATGCCACCTAAACTGACTCACAGCGAGAATGGGCCAGAAGATGAAGATACCTCACTGTTATTGGAAGCCCAATATCGAATTCCTTTATCGGATCATATCATGATTACACCCGGTTTCTTTGTGGTGTTTAATCCCGATCATGATTCAGAGTTTAAATCAGGCAGTAAAACCAGTTTATCGGGATTGAGAATTTTAGCGGTTTCTGCCATAAAATGAACCCCAGCAAACACAATCACATCTGCATTAGTTTGGGCTGCTTGACGAGATCAACCCAAGGAGTCGCCAATATAATCAGCAATATCTTGAATATCTGGATCTTGGTAATAGTGGGCGAGGATAACAGCGTTTAACTCTTGTTTTAGGGCAACAATTGCGGCAAATAAGTCATCTGGAGTGGTTTGAGATCCTGAGATGGGCTTCAGTGTCGTTGTGAACATGATTCTGTTGCTGGATGAGCCAGGGTTTTAATAAATCTTAACTTTTAATTATAGTTGAATTCACCAAAATATGGGATCGACTGGGATTTTCTCTCTGCTGCAAAACATAAGAGGAAATGTCTATCCTAGATATTGAGTGTTAACAAAGTAGATATGAACGTAGCCTTAAAACAATCCTTGAAAATTGCAGTGGTGGGGGATATTCATAACCAATGGGAACCTGAAGATGCTATTGCCCTCAAACATCTAGGAGTAGATTTAGTCCTGTTTGTGGGGGATTTTGGCAATGAAGCAATAGAAGTCGTTGAAGCGATCGCTGCCCTTGATTTGCCGAAAGCCGTTGTATTTGGTAATCATGATGCTTGGTATACCATGACTGAATGGGGACAAAAACACTGTCCCTACGATCCGACCCAAGAAGACCGAGTCCAACAGCAGATCGATCTTTTAGCAGAAGCCCATGTGGGTTATGGTAAACGAGATTTTCCTGAATTTGGACTGACTGTAGTTGGGACTCGACCATTTAGTTGGGGGGGGCCAAAGTTACGGAATCGCAGCTTTTATCAGAAACGATTTGGCGTTGAAAGTATCGAAGACTCCACCAAACGCATTATGGAAGCGGCAGGGCAAGCGGCTTATGATACGATTATCTTTTTGGGTCATAATGGTCCAACTGGCTTAGGAGAGACCCCAGAATCCCCCTGTGGCCGAGATTGGAATCCGATAGGGGGGGACTATGGTGACCCGGATTTTGCCGCCGCGATCGCCCAAACTCGTAGCTTACAGAAGACGATTCCGCTGGTGACGTTTGGTCATATGCATCATACCTTACGACATCGCAAAGATCGCGATCGCCAATGTATTCAGGTGAGTGAAACGGGAACAGTTTATCTCAATGCTGCAAAAGTCAGACGGATTGAGGAAATTAATCATCAAAAACGGCGTAACTTCTCGATAGTACTATTAGAAAAGGGTATGGTTTCTGAAGCCTCACTGGTTTGGGTGGGGCCAGATTTTAATATTGTGGAGTCAGAATTACTCTACAAAGCCTCCAATACTAATAATCCAGAAATTCAGGTTTTATCGAAATAATCGTATCCCACAGAATCGATTACCAAGGACTACCAATAATCGTCCATCCTGCCCAATAATAGGGATGAGAAAAATCTTGATGATTTTGATCGGTTAACTCAGGGGGTAAAGCAATCGTATTATTCTCCTCAGAATCATATTGGAGTTGACCCGATTGAATCGTTACTTTTCCGTTCAACATCGCCAGTTGTGCCTCTCTCAACGCTTCTGCTTTGGTTGAAGCGGTTTTCAATTGCTGGTAGAACTGAGTCATCAACCCTAATGACCCTTGATCTGAGACGTACCACAAACTGGCTAAAGCACTGGGAACCCCAGCCTGTACGGCAAGTCCAGCAAAGCCCAGTTCAGCTTGTTTATCTCCCAAGGCACTGCGACAAGCGCTGAGAACCAGTAAATCAATCGGTGGATTATTCCAGCGCCAACCCAGTTGTTGGAGGCGATTTAAGGTCAGGCGAGTATCCCAAAATTGAATATAAGAATTACTCGGTTCTCCGGGTCTAAATTCTCCATGAGTTGCTAAATGCACAATTTGATAGGGTTCTTCATCGCGCTGTTGTTCAAAATTATTAATTGTAAATGCTTCATTGAGAAAGAAATCCCCTGCTAATTTTGAAATCACAGTTTCAATTTCAATTGGAACAGCGGGCAAAGGTTGTTGATCTTCAAATTCTGAAGCTCCCATTGCTAAAACTTTAGCATCATTCAGAGAACGATAACGAGTATTAATCAGATTAAAACTGGGAATTAGACTCAAGCTATATTTTTCAATTAAAAACTGCTCCCCATCGTGTAATACACTGATTGGCAAGCTTCTCAATCCGCCATCCATGGCAAATAATAATGTATCAATCTCGCCTTGTTCCAGTTCTGCTTCAATCGGTTTAATAATCCATTCATACAGTTGCTGAGCTGGGGGTAAATATCGACTAACTCGACGAAATCGAGAGGTAAAAATACCTTGAAAAAGCTGGCGAGTCACGCGGGATAATAGCTCTTGATTCGCTTCTGGTACAGTTTTATGGACTCGTTCCCCATCCCCTGTAATCAACAATATTTCAAGCTGATTATCCCGAACAAATGTATAAATAATAGCGGGTTTACTATTGAGTATTTCCCCGATTTCAATCAATGTTGCTTGAATATCTTTAACGGATAAATCAGATTCTTTCTCTATATTCTTACCAAAATATCCCGTATATTCAAAGTCAAAAAACTGGTCAATTTCAGTAATCGATTGATCGACTTGTTCAGAATCTAATGCTTCTGTTACCTCAGCCCGAGCGATTTCAATAGAGCCAGCATCTGATGATTCTGTTGCAGATTCTGATTGACTCACTTCTGAATTTTCACTCGCTATATTCTCAGTTTCTACTTCAACTAATGAGACGTTACCATCCTCATCAACCTCAGCAGTGAGCTGCTGCCCCGAAGAATCTTCTCGATTAATTTCTACTTGTTCTGTATTGCTATTGACAGATAATAATTGCTGATTGTTCAGCGGTTGAATATTTATTTTGACATCAGTTTGTGGCTCACTGCGAGGTATGGGTTCAGTGATAATAGCAGTTGTAATATTATTCGTATCTTGATCTGATATGAGATCGGGATCGGGGTCGGGATCGAGGTCAGGATCGAGGTCAGGATCGAGGTCGGGTGGGTCAGGGGGTACCAGAATTGGAGGGAGTGGAGGAATTGGACTCGGATCAAGACCGGGATCAAGATCGAGGTCGGGTGGATCGAGGTCGGGTGGATCGGGGTCAGGATCGGAGTCAGGGTCAGGGTCAAGATCGAGGTCGGGTGGATCGGGGTCAGGATCGGGGTTAGGATCGGGATCGGGGTCAGGATCAGGATCGGGGTCAGGATCAGGATCGGGGTCAAGATCGAGGTCGGGTGGATCGGGGTCAGGATCGGGGTTAGGATCGGGGTTAGGATCGGGTGGGTCAGGATTAGGATTGGTAACCTCTGTTGTACTGATGGTAATATTTCCTTGAGTGAACGAGCCTTCAACAGGCAGTGTAGTGATTAGGGTTGAAGAACCAGATATGATGTTGCTGGCTGTGCCATTGCTATTGTTATCTCCGACAACAAAAGGAATGTCTTCACCCCCGCCGTGAGTAATTGTGATGCTTCCCCCTTGACCCTGTGCTGAGGCAGAAGAAATACTGGCTTCTGTGCCATTAATATCATTAAAACGACCATTTACCTGGAGCGTACCATCGGTAGTAATATTAATATCTCCCCCAATGGTGGCAACAGTTCCTGTAACAATAATATTCTCTGTTCCTTCAGCAACAATATTTCCCCCGGCTGTGATCACTGTACCAATATTAATCGCCCCGGCTGACTCTAAAATGACCGGCCCACCGGCTGTGGCGATCGCGGCAACTGAGATATCATTACCAGAACTAGGACTGCTAAAAAATCCACTTCCTTCTAAATTTTCTGTGCCTACCCCAGTCACTCCTGAACGTAAAATTAAGGTGGGTTGACTCCGCAGTAAAGAGGCATCCGGATCGGTGGTATTGGTTAAACTAATATCAGGTTGAGTAATGGAAATTTCCCCACCAAAAATCGCTCCGGCCGCTTCAATTTTCAGAGAGGCCCCTGTATAATTTCCAAAGGAAACATCGCCGTTAGAACGGATAATGGGGTCAAGGATGCTGATAAATGTGCCATATCCTCCCGTTGTAGTCAGTAAGCTAAAGTTGCCCCCGGTATTAAAGTGACTATCGCCAGAAATAATCCCATCACTGATAAAGGTTAAATCTCCCCCAACGTTAAAGGAGGCATCTGTATCTGTTGTCGTGGGAGGATTAAGGGCTAGGATATCAATCGATTGGGGGGCGATAATGGTAAGATTTCCGCCAACTGTTGCCCAAAAGCCCAGTGAGTTAATTCCGGAGGTTTGCGCTAGAGTATTTTGAGACAGGTCTGCAATTGTATCTCGAATGCGAACCGTATCCCCCGCCAGTAGATTTAAATCACCTGTGGTTTGTAACTGAGTTTGGGCGATCGCTAAACTGCCAGCAGCATTTAAAATAACATTACCCCCCTCAATACCCAGTGAATTTGTCCCGGATGTAATCACCACATCCCCAGGTTGAATGGGATAATTCCCCTGAAGCACCAATTCTCCTTGAGAATTTACCTCAACTATTGTGGCTGAATTTGTCTCTCCTCCGGTTAAGAGTTCGGGTAACTCAATTGGATCGAGTTGTAAACTAGAGTTATCGGGTTGATTCTGGGTTGAGGAAGGTAAATCTAAACTGAGTAACTGTCCGGCTTGACTCATGCGAATCATGCTTTCTCCCGGTACGGCTTGTATCCACAAGCGACCATTGGGGGCCGATAGGCGACCTGTACTAATCACACGACCCCCAATGAAGCTGAGTTGTTCTCCAGGATTGACTTCCAACTGACCCAAATTAATTAATGTGCCGCCAACTGGACGGTCAAATCGAAATCCATTGGGGTTTCCTACCAAATTGGACCAGTTATTTTCACCCTCTACATTAAACCAGTCTGAACTGCCAAAACCAATGCCATCGGCGGTTGTGGCTGTAAAAGCACCCGGTATATCTAAGCGGGCATTTTCCCCAAAAATCATGCCAGAGGGATTAATCAAAAATAGGTTAGCAGAACTACCGCTGACGCGAATCAGGCCGTTAATATAAGATGGGTCTCCCCCTGTGACTCGCCCGAGAATATTCTGAATCTCTGGGTTTGAGATAAAATTGGCAGCTTGATTGGCATCTAAGCCAAATTGTTCAAAACTATGGAATAAGTTCTCTCCCGACTCAATACCCCCTTGAATATCGAATTGATTGGGTTGAGAAAACATCACAGTGGTCCCTGTGCCATCTGCTGCCGGAACAATGGGTTGTGCCTTCGCTGATTGCCATAGTGTAATGTAAAGCAGCAGTCCACTCAACAAAGCGGTTGATTTTATGATGAGGCGATATAGAAGCATCCTGGTTGTTTAAGAAACAATTTGACACACGAAGGATTTAATACTTGTTAGACTTCAGAAGCTGCACCCATACCCACACCTACCTCCATCCTCTCCCAACAAGGAAACCTTAGGGGTAGGTGAGTAATGTTTAACGTCTCGGCTATCAACTATGAGCAGTTCGTTGACTATGATTCCACCATTCCCCCTGAACTGATAAAAACAAACCCTGTCTTTAATATTGACCCATCAATAGCCAGAATCGTTTAACCTAATTGCTACAGAATATTACCCTATACTCATAACAAATAAACAACTCAATCCTAAATCACTCAGGGCTGAGAGGAATAAGGCTATAATAGCTTAATTAATGTGTTGTATCAGACTAATCACCCAGAAACAACCATACACACAAACCACAGAAACAGACGGAACTCTATCATTAACATACCAGGCAATGATAGGGCGGATATCACCGCTTCACCAATCATTTTAACATCTAGGGCTGATCGAGGGTTTTATATTGAGGTTTTTTTGAGTCTATCTGTAGTAGACTTTCAGTCCACTTCAAATCACTGAAACTCTTGATCAATTTTTTTTATTATACTAGAAGTTTCCCCCATTGGATAGACAAATGAATGTCATTTTACCTTTACTGATTAATTTATTGCTGGCGATTTGGATTGGTGCGATCGCGATGATATCGGTACAGAATGCAACTCCTGTGGCATTAAAATTTATTGTATTTGAATCGATTCAAATGCCGGTGGGTGTCGTTTTAGCGTTCAGTGCGATTTTGGGAATTATTCTGGGTGCGTTGATCAAACCCTTATGGCAACTCAGCCATTTTACCCGAGAAAATTAACAAGTCTTTTTAGTCTGCTTTGCCAATACCAATCAGGTAAAGCAACGCCATCCTCACCGCAACACCACTTGTGACTTGTTGAGGAATTAAACTCAGGTTAGGATCATCCATTAAATCTGAACTAATTTCAACACCTCGGTTAACTGGGCCTGGGTGCAGGAGTTTGACATGGGGTTTGCAAGATTTGAGGTGATTTCTTGTAATGCCGTAACGTTGATGATATTCTCGTAAACTGGGGAGTAAATGGGCACTCATCCGTTCTTTTTGCAAGCGTAATGTCATGACAAAATCTGCATCTTGCAAAGCCGGTTCAAGATCCCAATGTAAAAACAGTTTTCCGGTTCTATTTTCACCACAAGCAGCAAACCATTTGGGTAATAATGTGGGGGGGGCGGCCAGATGCACTTCTGCATCCACGGCGGTTAAACTCCAGAGATTAGATCGCGCCACCCGAGAGTGCAGAATATCTCCCACAATGGCAATTTTCTTACCCCTGAGTAATTCTAATCTAGGGTTGTCAGGATCGAGTTGACGACAAATCGTAAATAGATCCAGCAAGGCTTGAGAAGGATGTTCATGTTGGCCATCTCCAGCATTAAGCACCGAAACTCTAGAATTGAGTTGATCCATTTCGTTTGCGATCGCCAACGGCACCCCCGCCTGTTGATGACGGATCACCATCACATTGGTTCCCATGGCCAAATAGGTTTTAGCCGTATCCAGAATGGTTTCTCCTTTTGATAAGGATGAACTTCCGGGGGCAAAATTGAGGGTATCAGCCGATAAGCGTTTAGCAGCCAATTCAAAACTATTACGGGTACGGGTGGAAGGTTCAAAAAATAAATTCGCCACCACTTGACCTTGCAAGGCTGGGACTTTTTTAGTACGCCCCCCCAGGACTTCCCGAAAACTCAACGCTGTTTGTAAAACGGTATCATATTCAGTTGGCGTAAAATCCGCTAAGGATAAGATATGGCAACGAGTCCAGGGAGTTTTAGTCATGGGAGATCGGCAGAGAGTCGAGTATGGCAGAGTCGGAAATACTACAGATAAAAGCAGGCAGTGGGGATACTCTATTGTATGAGTGCCTAAAGGCGAACTAATGACTCAGTAATTGTTGCCATTTTGTTCGCAAATATAAAAGCAGGGGAAATTGATAGGCTTCTGTCACCATCCAAATTACCATACTCAAATGGGCGGTTAATGTAATTCCTGCCCAAATTAATGGAAACCAAACCCATCCACTACCAGAAACAGGCGGAAACAATAAGCCGGAAACCGCTATAAGTCCCGGTGGCATCAGTACCAGTACAAAAGCCAAAAGCCAGTATATCCAATTAATCTCTAATTGACCCAAATGCTGTCCTCTCCAGTGTTGACCGGTCCATCGCCAAGTGATAGCGGGTTCTCGGTCAACCATTTTGAGCAGATGTTGATTAAGATCAAACGTAAAGATATGGCGGCAAATATCGCAACCTAAAGCCTCTGTCAGGGTAATGGGGGTTAAATTACCACATCGACAAGCCGGACAAGGATAGGTTTGGTAATCATCAAATTCACGACGACTTTCTTGAAACATTGACATCTTCGCTTCAACTCGTAAAAGAATACTTGACTGAAATTCTCAAGATTTTTTTTAGATCTAAAGTTTAATGATTCGTCACACCATTGAATTATATTAGCGCTCAATCCCTTAACGAACAGCAAATTTAATCCGGATTATAAGTGCTGATAGATTCCAACCCTTCTTTTAGTCAAACGATAGCCCCGGTATCAGCGGGGCAGTTTTGTTGACTGTATTTTAGTGAGGAGTTGGGTTAATGCATCTATCTCGGGAAAAGATGCCGTCTGGGTGAAACGCCCGGATTTAAAATACTCGCGACTTCCTCATCAGATAATTGACTCAGTTGGTGTTCAAAATTATCTAAGGTGAGATTGTATCCTTGAGTCGTTGCCTGCTGAATAAACTTCTGGGGATTATTCATTACTTGTTGGCGTTGTTGTTGAGCGTGAGCTTGCTCAACATCGCGATAAATTCGAGCTGCGTTTTTTGAGGCCATGATTTTCTCTCCTTCTGCAAGGACAAATCGTTAGCAACAGATTAGAGATGTTCTTACAGACTTTTTGTAAAGTTGAGTTAAGTGCCCGACTGTTATAGATCTTATTTTAATTCCTCGGATGGGAATTGTGTCAGCTACCCCACAAAAAGCAAAAATCTGAGATATCATTATTCGTAGTGAAAAAATTCGAGATTTTAAATTCAATTTTTTTGATAGTTCTGACGTATTAATCGATTCTGGATTCTCAACTCCATGCACAATGAACGTATTTCTTTCCTGATTTAAATAATCGAGATCGCAATAACGTTAAGAGAACCACTAAATAATCTGAATAAGAATGATGTCTAACCCATCTAGAAATCAATCTATTGCTAACCTAGCTCGTCACACGTTAGCAGAAGTTGCCCCAGAAGAACTACCTGCATTTTAACCTAGAAGCAAAGCTTATTTCAAAAATCCATCCGTTGTTTTAAATAGCGGTCCAACTCAAGATCGAGAGGGAGGATTTGGGGGCGGTGTTGGGGAAGCCGCAATCAGTTGGATTCTCCTTTGGTTAGCCGGAAAAATATTAGATTTAGCTTGGGAATTAGTTTCAGAGCCAGTTAAGCCTTCTCTCCAAGAAATGATCAAAAGATTCTTGCGAAAAATCAAATTAATGCCCCCTCAAAAACCATCTACATTCCCTGAATTAAACGCGACTCTGATTAAACAGCTTAATGAAAAAACCTTAATTGTTTTTCAGCCGATTGCCGATCAATATCATATTCCTGAAGTAAAAAGAGTTTACCTAGTCAACCTAATGATAGACAAAATTAAAGAGCGTTGAAATTTTGCCAAGAAGTCAGTTGGATTTCATGCTTTAACCCAACCACCTCAACTGATCGCGCTAAGTCATCAAAATCTTATTGAAGAGGATGTTTGATATGCAAAAGAACAAATATTCATGTTTCGAGCTACACGGATTACAAAATATTCGTCTAAATCCACTGGATAGCTTCCCCAAGGAAACGGATTTTCGATTTGTTTTATTTGTTCTGGCTATCTTAGGTGCAGATCTATTTATTTATGGAAATTTCTACCATACTTTTTTTGGAGAAAGTAGTATTTCACCCTCGTATCTAATATCTCTTGTTCTCTGGATGTTGGGAGGATGCTTCTTTAATTTTATCATTGCAGGAATTAGCTATTTTCATAAGCCTGAGTGGCAAATTAGAAAGGAAAATTTAACACAACTCAAAGACGATCACTTTCGAGGAATTACGTCATATCTTGAACAGCTTTGCGATCAAGTTAACTTAGCCAATCGTCCAACCTTTTTATGGGATACAGACGATCTCAGCTTCGATGGAGGTCAAGTCTTTGGTCGTCTGCATCATTACTATATTCGGCTTCCAGATGGGTTTATGGGATATTTTAAAAAATCTGAAGCCCGTTCTAAATTTCGAGCAGTTGTCTTACATGAGTTGGCTCATATCAGGAATCACGATGTTGATAAAATCCAGCTAACTAATACAATTTTTTTGTCTTTTTTAATTACTTCAATTCCGATTTTGATTATTTCGCTATTACAAAGCCCGTTTCAACAGATTTGGGATATGGGTTGGCGTTTTGCCATTCTAATCCTACTCGTTTATTTAATTCGCAGGTCAATTTTGAGGGTTCGAGAATTTTATGCAGATCTGCGCGCTTCAATTTGGCAAGGGAAGTCCGATGTTCTCCAGGAAATTTTCTCAGAAGAGAAATCGAGTCGTAAGACCTGCTCGAATTGGCTCAAACAACTCAAACTCAAGGGAACCTGGGAACTATGGCGTTATGACCAAAGCTTGATTAAACGGGTGAGGTTAATCCGTCGTGCCGATGGGTATTATGTTCAATTTTGTGTCAGTGTCAAGCTCAAAGAAACCATCGAGCCATCACATACTAATGTGGGTTTAGATGTAGGTTTGAAGGAGTTCTATACAGATTCTAAGGGGAATACAGAGCCAAATCCCAGATTTTATCGCCAAGGTGAGAAGCGGCTGAAGTTTTACCAAAAACGTGTTTCTCGCAAAGTCAAAGGCTCATCTAACTATCGAGCAGCCATTAATAAATTAGGTCGGACACATCTTAATATAAGTAGGCAGCGTGTTGGCGAAGCCTGCGCCTAAGCGCATAGAACATGCCAAGAGACTGGCACGTTGCGTAATCAAGTCTAACGACTTAGTAGCCTATGAAGATTTAAGGGTTAAGAACTTAGTTAAAAACCATTGTCGAGGCTTATCTATTAATGATGCAGGTTGGTATCAATTTAGAAAGTGGTTAGAGTATTTTGGTCAAAAGTTTGGCAAGGTAACGGTTGCTGTTAATCCTGCCTATACAAGCCAGAATTGCTCAAGTTGTGGTGAGACAGTCAAAAAGTCACTGTCTACTAGGACTCATGTATGTTCTTGTGGGTGTAAGTTAGACCGCGATACGGCTGACGCCACGCTTCGCGAACATAACGCAGCCATCAATATTCTAGAAAGAGCTTTGAGTACCACATGCCCTGTGGGGACTTGGGTCTTAGACCCGAACGCTCAGGGAGATTTGACCGCTACTGTTTTAGGCTCCGGTCTATCGCAGCAAGTCGAGTCTTAGAACTGAGAATCCCTCGCTTGAGCGCGACGGGATTCTCAAGCAATCCTAGTTTGATCAGCAGTAGGCACTCCTACTACAGAAAAATGTCAAACACCATAAAACGCAGCGCTATAACATCAAAAATCTGCGTAGAGACGTTACATGTAACGTCTCTATCGGATCATCAATTAAAATCCCATAGCACGGGCAACGGCATCTAAATTAGCTGCAATTTTAGATTTAACGGGGTTGCCGCTGTGGTTAATCGCCGTATCTGGATCTTTCAGCCCATTCCCCGTCAACACACAAACAATGGTAGCCCCTTCAGGCACTTGATCTTTCACTTTCAGTAAACCTGCCACAGAGGCGGCACTGGCTGGCTCACAGAAAATACCTTCTTCTGCTGCTAAGATACGGTAAGCCGCTAAAATCTCTTCATCTGTCACGGCTGCAAAATTGCCTTGACTGGCTTCCTGGGCGGCGATCGCTTTATCCCAACTGGCGGGGTTACCAATACGAATTGCCGTGGCCAGGGTTTCTGGGGAGGTAATGGGATGACCCTTAACAATCGGGGCAGCACCGGCTGCCTGAAAACCCATCATTTTAGGTAAGCGATCGCATAGACCATTTCTATGATACTGGCAAAATCCCATCCAGTAGGCGGTAATATTGCCAGCATTTCCCACCGGGATACAGAGCCAGTCGGGGGAGTCTCCTAAAGCATCGACAATTTCAAATGCCCCTGTTTTTTGGCCTTCAATACGATAGGGGTTAACGGAATTGACTAAGGTGACCGGATAATACTCTGCTGCTTCCCGCACAATCGTTAAGGCTTGGTCAAAATTGCCCTCAATAGCCAGTACGTCTGCGCCGTATAATAATGCCTGAGCCAGTTTTCCTAAGGCAACATATCCATCGGGAATGACCACAAAGGCTTTCATTCCAGCCCGTCTGGCGTAAGCGGCTGCCGCTGCTGAGGTATTCCCCGTACTGGCACAAATCACCGCTTTTGCACCGTCTTCCTTGGCTTTAGACACCGCCATGGTCATGCCTCGGTCTTTGAAGCTGCCTGTGGGGTTTAGCCCATCATATTTAACATAAACCTGTACTGATTTACCAATCGCTTCAGCAATGGCAGGGACTGGTAACAGCGGCGTATTACCTTCTTGCAAAGTAATCACTGGAGTAGCATCTGTTACAGGGAGATAGGCACGATAGGCTTCAATTAACCCCGGCCAGCAGTTGAGGCGAGATTTTGTTTCGTTTAAACTCAATGTCGTTGTCATGGTGTTAAGAATGTTTAAGGTAATTGGGTTGTACTTAATTGATATAGTCCTCTATCTCTATTGTCAGCCAAGACTTTCACTTCACCAAGCACAATTTGGCAGCCGCTTGACAAAAAAGCGGGTTCAGTGCCATTCTTATTTAGCTCAAAATTTTCACAATTGTCCGACGAGCTACTGAAAACCCCTTAACTGGTGTCTTAACAATTGTTTACTTTTAAGTTACGATATAGTTAAGTTTTGCAAGTTAAGTATAGATGCCTAGTCAACTACTGATGTCAACTCGTCCGTCCACCCTGTCTCCGAAAAAGCCTGTTGAGACCGCTCAGGCTCAGAGTCAATCGGCTTCTAAGACTGAAGCTACGATGAAATCTGTGTATAGCGTCGATCAACAAGTGAAGTTTCTGCATCTGCAAGCCGAGGTTGAGACGTTACTCTTACGTCTGCAAACCCTTCAGGCTGACGCACACGCTAACGCAAATAAGCAACAGCGCTCCGATAGACCGAGTTAGTTGTTGCTAGGCTAAGGCAACAGTTGAATACAAAATGCCAATAATAATCAATCCCAATCAAAAAAGCCTAAGGGCGTTTAACTGATTCTATGTTAAACGTCATTTATCTAATATCTGTTCAGCCTTAGCCTGCTCTAAGATTTCAAGCAAGGAATAATACTGCTCAACAATTGACCGAGACTCAGACATTATCTAGCTTCTTTCATCCCAGACAATGTCTTGAGCTGCTTGAGAGTGAGTTGAATTAAAAAGATGGCTGTACTGAGTGCCATCAAAATCCGGATGATTTCTCCAATTTTTTAGCTTCAATCAGACTAAGCCAGACTAAATAGTAACTGGGGTACAATTGAAGCCACGATTTGCAGTAAGAAAATTGCAATAATCGGAGAAAAATCGATTCCTCCTAGAGGTGGAATAAAGGAGCGGAAAAAATTTAAATAAGGATCGGTTAACTGAGTCAGAATCGACCAAGGTGAGCTGTATAAATCAACATTGGGAAACCAGCTTAATAGGATTCTAATAAAAATCAGAACCATGTAAATCGAAAGAAATTGGGATACTGTTTGAGCCAATAGAAGTAATGGTGAACTCATTGATTTTATTAACCTAATGCTAAACTTTAAAAATTACACTAAATTTTAGTGTAGCATATTTGTTTTCATTTATTCTGCCTCAACGCTCCTCTCCATCATAGCGATTCGGTCTTTCAACCATGGCATTACCATTCACCGTATTCAGCTGATGACGAACATCGTCAATAGCTTGATTGAGTTGAGCAATTTTATCTTCTAAACTCAAGCGTGCCGTTTCGATATTTTCAGATTCTAATGAGTTGTGCTGCTGGGGGTTAAGATCGGATTGCTGGAGGTTTGATGTCTCTTTTGATAAGCGCTGATTGAGTACAACCCCCAATACTCCCCCCACGATGCCGCCTAAAACACTACCAACCACTAACCCACTTGTAAATCCATCTTGATTGCTCATAGAACTAGATCTGTTCACTAATTGTTTAATTGTACAGTGCGGCTGTTTGTTTGACCCTGTCTCCCTAAGTTCCAAATGTGCGATCGCCTGCATCTCCTAACCCAGGAACAATGTATCCTTTACTATTGAGACCTTCATCTATGATGGCGCTATAAATTTGTAAACTGGGATAAGCTTGGCTTAAGCGTTGCAATGCTGGGGGAGCAGTTACAATTGAAATAATTCTGATTAAAGCCGGATCAATTTTTCGGCTAGTTAGTTCTTCCAGGGTTGCCATTATTGTACCCCCTGTGGCTAACATCGGCTCACTGATAATCACTCGAGTTTCTGGGGCAAATTGAGGCGGTAGCTTATTTAAATAGTTGGTGCATTCTAGGGTTTCTTCGTTGCGAACCATTCCTAAATGATACACCGACGCGGAGGGCACCACCCCTTGAATGCCTTCCATCAAAGCTAAACCGGCTCGTAATATGGGTATAATTGCAATGGGAACCGTTGGGTTAACATAGGTCGCAGGACATTCTGTCAGTGGGGTTTGGACTGTTGTCTCTATGGTGGGTAACCAATCACGCGCCGCTTCATAAGTCAGCCAACGACCTAATTCGATCATGGCAGTACGGAACAAAGCTGGAGGAGTAGCGCTGTCGCGGGCGATCGCTAACCAATGTTTCACTAAGGGATGAGGCGGAACATATACACGCAGTTGTTGGGTCATTACTAGATAATCTTAAATGAGATTGGGGAGAAAACCTCAACTATCATAACTCTGGTGAAGTTCAAAATGAACATCTTTGAGATTACAATTCAACGCCAGTGGCAGCCTGACAGTTGGCCTGTTGTGGTCAAACGCACCAGTTCGGGAAATTTACTCCCCAAACATACCACCGGAACTCTCCACCTCTGCAAAGATGACTTCCGCAAACTCACCCAACTCCGGCATCAACCCCGAAAATACGGCACACTCCTGGGAAAAGCGCTGTTTCAAGCAGACATCCGAGATGCGTTCATCGAAGCCATCAGTAGCAGAAGCGATAACTCACAAGTTCGAGTTTTGTTCTGCGTTGAAGCCAAAGACCTGAAATTCCTCTACTGGCACTGGTTGTGCGTTCCGACTAAATGGGACTTCATCGCCCTCAACCATCGGATTCTGTTCTCCTTTTACATCCCCAGCCATGCTGAGCGCCGTTTTCCTCCCATTGGCCGACAAGACCTCAGAGCCTTAATATTCGTTGCCAACCCAGAAAGTCTTTCCTCTTACAACCTCCATCCTTTCAACGCCAGCGAAACTGTAGAGAGTATTCAGACGGCATTAGGTGGCATTCCCTCCGATGTCCTCGCCTCGACACCCGGAGCAGTTGGGACACCCACCCTAGACCAACTTTGCGGACAACTGACCCAACAGAACTACACCTTGCTGCATATTGTTTGTCATGGTCAATACCGCAATCATAAAACTTGGCTCTACTTTTCGGGAGAGAACAATCAAGTTGAACCCGTTGTAGATACAGAGTTAATTCAACGATTAGACCGTTTAGGGGAACGGCGAGGATTACCCCATTTTGTCTTTCTCTCAGCCTGTGAAAGTGCTGTACTCGAAGCCTCTCAGACTGAGGCAGCCTTGGGAGGTTTGGGATAACGTTTAGTCCGAGACTTGGGCATTCCGGCTGTAATTGCCATGACCCAGAAAATCACGATAAAAACAGCAGGATTGTTATCCGCACAGTTCTACCAACGGCTTTATGAACATGGGTTCGTGGATTTGTCTTTGGTGGAAGCAACCGCAACTTTAGCCGAACGATTCGATATTCTGTTTCCTGCTCTATTTAATCGCTTAGGAGGTCAACCGCTCTTTAGTGACTCTTTAGACCGAGAACCGACCCATTTAGAAATCGAGCAGGGATTATCTCGTTTAGAAGAAGTTATACCGCAGCAAGCACCAATCTTACAGGATAAATTTAATCAACATCAAAACACTTTAAAAAGACACTCAATACTCATCTAGATGTTCTGAGTGATACTGCTAAGAAAGAACGTTTTGACGCACTTCAAGAACTCAACAGCCTTTGTACAGAAGTGATTGAAATTAGCTTTAATGCTCTGGCTTTGGGCGAATCCCCACCTGAGTATGATACTGATCCTCATTTTAAGGGGTTGTATCCTTTTCGTCCAGAAGACCAGAAATTTTTCTTTGGACGAGATCGGTTAATTCAACAGCTACAACAAAAGTTAGAGCGGCATAACTTTCTAGCTGTTTTAGGAATGTCGGGAAGTGGGAAATCATCGGTTATTTTAGCGGGGTTAATTCCAGCTTTAGGACTCAATCCCAAATCTCAAGTTGCCTATCTCACTCCCAGTAACAATCCAGTCGAACAATTGGAGGCAAGTTTATCGAAAACACTAGAACAACAGTTGGTTGTGGTGGATCAGTTTGAGGAATTATTCACCCTTTGTAACGATGAAAACTTACGAGTCAAATTTATTAATCGATTAGTTGAATTCATTCAAACTCAGAAAGTTGTGATTACCATGCGGGCTGATTTTTGGGGAGAATGCGCTCCTTATGTTCAACTGAAAGAGTTGATGGAAGCCCAACAATTGTTAATGGCTCCGATGAATTCACAGGAGTTAAAGCAAGCAATGGAACGACAAGCCGAACAAGTGGGTTTGCGATTTGCAGAGGGTTTAAGTGACTCAATCTTGGATGATGTTGAGACTGAACCCGGAGCAATGCCGCTATTACAACACGCGCTTCAAGAGTTGTGGAAACGACGACATGGACGGTGGTTATTATGGGAAGAATATCATGCAATTGGTGGAGTTAAAAAAGCGATCGCCCGCACTGCTGACGCTGTTTATCAGAACTTAAAACCAGATGAACAAGATTTAGTTCGTAATATTTTTGTTCGTTTAACTCAGTTAGATGAAAATGCCATTGGCAAAGAACAACGAAGGGATACACGCCGACGAGTTATGAGTGAGGAGCTAGTTCCGACAGGGGAAAATTTGGAGTCATTGAAAAAGCTTGTCGCTCACCTGGCAGATCAACAGTCCAGACAATAAAAATCTTGCTTCAGCTAGTAGTGATAGTACCATTAAACTCTGGAACAAAGAGGGAAAATTAATCAGAACTTTAAAAGGGCATGAAGGACGAGTTACAAGCTTGAGTTTTAGTTTGCAAGGAAACATAATTGCTTCTGCAAATGATAAAGGCTTAATAAAACTATGGAGTCTTGATGGGAAACTATTGAATAGCTTTGAAGGTGGAAGGAGTGTTGCTTTTAGTTCCGATCAAGAGAATAACTTATTGGCTGGGGCTGATCAAGATGGAATAATTAGAGTTTGGAAAATTGGAAACTACGACAATATACTAGATAAAAGTTCCTCTGATATCAAACAAGGAGTAAACAAAGATTTAATCTCTATCTTCAAAGGACACACTGGTAGTGTAACTGATGTTGATTTTAGTCAAAGTAATCAGAGACTAATGATAGTTTCTGGTAGTGATGACAACAGTATCAGATTTTGGAGTAACCCACTACAATTGATTCAATCTGACAAGAGATTTAATGATGTTAGCTTTGGAAAAAGCAATGACGAAATATTCGATATTTCATCTAACAGAGATATTAGCGAATATTACATATCATTCTGGAAGGTTAACCAAGGGTTTGTCAAAACTGTAAAAGCGAAGCCAGAAGAATTATTAAATATTATGCAAAAGCTAAATATAGTGTTTTTCAATGGAATTGATAATATTCTTTTTATCAGAGAACGTCAACTTCCCTTACTGCATAATCAAATTAGCTTTGGAGATGAGAGCTTTAATAGTATTGTTCTCAGCCCATATCAAAACTTTATCGCTTCAGGAAGATCTGATTATACAGTTAAAATCTGGAGTAAAAATCGTGACTTGATAGGGACTTTGGAGGAGCATACTGCAACTGTTCATGATGTTAGATGGAGTGCAGACAGTCAGTCTATTGCTTCTGCAAGTGCTGATGGTTCTATCAAACTATGGAAAAAAGAAGGCAATTTATTTTACTTACTCTACTCTATGAAGGGTCACAGTAATACCGTCAAGAGTGTAGCTTTTCATCCAAGTGAAAACATTTTGGCTTCTGCTAGTGTTGATAAAACAATTAAGCTTTGGAGAACAGATAGCCAGTTTCTCAAAACTTTAGAAGGACATACTGCTGGTGTTAATGATATAAACTTTAGTCGAGATGGCGATGTTCTGATTTCAGCAGGTGATGATTCAACAGTTATTTTCTGGAGTTTTGACTTGAATACATTACAGGAACGAGGTCTCTAATTTTTCGTTATTCTGAGAAATTAGAGTTGAGTTTATTAAGCGACTATCTTCACTCTTAACAAAAGCTGTATTGTTAATAATAGCGATGCTAGAGAAAAAACTGGTTAAAATAAGTATCCTCAATAATTTA